>JAGWBS010000001.1:14812-103307 GCA_021295775.1 Pseudomonadota bacterium | reverse complement strand
CCCACCCAGTCAACCGCCCCTGCCCCCTTACAATGTCCCCCCAACGCCCCCCCCAGGAGACCCCATGTCCGAACTCCGCTTCGTCGACGCCGACGGACACATCGTCGAGCACCCCAGCGCGATGCTCGACTTCGCCCCGCACGCCTACCGAGAGCGCGTCTGGCACGCGGAGACGGACGCCAACGGCGACGAGTGGATCGTGATGAACGGCGCGCGCGAGCCCGCCAACGTCTACGTCGCCTCGGCGGTGGCGGGCTTTTCCGAACAGGACAAGGCGCGCGCCTTCGCCGGCGAGATCAAGTTCTCGGACATGCCCCGCGGCGCCTACGACCCGCGCGCCCGGCTGGAGGCGCTCGACGCCGACGGCATCGACCTGACGGTGCTCTACCCGACCGGCCTGCTGGCGATCTACAACGTCGAGGACCTCGACTTCGCCAAGGTGATGTGCCGCGTCTACAACGACTGGCTCTCGGACCACTGCGCGCAGGGCGACGGCCGGCTCTACGGCGCGGCGGTGATCCCCCAGCAGGACATCGAGGCCGCCGCGGCGGAAGTGCGCCGGGTCGCGAAGCTGCCGCACATCGTGGCGGCGTTCCTGCGCCCCAACCCCACGGCGGACTGGAAGCCGTTCTCGGACCCGGTGTACGACCCTCTCTGGGAGGCGTTCACCGAGACCGGACTCGCGCTCGGCTTCCACCCGCTGCTCAGCGGCGACATCCCGGGCGCCGCCACGGGCCTGCGCATCAAGCAGCTCGACTTCGACACCGCGCTCAACCGCGGCGAGCTCGACCTGCGGCCGGCCCTGCCGGGTCTGAACTTCGGCCACAACAACCACTTCTTCGTGCAGGCGCTGTCCAACCCGATCGACATGATGAACACGATCGCGTTCGTGCTCGGAGGCGGCGTCTGCCAGCGCTTCCCGGAGCTGCGGATGGTGTTCCTGGAGGCCAACGGCGGCTGGATCGTTCCCTGGCTGGAGCGCCTCGACCACCACTGGGCCGAGTTCCGCTTCGACGTGCCCTGGCTCGAGCACCCGCCTTCGCACTATTTCCGGCGCCAGTGCTGGATCAGCTTCGATCCCGACGAATCGACGCTGGCCTTCACCGCCGAGTCCCCGCTGGTGGGCGCCGACCGCATGGTCTGGGCGTCCGACTATCCGCACCCCGACGCCAAGTTCCCCGGCACCACCCGCGAGCTGGCAGAGGCCACAGCGTCCCTGACCGCCGAACAGCGCAACCGGATCGCCGGGGCGAACACCTCCGCGCTGTACGGCATCGACGTCTAGGCGCGGCGGGCGATCCGGACCCGATGCCGTTTCCCGACCACACCCCTTCCGGGCCCGTCCTGCTGCAGACGCTGAAGGAGCGCTTCGGGCCGCGCACGCTGATCGTGGATTCCTGGGGGCGGATGAGCTACGCCCAGCTCGAGGAGCGCTCCGCCCGGCTGGCCCGCGCGCTGCTGGCGGACGGGGCGGGCAAGGGCTCGCACGTCGGCATTCTGATGCCCAACGGCGCCGACTGGCTGGTGGCCTTCTTCGCGGCCGCACGCATCGGCGCGGTCGCGGTGCCGGTCAACACTTTCTACCAGGTGCAGGAACTGGCCTGGACGCTGCGCCATTCGGACGTTTCCCTGCTGCTGACGGCCTCGAGCTTTCTGAGCCACGACTATCTCGAACGGCTCGAGGCGAGTCTGCCGGANNNCGCCGCGGACGGTCTGTTCCTGCCCTCCGCGCCCTACCTGCGGAAAATCCGGGTGTGGGGGGAGTGCGACCGGCCCTGGGCGCTGCCCGGGGGCGATCCGGAGACGGACCCGCCGGCCGGCGCCGCGCGGATCGACGCGGCTTTCCTGCGCGAGGTCGAGGACTGCGTGACTCCGGCGGACACGATGGTGATGGTGTACAGCTCCGGCAGCACGGCCGACCCCAAGGGCGCCCTGCACACCCACGGCGGGGTCGTCCGCCACGCCTACAACCTGGCGCACGTGATGGGCGTCCGGACCGAGGACTGCCTGTACTCGCCGATGCCGTTCTTCTGGGTCGGCGGTCTGATGACCGCGGCCATGATCGTGATGGTGCGCGGCGCTCGGCTGCTCGCTCCCGAGCGCTTCGATGCGGGCGAGACGCTGGAACTGATGGAGCGGGAGGGCGTGACCAACGCGGTCGGCTGGCAGCACTACGGCAAGTCGATGGCGGACCACCCGAGCTTCGCCCAGCGCGACCTGTCGCGGCTCCGCGCTTCGGCGATGCACGACATCCTGCCGCCCTCCCTGCGGCCCGCCGATCCGGGGCTGCGCTCCAACTCGCTGGGCATGACCGAGACCGCCGGGCCGCACACCTACTACGACAACACCGTCGACCTGCCCGTGGAGCGGCGGGGCACGTTCGGCCTGCCGCTGGAGGGCGTCGAGCACAAGATCGTCGATCCGGAGAGCGGCGAGACGCTGCCCCAGGGCGAGCAGGGCGAGGTCTGCGTGCGGGGCTACTCGCGCATGCGGGGGCTGCACAGGATCGAGCGCGAGGACAGCTTCGACCGCGACGGCTACTACCACACCGGGGACTCGGGCTGGTTCGACGCCGACGGCTGGCTGTACTTCAAGGGGCGGCTGGGCGAGATGATCAAGACCGGCGGGGCGAACGTGACGCCGGGGGAAGTGGAGACGGTCCTGGGCCAGTACGAGGAAGTCTCGGAGGCGTACGTGACGAGCATCCCGGACGCGGAGCGCGGGGAACTGGTGGCGGCGGCGGTGGTGCTCAAGTCGGGTCGCGACGCGACGCCGGAGGATCTGCGCGGGCGGCTGCGGCGCGACCTGTCCGCCTACAAGGTGCCCCGCCACGTGTGGGTGTGCCAGAAGGCGCAGCTCCCCTTCACCGACTCCGGGAAGATCAAGAAGAAGGCCCTGAGCGCGCTGCTGGCGCACGAGTTCGCCGACGCATGATTCGGCGTCCCGCGCCGTGGCTGGCGCTTGTGCTGCTGGCCTGCTTAGGTCCCACCGCCTCCGACCCCGAAAGCGCGGGCCCGGACTTCCAAGTGCAGGGCGAGTACGCCTCGCCCGGGCTGGGAGCGCAGGTCGTCGCGCGTGGCCGGGGCCGCTTCGACGCCGTGTTTCTGCCCGGCGGTCTGCCGGGCTCCGGCTGGAACGGAACGGAACGGACGGTCGTGGAGGGGAGCGTCGGGGACGACGTCGCGAGTTTCGATGGCGCGTACAGCGGCGAGATCCGGGCCGGACGCTTCGAAGGCCGCGCTCCCGACGGCAGCGCGTTCTCGCTGGAGCGCGTCGAGCGCCGCAGCCCGACGCTGGGCCAGGAACCCCCGCCGGGGGCGATCCGGCTCGACGCTCGCGAACTGTCCGGCGAGTGGGACGATCGGGGCCGGCTGGCGGTGCCGGCCGTCACGGCCCGGAGTTTCGGCGACTTCCGGCTGCACCTCGAGTTCCGCACGCCGTTCATGCCGCAGGCCGGCGGACAGTTGCGCGGCAACAGCGGCGTCTACCTGCAAAATCGCTACGAGATCCAGGTGCTCGATTCGTTCGGGGAGCCCGCGGCGGAAAACGGCTGCGGGGCGATCTATTCCCAGCGGGCCCCGGTTCTGAACGCGAGCTTCCCGCCGCTGAGCTGGCAGACCTACGACATCGAATTCCAGGCCGCGCGCTTCGACGCGAAGGGCGCCCGGACCGCGCCGGCGCGGGTCAGCGTCCGGCACAACGGGGTTCGGATCCACGACGCGGTGGAGATCGACGGCCCCACCGGGCGCGGAGAAGCCGAGACCCCCGAGCCGGGCCCGATCCTGCTGCAGGATCACTGGAACCCAGTGGTCTACCGCAACCTCTGGATCGCCCCCCAGCCGGAATAACCCCACGGCCCGGCCGCGGATCAGGCGGCCGTGGGGGTTTGGCCGGAGCGGCGGCGGAGCCAGGCGACGGTGAAGAGCAGCAGCAGCGCGAAGGCGATCAAGAAGGTCGCCACGGCCAGGATGGTAGGGCTGATCTGCTCGCGGATGCCGGCCCACATCTGGCGCGGGATGGTGCGCTGCTCCAGGCCGCCCAGGAAGAGCACCACGACCACCTCGTCGAAGGAGGTGGCGAAGGCGAAAAGCGCGCCGGAGAAGACCCCGGGGGCGATCAGCGGAAGCTGCACGCGCCGGAAGCTGCGCAGCGGACCCGCGCCCAGACTGGCGGCGGCCCGCATCAGGTTCGCGTCGAAGCCGGACAGCGTCGCGGTCACCGTGATCACGACGAACGGCGTACCCAGCGCGGCGTGGGCCAGGATCAGGCCCAGGTGGGTCTGGGCCAGTCCCAGGTTGGAGTAGAAGAAGAACATGCCCGCCGCGGAGATGATCACCGGGGTGACCATCGGCGAGATCAGCAGACCCATCGCGAAGCGCCGGCCGGGCATGGCGGAGTTCGCCAGTCCCAGGGCCGCGAGCGTGCCCAGCGAGGTCGCCAGCAGCGTGGCGGACACGCCGATGACCAGGCTGTTCGCCAGCGCCCGCGTCCACTTCTCGTCGGCGAAGATGTCCCGGTACCAGCGCAGCGAGTAGGCTTCGGAATCGAACCGCAGCATCCCCTCGGTGAAGGTGAAGTAGGGCTCGGCGTTGAAGCTGAGCGGGACGATCACCAGGATCGGCGCGACCAGGAAGACGAACACCGCCGCGCAGAACGCCAGGAACAGCCAGCGGCCGACGCGCTCTGCGGGGCTTCGCGGGCTCGACACCTCAGCCCAGCCTCATGCGCTCGATCCCGACCAGGCGGTCGTAGAGCAGGTAGAGCGCCGTCACGCAGACCAGCAGCACGCCTCCCAGGGCCGCGGCCAGGCCCCAGTTCAGGGAGGTCTGCATGTGGTAGGCGATCATGTTGGAGATCAGCTGGCCGGTGCGGCCGCCCACCAGCGCGGGGGTGATGTAGTACCCGATCGCCAGAATGAACACGAGCAGCGAACCGGCGCCCACGCCCGGCAGCGTCTGCGGCCAGTAGACCCGCCGCCAGGCCCGCAGCGGACTCGCCCCCAGCGAGGCGGCGGCGCTCATGTGCACGGGCGGGATCCCGCGCATCACCGAGTACAGCGGCAGGACCATGAAGGGCAGCAGCACGTGCGTCATCGCCACGAACGTGCCCGTCATGTTGTAGATCATCGCGATCCGGCCGTCCTCGGCGAGCAGTCCCAGCGCCACCCCCAGATCGTTGACCACGCCCTGCGTCTGCAGCAGCACGATCCAGGAGGTGGTCCGCACCAGCAGCGAGGTCCAGAACGGCACCAGCACCAGTAGCAGCAGCCAGTTCGCGCGGCGCGGGGGCGAGTTCGCCATCAGGTAGGCGATCGGGTAGCCGAGCAGCAGACACAGTCCCGTGATGCCCAGGCTCACGACCAGGGTGCGCCAGAGCAGCGGCAGGTAGATCCGGCGCTCCTCCGGCTGGCGGACGACTTGCCCGCCGGGCCGGCGGTCCAGATCCAGCGCGTTCAGGTAGTGACGGAAGGTGACGCGCTCGCCCGCGCTGCGGATGGCGTGCCAGGTCTCCGCCTCGCCCCAGGCCGGGTCGAGGCCGATCAGGAAATCGCGCTTCGGCCCGTCGGGCGCGCCGCGCAGCTTGCGCCCGCTGCGCGTGAGAACGCTGCGCAGTCCGCTCCGGATGCGGTTGACGCTGCTGGCGACCTGCCCCAGCGTCCGCTCCCCGCGGGCGCTCAGAATCTCCCGCGCGGCCGCCTCGTAGACGGCTTCGCCGGGCAGGCCGCTTCCGTCCCACTCGCCCAGGCGTTCCAGCGTTTGGGGCAGCGCGTCGGCGACCCGCGGATCGTAGACGCTGCGGGTGAGCATGCTGGCCAGGGGCGCGAGGAAGGCCGCGCCGATGAAGAGCAGCAGCGGCAGGGCCAGCCCGGCCGAGCGCCAGCGGCCGGTGCGCGGCAGCGGAACGCTCTCGGGAGCGAGTCTCTGGCTCACGGGCGGCGCCGCGCGGCCGTGGGATTCAGCGCGCCAGCCATGCGCTGAAGCGCTCGTTCATCTCGTCTGCGTTGTCGCTCCACCACTCCCAGTCGTTCTGCAGCGAGCGGCTGAGGTGTTCGGGCGTGGTGGGCATGTGCGGCCTCATGTCCACGCCCGTCTCCTGGTGGGTCGAGACCAGCGGCGTGCCGGAGCGGCGGGCGGGGCCGTAGGCGATGTGGCGGGCCACCCCGAGCATGGACTCCGTGCGGGTGGCGAAGGTCACGAAACGCCGCGCCGCCTCCAGGTTCGGCGAGCCCGCGACGATGCCGAGCTGGCCGATGTCGAGCACTTGCCCGTCCCAGACGATCACGAAGGGCTGGTTCTCCAGGATCTGGGCGTTGAAGATGCGGCCGTTGTAGGCCGTGCTCATGACGACCTCGCGGTCCGCCAGCATCTGGGGCGGTTGCGCGCCCGCCTCCCACCAGACGATCTGGGACTTGAGGGTGTCGAGCTTGCGGAAGGCCCGGTCGACCCCCTCCGGCGTGTCGAGCGTGGCGTAGACCTGGTCGAGCGGGACGCCGTCGGCGATCAGCGCGAACTCCAGGTTGACGTACGGGACGCGGCGCATGCCGCGCCGGCCGGGAAACTTCTCGAGGTCGAAGAAGTCGGCCAGCGTCGCCGGCTTCTCGCCCGAGAAGCTCTCCGGGTGGTAGGCGTAGATGGTGGAGTAGAACAGCGTTCCGACGCCGCACTCGGTCTGGGTATCAGGATAGAAGTCCTCCTCCGCCGGCGTGCCGTCCGGCGCCGCGGGCAGTTCGAGGTCGTCGACCGGCTCCAGCAGACCCTCGTCGCAGCCGCGTATCGCGTCGGCGATCTCCAGGTCGATCACGTCCCAGTAGACGTTGCCGGTCTCCACCTGCGCGCGGACCTGCGCCAGGCCGCCGTTGTAGTCGTCCAGCCTGACTTCGATGCCCGTCTCGGCGGTGAAGGGTGCGTGGTAGCCCTTGGCGCAGGCGCGCGCGTAGGAGCCGCCCCAGGAGGCGACGGTCAGGGCCTCTTCCGCCGGCGCCGGTCCCGCGGCGGCCGCCGCCAGCAGCGCGAGCGCCGCGATGCGCAGCGCGCGCGCGTTTCCACGGAAGCTCATGTCGCGTCCTCCTCCGGATCCGGGTCGAGCGCCCGGCAGTCGGTCATGGGCCAGCCGACGCGCACCCGGTCTCCTTCCAGCACGGCGCCGTGTCCCACGATGTTGGGAATCTTGATGATGAAGTCCGAGCGGCCGCAGAGCCGGGCGCGGATGCGCAGGTGGTCGCCCAGGAAGGCGATGTCCTCGATCTGGGCCTCGTACTCGTTGGCGAAAAGACCCGGCCGGGGGGCCAGGTTGACGCGCTCCGGGCGGATCACCAGTGTGGTCTCGCTTCCCGGCCGGCACTCGGCGACCGGCAGCGCCTTGACGATCTCGCCGCCGGTCTCCACCTCGCAGAGGTCGCCCTCGCGGCTGCGGACCCGGCCGCGCAGGCGATTGTTCTCGCCGATGAAGCGGGCCACGAAGGCGCGCTTCGGCTCTTCGTAGAGCACCTCCGGCTCCGCAATCTGCTCGATGCGCCCGCCGCGGAAGACCGCGATCCGGTCCGACATGGCCATCGCTTCCTGCTGGTCGTGGGTCACGTACAGGACGGTCACGCCCAGGCTGCGCTGGATGCGGCGGATCTCGAACTGCATCTCCTCGCGCAGGCGCCGGTCGAGCGCTCCCAGCGGCTCGTCCATCAGCACCAGCTCGGGCTCGAACACCAGCGCACGGGCGATCGCCACGCGCTGCTGCTGGCCGCCGGAGAGCTGGCCCGGCCGGCGCTGCGCCAATCCCTCCAGGCGCACCAGCCGCAGCGCGCGCTCCACCCGCTCGCGGCGCTGCTCGCGGTCGAGCCCGCGCGCCTCCAGCGGAAAGGCCAGGTTGTCGCCCACCGTCATGTGCGGGAACAGGGCGTAGTTCTGGAACACCATGCCGATGCCCCGCTTGCGCGCCGGCAGGGTGTGCACCGAGCGTCCGTCGATGCGGATGGAGCCCGAGCTGGGCGGCTCGAAGCCGGCGAGCATCATCAGGCAGGTGGTCTTGCCCGAGCCCGACGGTCCGAGCAGGGTCAGAAACTCGCCCCGGCGCACGCTCAGGTCGAGGTTCTCCACCACCCAGGAGCGGCCGTCGTAGCTCTTGTGGACGCGCTCGAACTCGACGTGGGTGTCTGCGTCCGAATCCACTCCGTCAGCCCTTGCGCATCCCCAGCATCGTTTCGGCGATGATCTTGGTGTGCAGCTCGCTGGTGCCCTCGCCGAATTCGAGCGTCTTGGCCTCCATCAGCAGCCGCCCGATCTCGTACTCGGCCGTGCAGCTGTAGCCGCCGAAGATCTGCATTCCGTCCAGCGCGTTCTGCACCGCTGCCTGGCTGGCCAGCAGCTTGGCCATCGACGACTCCATCGAGCAGCGCTCCACGCCCGCGTCCTTCATGCGCCCGAGCTGGTAGACGATCCCGCGCGCCTGCTGGGTGCGGCAGACCATGTCGCTGATCTTCTGCTGGATGAGCTGGAACTCGCCGATCTTGCTGCCGAAGGCCTCGCGGTCGAGCGCGTAGGGCACGGCCAGGTCGATGCAGCGCTGGCTCTGGCCGACGCAGCGCGCGGCCACCGAGTAGCGGCCCAGGTCCAGCGCCGACCCCAGCACGGGGAAGCCGCGGCCCGGCTCGCCCAGCACGGCCTCGTCGGGGACGAAGGCGTCCTCGAAGTGCACCTCGGCCAGGTTGTCGCGCTTGAGAGTGCGCATCGGGAAGTCGCCGATCCGCATGCCGTCGATGGCGTGCGGGTCGATCAGGAAGGCCGTGACGCCGCGGTGCTTCTTTTCCCGATCGAGCGTGGCGACCGCCAGGAACAGGCCGGCGTGCCTGGCGTGCGAGATGAAGACCTTGGTGCCGTTCAGCCGGTAGCCGCCGTCGGCCGGCGTGGCCGTGGTGCGCATATTGCCCAGGTCGGTGCCGCCGCTCGGCTCCGTCAGGCAGGCCGAGCAGATCACCTCGCCCGAGGCGATCCCGGGCAGCCAGCGGTCTTTCTGGGCGTCGCTACCGAAGCGCAGGATGCTGCCGCCGACCAGCGAGTTGGCTACGGAGACGACCGAGGCGACCACCCAGTCCACCCGCGCCAGCTCTTCGCAGATGATGCCGTAGCTGACCACGTCGCTGAAGGAGCCGCCGTAGGACTCCGGGATCATCGGTCCCAGCAGTCCCAGCGGGGAGAGCTTCTGCACCAGGTCGAGCGGGTACTTCTCCAGGCGTTCGTACTCCTCGACGTGCGGCAGGATCTCCTTTTCGGCGAACTCGCGTACGAAAGCTCGGATCTCGCGCTGCTCCGGCGTGAGATCGAAGTCCGCCATGCGGTCCATGGGGCTGGTCATCGAGTTTCTCGCTGGGCGGGCGGGGTCAGTTCGTCCCCAGGATGGCGATCCCGCAGGTGGTGGGCGGGCCGCCGATGTTGTGGCTGAGAGCCAGCGACGCGCCCTCGACCTGTCGCTTTCCGGCCCGTCCCTGCAGCTGCAGGGTGTTCTCGTAGATCATCCGCACGCCGGTCGCGCCGGTCGGGTGGCCGAAGCTCTTGAGGCCGCCGTCGGTGTTGACGGGCAGCTCGCCGCCGAGCTCGAAAGTGCCGGCGTGCACGTGCTCCTTGGCCGATCCCTTCTCGCACAGGCCCAGGTCCTCGTAGGTGAGCAGCTCGGTCAGCGTGAAGCAGTCGTGGAGCTGGATGACGTCGATCTCCTTGAAGGGATCGGCGATGCCGGCCTGACGGTAGACGTCCTCGGCGGCGTAGATCGTCGGCTTCCAGGCCAGGAAGTCGAAGTCGGGGTCGCGCTGCGGGTGCGGCGCGACCGCCACCGTCACGCCCTTGACGTAGACGGGATCGTCGCGGAAGCCGCGCGCGCCGTCGGCCCGCGACAGGATGACCGCGGCGGCGCCGTCGGACTGCGCCGCGCAGTCGTACAGGCCGAAGGGCCAGGAGATCATGCGCGCGTTGAGCACGTCCTCCACGCTGATCTCGCGCTTGAGCATCGACTTGGGCGCCAGCGTGCCGTTGTGGTGGTTCTTGACCGCGATCTTGGCCAGGTCCTCGCGGCCGGTGTCGAAAGTGTCGAAGTACTTGGCTGCGCAGAGCGAGAACCAGCCCGCGGGCGTGGCGGGCAGGCCGCGCACGCGGTCGAAGTTGACCGAGGGGCCGGACACGCCGCGGTCCTTGGGCTTGTCGAAGCCGACCACCAGCACCGTGTCGTACATGCCCGCCGCGATCGAGAAGCAGCCGTAGCGGAAGGCGTCGGTGCCGGTGTGGCAGTAGTCCGACAGCATGCTGATCGGCTTGCCGAAGAGCTTGAGCGCCTCGGCGACCTCCCAGCTTCCCTCGCGGGGGTAGACCGAGCCGCAGAAGATCGCCTCGATCTGCTTGTCGGGGTCCTCGATGCCGGCGTCCTCGTAGGCCTCGTAGGCGGCGTCGACGATCATGTCCTCGCGCGACTGGTCCCAGTTCTCGCCGAACTTGCAGGCGCCGGCGCCCACGATCGCGACCTGGTCCCGGATCGTCCCACTCATGCCGAATCTCCCTGCTCGGCCAGCACGGCCTTCCAGAAGTAGTTGGGCTTGCCGCCCGCGTCGTGGATCTTGCGGAAGGTGAAGTCGACGGGGGCGCCCAGACTCACGTCCTCGGGCCGCGCGTTGGCCAACTGGACCTGCACGCGGCAGCCCTCGACCTCGGTCATGACCATGATGGTCGGCGGCTCCGGGGCCGGGAAGAACGCGTCGAAGGTGTAGGAGAGCAGCGTGCCGCGCTTGTCCGACAGGCGGTAGCCCTCCCAGCGGTCCTTGGCGCGGCAGCCGATGCACACCCGCGGCTGCGGAAAGTGGAGCTGCCCGCAGTCCTGGCAGCGCCCGGCGTGGAAGCTCAGGTCCGAATCCCGCTCGCGGAAGCGGATCGTGGCCGACAGGCCCAGGTCCGCGCCGCCGGGCCATTCCTTGGTGTCCAGGCCGCGGGAGCGCAGGTACGAGTCGTAGCTGCGCAGCGCGCGTCGCCGCGCCAGATGCCCCGACACGCCCAGCCGCGGCTCGAGCTTCTCGACGTGGTCGGTCACCTGCAGGGCCAAGGCGTGGCCGCCGTCGCCGTAGCCGGCGACCAGCAGGCGCTCGCCCGCGCGGGCGGTTTCGAGCGCCGACACCAGCAGCATGGGGGCGAACGCGGCGCCGGTGTTGCCCAGCCGGCCGAAGAGCGGGTCCTGGAGCTGCTCCTTGGACAGGCCCAGCGCCCGGGCCACCCCGGCCGCGGCGCGCGCGTCGGTGGCGTACAGCGCGACCCGGTCGTACTCGCCCGCCGCGCGGCCGGTCTTCTCCAGCAGCCCCTGGACGACCTCGACGGTGACCGGCGTGTAGCCCTCCTGGACCACGAAGCGGTCCTCCCAGGTGTGGGTGAAGCTCTCGCCGTCCGAGCGCCACAGGTCCTGCAGCTCGTTGTGGACCGTGTGCGATGCCTCGAAGGTGGCGATCGGCTCGCGGTCGCTCAGCAGGAAGGCGGCGGCGCCGTCGCCCAGCTTGCTCTCCAGCCCTCCCCGCGGCGTGCCCATGCGGCAGTCGCTGACCACCACCAGCGCGCGCTGCGCCGCGCCCGCGGCGACGGCGTGGGAGGCTGCCTCCAGCGCCGAGGTGCCGGCCCGGAGCGAGCCCGAGAAGTCGGCGGTGGCCACGTCGCGGCGCAGGTCGAGCGCCTTGGCCACGATCGCGGCCGCCTGCTTCTCCGCCAGCGGATAGGTCGTGGAGGCGAAGTACAGCGCGTCGATCGAGGCGCGGTCGACCGCCTGCAGGCAGTCCATGGCCGCCGCCACGGCCATGGTCACGCTGTCCTCGTCGTAGTAGGCGACCGCCTTCTCGGGGCCGCCTTCCTTGGCGGGCCGGCCCGAGATCAGGGCCAGGGGCAGGCGCGTCGCGGGCACGTACGCGCCGTAGGCAGAGATTCCGCTCATGGGAGCACCTCGGGCGTGAGGAAACGCCCGCACCCTAGCACCGGCCGGTGCCGGCGGGCCAGCCTGGGGGGCGATTCAGGCGGGCAGGTAGCGCTCGCGCCGCATCTCTTCGAGCAGCTCCAGAAAGGCGTCCTCGGAGTCGACGCAGTCGGCGAAGCCGGCCTGGCGCAGCTTGATCGAGCTGACCAGCGTGACGCCCGGAGCCGGACGGGGATTCGCCCAGATCATGTCGGCGTACTGCCAGGACAGGCCGATCAGTTCGTCGAGGTCGGCCAGCTTGAGATTTTCGCGCTCCGCCAGACGCCGCCAGTCCTCGGCCCGGCGGGGCATCTCGACGCTCATGCGCAGCTCGTCGGGCTCGCCCGGCTCCAGGCCGAAGAACTCGGCCAGCCGGGGCCAGAAGTCGTGCCAGGCGATCACGTCGCCGTTGGCGATGTTGAAGATCTCGTCCGCGGCCGCCGGGGACGCGCCCGCCCACTCGATCGCACGCGCCTGCAGGCGCGCGTCGGTGCACTCCGTGACGTGGTGGCGGTGGCCGGGCGCGCGCAGCGGCTCGCTCCGCTCCCGGCACAGGGCCGCGTAGGCGCCGACCCCCGCCACTACGTTCATCGCGCTGCGGGCCGCCACGCCCAGCACCACCTGCGGGCGGAAGATCGTCCAGCGCCAGTCGCGGCCCGCCTGCCGCTCGCGCAGCCAGTCCTCCTGCTCGAAGTAGAAGTTGGGGTGCGGCACGCGCGGCTCGCGCTCCTTGGCCGGGATGCGCATCGGCAGCCCGAGGTGCCCGCCGTAGGCCTTGGTGCCCTGCAGCAGGGTGACGTGCTCCAGGCGCGGAGACTCCACGCTCTCGAACAGGTTGCGCAGCATCGCCAGGTTGGTCCGGATGTGCTCCGGGTCGCGCCAGCCGCCCGCCAGCTCGGGCTTTTCGTACAGCGCCGCGTAGATCAGGTGGGTGGCGTCGGCGTGCCCGGCGAGAGCCGCCCGGCAGGCGTCCCGGTCGGTCAGGTCGAGCGGCAGGAACTCCGCGCGGGTCTCGAAATCGGGCGCGCGGCGCGAGAGCCCGACCACTTCCCAGTCGCCGTCGCGGGAGAGATGCTCGACCACGGCGCGACCGATCAGCCCGAGAGCGCCCGCTACGATGGCTTTCCGGCGCGGCACGCGCCGATCCTAGCACTGGTGTCGTGCGCCTCGCGGCCGCGTCCGCGTGGTAGAACTGGCTGGAACCGGAAAGGGGCCTGCGCGTGGGCGAGAGACTTCTGCAGGGGGTTCGCGTCGTCGATCTGGCCGGCGAGCCGGCGGCTCTGACGGGCCGACTGCTGGCCGACCTGGGAGCCGAGGTGGTCAAGGTCGAGCCGCCGGGCGGCGATCCGCTGCGCCGCGTCGGACCGTTCGCGGACGGAGACCTCGGTCCGGACGGGGGCGGCCCCGAAAAGTCGCTGCGCTTCCGGGCCTGGAACGCCGGCAAGACCAGCCTGGTCCGGGCGGCCGACGACCCCCGCCTGGACGCGCTGCTGGCGGGCGCCGACGTGGTTCTCGACACGCCCGGCTGGCCCGGCGCTCTGCAGGTCGATCCCGGGCGCGCGCCGGCAGCGGTCTGGGTGCGGGTCACGCCGTTCGGACTCGAGGGCCCGCGCGCGCACTGGCGCGCCAGCGACCTGGGGGCGATGGCGGCCAGCGGGAACATGTACGTCACCGGCGATCCCGACCGCGCCCCGCTGCGCTGCAGCGAGCCGTCCGGCTACTCGCACGTCGGTCCGGAGGCCGCGATGGCGGCGCTGACCGGCCTGGCCTCGGGCCGCCCGCAGGTGATCGACGTCTCGATCCAGGAGTCGGTGATCGTCGCCAGCATGGGCGCGCTGTGGGAGTACGCCCGCGAGCGCGGCTCGCGCGGCAAGCGCATCGGGCCGCGCATGGGCGCCACGCGCGAGATCTGGCGCTGCAAGGACGGCTGGCTCAGCTTCGGGCTGCGCGGCGGCGTGGCGCGCGCGCCGACCTACAAGAAGATGACGCTCATCCTGGAGGCCGAGGGCCTGGCCAACGCCGCCTGGTCCGAACGCGACTGGGACGCCTTCAACCAGAACCGGCTGACCGCCCAGGAGATCCGCGAGATCGAGGCGCCGCTGGCGGAGTACTTCGCGCGCCATCCGATGCTCGAACTGTACGAGCTGGCGGCGTCCGAGAACATCATGCTGGCGACCGCCAACTCGCCGCGGGAGATCTACGCCAGCTCGCAGCTCGCCGCGCGCGAGATGTTCGGAGAACTCGGCGACGCCGACGGGTTCCCGCTTCGCTTCGCGATCGCCCGCAGCGCGAGCGGAGAGGTCGAGCCGATCGACGCGCGGAGCCCGGCCCCGGAGCTGGACTCCGGCCCCGAGCCCGGCTGGGAAACGCGTCCCGCCGGGACCGTCCGGGCGGGAGCGGAGCGCCCGGCGGCCGCAGGCGGAGCCTGGGCGGGGACGCGGATCGTGGAGTTCGGCTCGGGCGCCGCCGGTCCGATCGCCTCGCGCTACTTCGCCGAGCACGGCGCCGATGTGGTGCGGGTGGAATCGCGTTCGCGTCCCGAGTTCCTGCGCACCATGGCGGTGGCGGCCGGCACCCCCCACGGCCTGGAGGGGAATTCGCTGTTCTCGGCGCTCAACGTGGGCAAGCGCAGCGTCGCGCTCAATCTCAAGCGGCCCGAGGGGGTCGAGGTCGCCCGGCGGCTGATCGACTGGGCCGACCTGGTGCTGGAGAACTTCTCGCCGCGGGCCATGCGCGGGTTCGGGCTCGACTACGCCACCCTGTCCGAGGAGATGCCGGAGCTGGTGATGGTCTCGTCGTGCATGAACGGCCAGACGGGTCCGCACCGCAACTACCCCGGCTTCGGCTCGCAGGGCTCGGCGCTGGGCGGCTACACGCTGCTCACCGGCTGGCCGGACCGCGAGCCGGTCGGGCCGTTCGGCACCATCACCGACTCGCTGGCGCCGCGCTTCTGCGCCACGGCCATGGCCTCGGCGCTGCTTTTTCACCGGCGCACCGGGCGCGGAGTGCACATCGACATCTCGCAGGTGGAGGCGGCGCTGTACTCGCTCTCGCCGTGGCTGCTGGACTATTCCGTCAACGGCCGGGTGACCACGGGGATGGGCAACCGTTCGCCCCGCGCCGTCCCGCACGGGGCCTTCCCCTGCAGCGGAGAGGACCGCTGGGTCGCGCTGGCGGCGTGGACGGACCAGGAGTGGGAGCGCCTGGCGGCGATCGTCGGCGTCGAGGACCCCGCTCTGGGCGAGCTCGCGGCGCGCTCGGAGAGGATCGACGAGGTCGAAGCCGCGGTCGCCGCCTGGACCCGCGGGCGCAGCCGCGAGGAAGCGGTGGAGACCCTGCAGTCGGCGGGCCTGGAGGCCGTGCCGGTGCAGGACTGGGACGATCTGCTGCACGACCCGCAGCTCGCGGCGCGCGGCCACATTCAGCCCATCGAGCACGCGCTGCTCGGCGAGTGCTTCCATCAGCACAACGGCTTCCGTCTGAGCGACGCGACCGCCCACTACCCGCGCTCGGCGCCGCAGATCGGCGAGCACAATCGCGAAGTGCTGACCGAGTTCCTGGGCTACGACGCCGCGGAGATCGAGCGGCTCGAGGCGAGCGGCGGAGTAGAGTAGGGCGCCGGCCGCGATTCGGTCCGGCGGGGGAGAGGGCATGAGCATCGATCTGGAGGGCCGCGTGGCGATCGTCACCGGCGCCGGTGGAGGCATCGGCCGGGCCACGGCGCTGCAGCTCGCCCGGCTGGGCGCGGCGGTGGTCGTCAACGACCTGGGCACGGCGCCGGACGGCGCGGGGCGCGACGCCTCCAAGGCCGAGGCGGTGGCCGAAGAGATCCGCGCGGCCGGCGGCCGGGCCGTGGCCAACGGGGACTCGGTCGCGGACTACGAGGGGGCCGGCCGGATCGTCGCGGCGGCGCTGGAGAACTTCGGCAGCGCCGACATCCTGGTCAACAACGCCGGCCTGTCCGGCGGCCAGGCGCGGGTCTGGGACATCGACCCGGAAACCTTCGAACTCGTCACCGCCTCGCACATCAAGGGGGCGTACAACTGCGCCCACCACGCCTGCCCGCAGATGCGGGAGCGAGGCTGGGGCAGGGTGGTCAATCTGGTCTCCCGGGCGGGTCTGATCGGCATGCCGGGCTCGCTGGCCTACGGAACCGGCAAGGGCGGCATGTTCGGCTTCACCAACGTGCTCTCGCGCGACCTGGTCGACCACGGCATCACCGTCAACGCCGTCAATCCGGCCTCGACCGAGACGCGCATGGTCAGCGGCGCCCTCGACTCGATCGAGGGCGATCGGCGCCGGGAGAACCTGCGCGCCCTGATGCAGCGACCGGAGCAGGTCGCGGTGCTGATCGCCTCGCTGTGCACGCCCGCTGCGGCGGGCGTGACCGGCCAGATCTTCTTCGTGCAGAAGAACCAGATCGGCCTGTTCCAGCCCCTGGCCGTCACCCAGTCGACCGAGCGCGACGAGGACTGGAGCGTGGCCGACCTGACGGCGGCCTTCGACGGGTTCGACCTGCACCCGCTGGACGACCCGTACAAGTAGGGCGCGTCGTCGGTGGTAGGGTGGCGGGGGATCGGGCAGGGGAGGACTCGCGGGTGCGGCGGGAGGTCGGGGTCGGGCTGGTCGAGCGCGCTCTGAAGCTGGTGGAGAACCAGTGGCCCGAGCTGGCCGAGGCGCCGATGCGGGTGCCGCTGGAGTACTACCGGAGCGAAGAGATCGCGGCCCGGGAGCGGGAGGTGTTCGAGACCTCGCCCTTGGCGCTGGTCGCCGCCTGCGAGATCTCCGAGACCCACGACTATCAGGTGCGCGAGGTGCTGGGGCGGTCGGTGCTGATCACCCGCGACGGGGACGGGGTCGCGCACGCCTTTCTCAACTACTGTCGGCACCGCGGGGCCGAACCGGTGCGGGGCCGGGGCAACGCGCGCAGCTTCGCCTGTCCCTATCACTCCTGGACCTACGATAGCTGCGGCCGGCTGGTGGGCATGCCGCATCGCGACCGCCACCAGGGCCTGGACCTGGCGGAGCTGGGGCTGGTGGAGCTTCCGAGCGAAGAGCGGCACGGCTTCGTCTGGGCGGTTCTGCGGCCCGGCGCGCCGATCGACGTGGCGGACCACCTGGGCGAGCTGGACGCGGAGATCGGCTCGCTGGGCTGCACCGGGATGAACTACTACCCGGCGCTGTCCAACGAGCCGCTGGCCGCGAACTGGAAGTCGGTGGCCGAGGGATTGCTGGAAGGCCTGCACGTCCCCTACGTCCACCCGGACACCTTCGCGCTCAACCCCCAGGCGGCCGGCGTCGACCTGGCGTTCTACGACGCCATCGGCCCGCACGTGCGCTACGGCATGCCGATGTTCGACGCGGCCGGGGCCGAGCGCCTGCGCGCGACGCCGACCGAAGACTGGGATCCGGCCGCCAGCATCGGCTGCGTGTGGTGGATCGCGCCGGGACTGCTGCTGGCGCAGGAGCTCTACGGCCTGATCTACGCCGACCTGACCCCGGGCCCCGACGTCCGGCAGGCCCGCTTCCGTTACGGCTGGCTGAGCCCCACGCTTGAGGCTCCCGACGGCCAGCCCTCGCCCGAGGCGATGGCGGCTCGGGCCGCCCGCGCCGTCGGGCAGGACCGGCCCGTCTGGGAGACCTGCGGCCGGGGGCTCGCCCAGGGCGAGCACGGCTACGCCCTGATCGGCCGCAACGAAAAGGGCGTGCAGCTCCTCCACCGCAGCATCGCCGGCCAGACCGGCTTCCAGGGCCTGAGCTACGCCTGAGCGGGCGGGGGCGGGCCGTTCCCTCCGTTTCCGACCGCTCGAGCCCGGCTCACCGGGAACCGGAACTCGAGTCCACTTACAAAAGAATGTCTTTGCCTGCATTTTGAAAGCATGACGGTCCAAATCACCATCAGAGGTGTCGCGGAGGAAGTTCGCGACCAACTCGCGATTCGCGCCGCTCGCCGCCGTCAGTCGATGCAGGCTCAGGCCGGGATTCGCCTTTTTCCCAAGCGCCTTTTCGGGTCTCGGCTTAGCGGGAGTTGGGCTGCAGGTAGCTGGGGTCGAGTTCGCGGGCCGAGGGGCAGCCGAGCAGGGCCAGGGCGCGCTCGGTCTCGGAGCGCAGGATTTCGATCGCCCGCTCGGCGCCGCGCTCGCCGCCGGCCCCGAGTCCGTAGAGGTAGGGGCGGCCGATCATGCAGGCGCGGGCTCCGAGCGCCAGCGCCTTGGCGACGTCGGTGCCGCGGCGCACGCCTCCGTCCAAGACGATGTCGGCGCGTCCGTCGACGGCCGCCGCGATCTCGCGCAGGACCTGGATCGGCGCGGGGGAGTGGTCGAGCTGGCGGCCGCCGTGGTTGGACACCACGATGGCCGACACGCCCGTCTCGACCGCCCGGACGGCGTCTTCGGGGCGCAGCACGCCCTTGACCGCGAACGGCCCGTTCCATTCCGCCAGCATCCACTCCAGGTCCCGCCAGTTCAGCGTCGGATCGAACTGCTGGTTCACGTAGGAACCCAGGGCGCTGACGCCGGTGCGCCCGCCGGGCGCGTACTTGGCGACGTTGGCGACGGTGATCCGGGGTCCGCTGAGGTATTCCCAGATCCAGCGCGGATGGCGGGCCACGTTCATCAGCGTGTGCAGCGTCAGCGAGGGCGGGATGGTCATGCCGGTGCGCAGGTCGCGCTCGCGCTGGCCGAAGACCGGCACGTCGACCGTCAGGCAGAGCGCGCGGTAGCCGGATTCCCGGGCGCGGTCGATGAAGTCGCGCAGGATGCCCCGGTCGCGCCAGACGTAGAGCTGGTACCAGAGCGGACCGTCGCTGGCCTCCGCGACCTGCTCGATGGTCGAGCTCGCCATCGACGAGAGCACGCTGACGGTGCCCGCGCGGTGCGCGGCCCGGGCGGCGGCCGTCTCGCCCCCCCGCGGGTCGGCCAGGCGCGCGAAGCCGCAGGGCGCCAGGATCAACGGCAGCGCGAGCGGCTGGCCCAGGATCTCGGTGGACAGGTCGACCCGCGAGACGTCGACCAGCGTCCGCGGCCGGAAGGCGTACTCCGCGAAGGCCTGGCGGTTGCGCTCCAGGGTGACTTCTTCCTCGGCGCCGCCGTCGATGTAGCCGAAGGGAGCGGCCGGCAGCCGCCGACGGCAGAGATCCCGCAGGTCCTCGATCGTGTGGCAGCCGGACAGTCGCCGCGGCGCGCGTTTTGCGGCCATCCGGCTCAGCCCCCGCAGGTCGACATGCCGCCGTCGACCGGCAGCACGGCCCCGGTGATGAAGGAGCCCGCGCGCGAGGCGAACATCAGGGCGACCCCGGCGATGTCCGCCGACGCGCCGAAGCGCTTGAGGGGGATGGACTCGACCACCTGGTCGCCGTAGTCCTCGATCACCGGCGCCAGCATTTCGGTCTCGAACGGCCCGGGGGCGATCGCGTTGACCGTGATGTGGCGCCGGGACAGGCGCCGCGCCAGGTGTCGGGTCAGGTGGTGCAGCCCCGCCTTGCTGGCGCCGTAGGCGTAGGTCTCCAGCGCGGGCACGCGCAGGCCGTCGCCGGAGCCGACGTGGATCACGCGCGCGGGGTTCTCGGGCGAGGCGGAGGCCTCCAGCAGCGGCAGGAGTTCGAGCGTGAGTTCGAACGGGACGCGCAGGTTCAGGTCCAGGGTGCGGGACCAGTTCGGACCGGTGTGCTCGCGCAGCGGCGCGCGCCACTGCATGGCGGCGTTGTGGATCAGCACGTCCAGCGCGGATTCCCGGGCTTGGATCGCCTCGCGGACCCGCTCCAGGCCGCCGGCGGCCGTGAGATCGACAGCGATCGGGTGCGCGCCGGTTTCTCCGGCGGCGGCGCGGCAGCGCGCCTCGTCCCGGGCCGCGATGTAGACGCGTGCGCCGGCCTGCGCGAAGGCTCCCGCGAGCATGAGGCCGATGCCGCGCGACCCGCCGGTGACCAGCACGGCCTTGCCTTCGACGCCGAAAAGCTCGCTCAACGCCGCCCTCCGTTTTCCGGCCGCCCCGGCACGGGGTCACTTTCGCAGACCGGCCGTCCGCTGTCGCCCGGTCCCGGGCCGGCCCTCACGCCGGCGCCCCCCAGCGCGCCCGGGCGATCGCCCGGCGGTGGCCCGCCACTCCGTCCAGCTCCAGCTTGAGCGCCTGCAGGCGCATGCTCCAGACGTGCAGGTCGTGCTCGTGGGTGAAGCCGATCGCGCCCGTGAGCTGGTGGGTCTCCGCGAAGAGCTGCGTCGCCGCGGCCGTCGCGTGGGCCGCGGCGGTGGCGGCCTGTTCGGCGGGGGCGCCCAGCCAGGCGGCCTCCAGCGCCAGCCAGCGGCTGCCCTCGACCAGGATCGAGCACTCCGCCAAGCGGTGCTGGACCGCCTGGAACGAGCCGATCGGCCGCCCGAACTGACGCCTCTGTTTCAGATAGGCGACGGTCTCGTCGAGCGCGGCGCGCATCGCGCCCGCCGCCTCCACCGCGATCGCCACCCTCCACCAGTCGCGCAGCCGCGCCCCGGAGCCCGGCCCCAGCGACTCGCCGCGCGCCAGCGCCGCTTCCGAGACCCGGCCCACGGGGTAGCCGAAGCCCGTTCGGACCGGCTCGACGTCGCCGGCGGAGAGTTCCGCCAGCAGGGCCGTCTCGCCGGCGTCGACCAGCAGCGTGCGCGCGTGCGAGGCGAAGCGCACGGGCGCGTTCCGGTCCGCGCGCGCGAGCGCGACCGGGCCGGGCAGCTTGCGTTCCGCCACGCCGGGGGCGACCACGGCCGCGGCCGCGAGCGACACCTGGCCCCCGGCGCGGGCGGCGGCCTCGACCATCAGCGCGGCCTCCAGCGGGCCGGTCTGCTCTTCCAGGGCCAGGCCGACGAAGCCCGCCTGGTCGAGAGCGGCCTCCAGATCGTGGTCGTAGCCGCCTTCGCGGTTGAGTTCGATCGCGCGCGCCGGCCCGGCGTGCCGCTGCAGCAGCCGTTCGACCGCCTCGACGATCGCCCGCTGATCCTCGTCCAGTTCGTAGTCCACCTTCAGCCCTCGCGCGGCAGGCCCAGGTGGCGGCCGGCGATCAGGTTGAGCTGGATCTCGGTGGCGCCCACGGCCACGCCGGCGGTGATCGCCATGCGGAAGTTGGAGTCGGCGAAGCTGCCGTACTCGAACGCGTCGGCGCCGAAGATCTCCAGCGCCAGTTCCGCGATCGCGGTGTCCGCGCGCGTGCCGGCGACGCGCGCCAGATTGGTGTCGGCGCTCGGCGGCAGTCCCCGGACGCGGCCGTCGATCACCCGGTAGGTCAGCACGCGGCCGGCTTCGCACATCGCCCGGGCCTCTCCCAGGCGTTCCTGGATCCTGGGGTCGTTCAGCCGGCCGCGCTGCCGCGCGCGCTCCGCCAGCCGGTCGATCACCAGCGCCGCCCGCGCGTAGCGCGCCGCGCCGACCCGCTCGTACGCCAGGGCGTACCCGACGACTTCCCAGCCCTGGTTCTCGGGCCCCAGGCGGCAGTCGACGGGCACCCGGGCGCCGCTGAAGAAGACCTCGTGGAAGTAGCGCTCGCCCACGATCGAGGGGATCTCGCGCACCTCGATGCCCGGCGTGTCCATCGGGACCAGCAGCACGGAGATCCCGCGCTGCCGGCTGGAGTCCGGATCGGTGCGCACCAGCAGGATGCAGAAATCGGCGTGGTTGGCGTAGGACGTCCAGATCTTCGAGCCGTCGAGCACGTAGTCGCCGCCGTCGCGCCGGGCCGCCGTGCGCAGGGCGGCCAGGTCCGAGCCGGCCTCGGGCTCGGAGAAGCCCTGACACCAGAACACGTCGCCGGCGGAGATGCGCGGCAGGTGGAAGGCCTTCTGCTCCGGCGTGCCGTACTTCATGATCGCCGGCCCGATCCAGTTCACGTTCATGTACTGCGGGCCGCGCGGCTCGCCGATCGCCCACAGTTCCTCGCCCAGGATCGCGTGCCGCCAGGGCGGGGCGTCGCGGCCGCCGTACTCCGCGGGCCAGTGCTGGGTCAGCCAGCCGCGCTCCGCCAGCGCGCGGCAGAAGCGGCGCGAGAACTCGGCCTGGGCGTCGCTGCCCGGCCCGTCCTTGGAGCGCTCCTCCCAGTCCGCGGGAAGCGTGCGGTCGAGGAACTCGCGCAGCTCGCGCCGGAATTCGACGTCCTGCTCCGACCAGCCGAACTCCATGCCGACGTCCTCAGGCCTTCAGGTAGCGGTCGATCTCCCGCTGCAGGTGCAGCAGGTTCAGCTCCTGGACCGTGTTCAGCCGCAGCTTCTCGAAGCCGCGGTTGCGCATTCCGCTGCGAGCTTCGAGCATGTTGGAGAAGTCCTGGAAGAGCACGCGTCCGACCTGCTCGGGATCGCGCCAGTCGACCTTTCGGACTCGGTGGGCCGGCTGGTCGTCGTCCGGGAACATCGTCAGCGACCAGATGTCCCAGAGCGTGGAGTCGGCGCGCAGGCCGTCGGGCCGGGCGCGGTAGGCCAGCGCGTTGCCCAGCGTGGGCAGCAGCATCAGGTGGGGGAAGACCAGGTGCACGCCGATCTGGCCGAGCTGCTCGGCGGTGGGCGAGGGCAGCGTGAAGCCGCTGCCGCGCGCGTACTCGTGCAGCGCCTGGGCGTACTCCTCACCCAGCGACGATCCGGCGGGAATCTCCCGCTGCCGGAGCTGCCCGGCCAGGTGGCGGTCGCGCTCGGTGTACATCGCTCCCAGTTCGTCGACGTTGTAGGCGACGTAGCGGTAGAAGCTCTCGCGCTCGTCTTCCGGCGGCGAAGCCTCCCCGGCTTCCCCGGGATTGCCGTAGTTGGTCGGCGGGAAGGCGTAGTGCGAGTGGCCGCCGGGGTCCTGGTGGTAGACGAACCGGTTCGCGTCGGTGCCCAACTCCGCGTACTCCGGGTGGGTGGCCGCGACGTGATACGACTCGGTGAACGCGTCCAGCGCCGCCTTCCAATTGACCGGCAGCTCGACCTGCTTGTGCCAGAGCACGCCCATGCGCTCGATGCCCATCGGATCCAGGAAGCGGGTCGCGGGCGCCAGCGCGGCGTCGAGATCGGGCGCGTCGGGATCCAGGTTGACGAAGACGAACCCGCCCCAACTGCCGCTGCGGCATTCGGTCAGCGCCAGGTCGCTCAGCGTCTCGGCGGAGAACTCCTCCCGGCGGGGGATGTAGGCCGGCTCGCCGTCGAGGTGCCAGACCCAGCCGTGGAAGGGACAGCGGATGGTGCCGCCCTCGAAGCGCCCGCAGCCGGCGGCGAGGCGCGTGCCGCGGTGGCGGCAGGAGTTGACGTACGCCTTGAGCGTGTCCGGATCGACCCGGACCACCAGCACGCTCTGGTCGCCGATCCGGTACTCCAGGTAGGAGCCGGTCTCGCGCAGCTCGTCTTCGCGGCCCGCCACCTGCCAGACGCGCGGCCAGAGCTTGCGCATCTCCAGTTCGAAGAAAGACCGGCTGGTGTAACGGCGCTTGGGAATGAAGTCCGGACCCAGCTCCCAGCGCGGATCCCAGCCGTCGGTGGTCATGCGCGGCATCCTATCACCGCCGCCCGAAGCCCCGGGCGGTCCTGAGCGCGCAAGGCGCGTAGTAGAATCCGCGACCGAATCCGGCGAGGAGTGGAACGTGAAGCTCGGTCTGATCCCCCCGATGGCTCCAGGTCTCATCACCGACGGGGAGTACGTCTCCCGGCTCGGCGGGCTGCTGGAGGAATGCGGCGTCGAGTCGGTCTGGGGCGTGGAGCACGTGGTGGTGGCCGAGGACTACGAGCCGCTCTACCCCTACTCCGAGGACGGCCGCATGCCGGGCGGGCCCGGCATGAAAGTCGCCATGCCCGACCCGCTGGAGCTGTTGAGCTTCATCGCGGCGGGCACCCGGAGCCTCAGGCTCGGCACGTCGGTGATCGTGGCCTCGCAGCACAGCGCCGCCATCCTGGCCAAGCGCGCCGCCACGCTCGACGCGCTCTCCGGCGGCCGGCTGCTGCTGGGCGTGGGGATCGGCTGGCAGAAGGAGGAGTACGCCGCCATCGGCGTGCCGTACCGCGACCGCGGAAAGCGGCTCGACGAGACCATCGAGGCCATGCGCGTGCTCTGGGCCGAGGGGCCCTCGACCTATCGCGGGCGTCACGTCCAGTTCGAGCGCGTGTACTGCGACACCAAGCCGGCCAACCCGGACGGGGTGCCGATCGTGATCGGCGGCAGCACGGACTTCGCGGCCCGGCGCGCCGGCCGTCTGGGCGACGGCTGGTACCCGTACGTGATCTCTCCCGAGGACACGGCGGCCCGGCTCGAGACGCTGCGCGCGGCGGCGCGCGAGGCCGGCCGCGATCCGGCCGCGATCGAGATCAGCATCTGGCCGGGCAGCTTCGACTTCTCGCGCACCTGGGACGTCGACTTCGTCAAGCGGTATACCGAGCAGGGCGTCGACCGCCTGATCCTCTCCGCCAACGAAGGCAAGGGCGTCGCGCTCGACGACGTCCGCGAACTGGTCGAGTCCTACCAGGAGCGCGTGATCGCCAAGCTGTGAGCCGGGCCGGGTGCGCGCAGCGAGCGTCGCCGTTTCGCTCTGCCGCCTGCCGCCTGCCGCCTGCCGCCTGCCGCCTGCCGCGAGACGGCGACTTGCGTCGGCGGCGGGCGTAGGATTCGGTTGGGCGGCCCAGAGTTCCGCGGGAGGTCGGATGGACCAGATCTACATTCTCGACCGGATCACGGTCCGCGCGGGCGAACTGCGCAACTACCAGGTCAGGCTGAGGGAGCGCTATCTGCCGCTGGCGCGGGAGCGCGGCATGACGCTGGCCGGCCAGTGGATCACCCCGCCGATCGAACTGGTCGACGCGCCCAACGAACTGGTGCTGCTGTGGTCGCTGCCGGGGACGGCCGAGTTCTGGGCCATGCGATCGCGCAGCGGCGATCCGGAACTCGCGGCCTGGTGGGAGGAAAGCGACTCCCTGACGCTGGAGCGCGAGCGCAGGTTCATGGCTCCCGGTGAGATCCTGTAGCAGCGGGGGCTTACGCGATCTGACGCTGGACCAGATTCCGAAACACGCCCTCGGTGTTCGCCAGTTCCGCGAAAGACCCGCTCTGGACCACCTTTCCCGCCCGCATCACATAGATGCGGTCCGCGTGCTGGAGCGTGGAGAGGCGGTGGGCGATGACGATCCGCGTCGAGGTCAGGCGCTCCAGGTTCTGCATGATTCTCGACTGGGTCTCGTTGTCCAGCCAGTTCGTCGCCTCGTCCAGAAGCAGGATGCGGGGGTTGCGAAGCAGCGCGTGGGCGATCCGGATGCGCTGGCTCTCGCCACCCGAGGTGACGGCGGCGCTGGCGCCCACGGGCGTGAGCATTCCCATCGGCATCGCCGCGATCTGGCGGTCGACTGCGGCGAGTCGGGCCGCCTGCCAAGCGTCCTCCTCGGTCGCCTCCAGGCGGTCGCCGACGATGTTGTCCCAGAGATCCTGGGGGTGGAGCTGCACGGCCTGTGGAACCGCCCCGATCTGCCGCCGCACCTGTTTGAGATTGAGGTTCTTCAGATCGCGGCCGTCGTAGTACACCGACCCGCCGGAGGGCTTGTCCAGACCGAGGGCGAGCCGGAACAGGGTGCTCTTGCCGGCTCCCGACTCCCCCGCGATCGCCACGAACTCGCCCGGTTTCGCGTGGATCGAGACATCCTCGAGAATCAACGGACCTTCCGGGTCGTAGCGGAAGGAAACGTGGTCGAAGGCGATTTCACCGCCCAGAACTTCGACGGGGTCGCCCTCTGCGCTTGTTTCCAGGGGCTCTGCGAGTAACGGCTGGATCTGGTCGAGGGCCGGACGGATGGCGGCCACTGCACTGAACGAAGAACCCAGGCGGACCACAGCCGTCTGAAACAGCATGAACAGAGTGAACACCACCAGGAAGTCTCCGACCGTGAGGTTCGGTCGGCCGAACAGCGTTGTCGCCAGCAGCAATACGGCCCCGGCCAGGAACGGCAGCGCGGCCCCGAACGCCTGTTGTTGCGTTTCGAGGCCGCCGAGTTGCAGCTCCGACTTTTTCTGCTCGCGGAAGCTCCGTGCCCAGACAGCGAACGCCGAGCCCTCCGCGGCCTCGACCCGAAGTTTGGAGATCCCGTTGATGAGCTGGAACAGGCGGCCGGACAGGCCTTGGACGGCTCGGAGCATGCGGCCATGCGGGCGGATCTGCCTCAGGCCCAAGGCCACGGTCACGAGCAGGGACAGCAGAGCAAAGGAGAAAGCCACACCCCCCAGCGCGGGATCGTAGAAAGAGACGAGCAGCAGCGCGGGAGCCAGGAATCCGATCGACAGCACGGAGTTGGTGGCCACACCCTGCACGGCATCTCTCAGTGACTGGAAGGTCATTCCCCGCTGGGCCAGTTCGCCGGCCGGGTACTGATGCAGGAAGCCGGGAGGCAGCCGCAGCAGCCGGTCCCAGAACGCGGCTTCGATCCGGGACGTGACCCGGCCTTCGAGGCGCATCAGGGCCATTCCCTGGAGGACCTGCAGCAGGGCCCGAATCAGCGCGAACCCCGCCAGGGCTGCGGTCACTCCGTACAGCAGGGCTGCCTCGCCGCTCGGGATCACCTCGTCGGCCACGAAGCCCACCACCACGGCCGGCAACAAGAGAACGAGTCCACCTAGAACTCCGGTCAGGACGAAGCGCAACCAGTCGGCTCTGAGTCCCTTTCGGGCGACCCGGAGCAGGTCTCGCGGTCCGGCCCGGGAAGCCGGCAGAGGGGGATAGAACATCCAGGCTTCGGGGCGGAGCGACTGGGCGCTCTCGGCCGTGACCCGGCTGGCGCCTGGGCCGACGGGGTCGACCTGTCGATAGTTTCCCAGCACGCCCGGCAGGAGCGCCACGGGGCGATCGTCCTCGACCCGAAAGGCCAGCATGGAGCCGCTGTCGCCGACCCACCAGCGGTCTTCCGGGGCGAGTCTCACCCGCCGTCCGCGGACCCCCGAGGCATCCAGGATGCCGGGCAGGGCGTCGGCGGGATCGGACGGAGCCGTCTTCGCGGGCCATTGGAAATCAATTCCCTCCCGCCGGCCGATCAACCGCAGGACTTCGCGCAGGCCCGAATCGCCCCCGTCCCCCGCTCCGGGTGCCAGCAGGCCGTACAGGTTGAACAGCCCGCGCCGGGCTCCTTCCTCGGCGTCGAGACGGTTGCTGACCCGCGCCCGCTCCAGGTTTGCCTGGTCGGCGACCGCCAGACTGCGGTTGAGCCTCTCCAGGGACAGCGCCACGCGATGGAAGGCACCGAGGGCGGAAAAGAGGAGGTTCTGCTCGGCGAGCGATTCGGAGGACTCGACGGAAACGGAAACCTCCTGCAACAGAACCAGCCAGGTCATGGGGGTGAGCGGGACCGCGCCGGTACCGGATCCGCCCTCGGAAGCGGCATCGGCAGGATCGACCAGATCCATGAACAGCCCCGCTCCCAGCGGCAGCTCCTTCGCCCACACCACTCCCCGGCGCGCCGCCAGCGTGCCGTTTCTGGCGGTTGGAGGCTCTCCGGAGGTGAGGACCGCGTCGGGCCGCGGCTGATGCGGGACGTCCCGGCACAACATGGAGGAAACGTCCATGAGCCAGGTGTCGATTTGCTCCCCCAATTCTGCGATCCCGACCGCGGACAGAGATTCGATGGGCAGGCGCCGCAGCAGGCTGCCGGGCAATCCCTTGGCGATCAGACTGAGTGCCGTGCCTTCGACCTGTGGCGCGACGCCGGGCAGCAGGCGACCGGATTCGGCGCGCAGCAGGTGCTGGGGAGCCGACTGCTCCGCGCCGTCCCGCCTCTCCACCAAGAACAGGTCGACCGCGCCCCGGTCGATGAACCAGACAAATCGGGGGTCGTCGATTGCCACGGGCAAATTCCCGGCGGAGGGTACGGCAACCCCCGATTCGGCGACGATCTCGGCGAGCGACCGGCGTGCCGTGTCCGTCATCCGCCGAGCTCCGCCCGGACCAGCCGGTAATAGACTCCGTCTTCGTCCGCCATCAGTTCGTCATGGGTGCCGCGCTGCACTTCCGCGCCCTGGTCGAGAACGATGATCTGATCGCAGTCGCGAACCGTGCTCAGCCGGTGCGCGACGATCAGGCAGCTCACTCCCCGGCGCCGTAACGCATCGTCGATGAACGCTTCGGTCACCGCGTCGAGCGCGCTCGTCGCCTCGTCCAGGATCAAGAGCGTCGGGTTGCCGACCAGAGCGCGGGCGATTTCCAGACGCTGCTTCTGGCCGCCGCTGAAATTGCCGCCGTCCTCCTCGACCGGGGTTGCATAGCCGAGGGGCCGGCTGAGGATTTCGTCGTGGATGCCGGCGTCCCGGGCCGCTGCCACCACGTCCTCGTCGGGAACGGCTTGGTTCCACAACGAGAGGTTGTCGCGCACGCTCGCGGAGAAAAGGGCCACGTGCTGGTCGACCATCGACAGGGAGCGCGAGAGAACCTCGTTGGGAATCTCGTGGCGCGGATGGCCGTCGAACAGAATTTCGCCGGACCAGGGGTGGTAGACGCCGGCGACGAGGCGGGAAAGGGTGGATTTCCCCGACCCGCTGTGGCCGACGATCGCGATCCTCTGTCCGGGCTGGAAGACCAGATTGAAATCCTGGATCAGGGGGCGGCGGCTCCGGTTGTATCCGAAGGTCACGCCGCGCAGTTCGACCTGGCCAGTCAGCCGCAAGCGCCCGTTGAACGTGGCGATGGAATCCGAGCTGCTGCTTCGTGGCGACAAGCCGGGGTCTTCGCGGGTGTCCGTGATGTCGTCCAGCCGCTGCATGTCCGTCTCGAGCGCTTGCCGCTCGTCGGCGAATTCCACAAAGCGCCCGATGGGCTCCAGGAACATCGAAGCGATGATGTAGAACCCCACCAGGGTGCCCAGGGTCATTTCGCCCGCCATGACCTGACTGGCCCCGAGGGCCAGGACCACAGCATTCCCCAGAATCATGAACAGGTTGGGCAGAGCAGCGTTGACGTAGCTCAGCTCCGAAAACAGCTGGCGTGCGGCCAGCTCGCGGGCCTGGTGTCCGCTCCAGCGGGCGAAGTAGCGGTCGTCCGAGGCGGTCATCCTCAGGGTTTCCATCTGATTCAGCATCAGGGTGCCGAACCCCACCAGTAGTCCCTGCTCCCTCCGCAGAGTGTGGCTGACGTCGGACCGGAGGCGTCTGATCAAGCGCACGAGCGCCGCGTTCAGCACCGCCAAGCCGAGCACGACCAGCGCCAGCCGAGGCTCGTACGCCAGCATCACGGCCAGAAACACCGCGCTCATTGCGATTTCGATCATCACGCCGAGAAAGTGCTCGGAGAGGCCGCGGGCGATCTTGTCGATGGACTGGATGCGCGCGCTCAGTTCGCCGATCAACCGGTGGTTGAAGTACTCCACCGGCAATCGCAGCAGGTGCGACATGCAGCGGTTGCTGGCGATGACCGAGATCCGGACCGACAGTCGCCGCAGGAACTGCTGCTTCAGTCCGGTGAGCCCGTAGACCAGGACGGCGGTGGAGGCCATCGCTACGGCGATCCACCCTCCCCAGGGTTCCCCCTCTGCCAGCACCCGATCGACGAAAAGAGCCAGCGCGGCCGGCGTGACCAGGGCCAGCAAGGCGAGCATCAGCCCGCAGGCGACCGCGTACGCCAGCGCGCTCCAGGAACCCCGAAGCCATAGCGGAAGGCGTTGCAGGAGATTGGACCGCGCCCCTCCCCGCTGGAATTCCGGCCCGGGATGAAACTGCAGCACGATCCCCGAAAAGCTGGTGGAGAACTCTTCGGGGGAGAGCTTGCGGCGGCCCGTGGCCGGGTCGTTGAGATAGAACCAGTCGCGGTCGAAACCTTCCAGAATCAGGAAATGGCTGAACTCCCAGTACAGGACCATGGGCAGGGGCATCTTCTTGAGCTTTTCGGAATCCGCGCTCCAGCCGGAGCACACCAGGCCGAAATGCTCGGCGGCCCGTTTCAGGCCGGCGGCGGTTGAGCCGTCCCGGCTGACCTCGCACCGGGTGCGCAGTTCCGTGAACGGCTCCCAGCGGCCGAAATAGGCCAGCACGCTTCCGAGGCAAGCGGCGCCGCACTCGGTCGCGTGCGTCTGAAGCAGGAGCGGGGTGGTGACCCGCCGTTTCTCGGGGTTTCCGGCGGGTTGCTGGTTGGATGCAGCCGCCCTGTTCCGGCCACGGGAAAACATTCAGGAATTTCCGAGGCCGAGGAGGGTGGCGGGCGTCTGTCGCCCCAGGACGATGCGAATCCGACCCGGGGTGCCGTCCGGCACGGGGAGTTCGGAATCCGGCTCGAGGGAGACGTCGACTCGGTACCCGGATCCAGCGGACGCGGGCTGAAGCTCCAAGAACCATCCCGGCAACGCCCCGGCGGCGACCTCGGCGACTTCCCCAACCAATCGACGCGTCTCCCCGTCCGGCAGCGCCACCTCGACGGAAGCCCGCATGCCGGGCCGGAGGCGTCGGGACATTCTCGCGTCGACCCCTGCAACCGCCTGGAGCGGCTGGGACTCGGCCTCGCGGATCAGGGCGATGGCGGTACCGGTCGGCAGGTATTGCCCCGGGGCGGACCGCAGGGCCATGACCTCGCCCCCGATCTGGCTGACGATCCACTCCTTCGCCGTGCGCCGGGCTTCCGACTGCCGCAATGCCACCCGGGCCGAGGACAGCCGTGCGCCTGAACTGCCGGCGTCGCCGTTGGACGCCTGGCTTTCCGACTCCAACTGCGCCACCCGGTCGCGGAGAAGATCCGTCTCCCGCTGCAGTTCGGGAACGCTCTGTCGGGCGATCACCTCCCCGGCCGCGATGCGTTGCCCTGGAGCGGCCAGGAATTCGATCAGATGTCCGGGCTCGGTCGAGACCACCTCGTGACGTTTGCCAGGCTCGATCAGGACTCCGTCGAGTTCGACGCTGCGGACGATGCTGCCGAACAGGGCCCAGACCCCCAGGGAAAACAGGATCAGGCCGATACCGGCCAGAACCAGACGCTCGTGAGGGGCGGTGACCCTCAAAAGGTGGTCGAGCTGCTGTCGCCGTTTGGTGCTGGCGGCGAGCGCTTTTTCGTTTAACGGGTTGTTGAACACCGAATGCAGATCCTAAACCGCCCGTTCCACCTGTGATTCATCCAGATCGCCGGGGAGCCACGAACCTGATCTTCTCGAGGAGAGGAACTATGCCACACCCAGGGCATGAGGCAGTCCAGCGAAACGGACCGGATCCGCTTGCCTGAGACGATTCTCGAAATGTTTAGAATCTGTGGGGAATACAGCCCAAAATTGAACAAAATGATTTGACAAAGGCTTTCGAAGCCCTGAGTCTAAGCTCAGAAAACCGGGATCGTCCTCGTGTTCACGAGGGGTGCCTGCCGGGATGGAAGTCGAATTCCAATCAAAGCGGGCACCAAGATCAAAGGAGAAAGGCGATGAACTCGCTAGCGCAAACGGCGATGCAGACGGCCGAGGAAATGCGTCGTCAACTCACGGACAAGGCGGTCGAAGACACCGCCTTCCGGGCGAAGCTCGTGGCGGATCCCAAGGGGGTCATCGAGGAAGAATTCGGAATCGCGGTTCCCGACTTCCTCGAAATCAAGGTTCACGAAAGCGAACCGAAGGTATTGCATCTCTCGCTGCCGCCCAGTTCCGATGTGGAACTGGACGAGGACCAACTCGAAGCGATCGCTGCTGGCCTCAGCTGCTGCCTCTGAATCTGCACTCTTCGGTCAGCCGGGTCGGAACGGTCCGCCCCGGCGACTGCAGTCCTCAGAACAGTTAAGGCGACTCTTGGGGTGGGATGTGTGACATTCCTCCGCCCCGAGAGTCGCCTTTTCGCGGTTCTGGGCTCGAATCCGATGTAGCGGTCCGGCCCTGCACCGGCTTGGTCGCTCCCAACCCGGACGGCGTTTTCGCATAGGATCTTCGACTATGGCGAACGAGCCCGGGATCAGGACGAGGCCTTTCGAAGCTCGATTCGGGGAATGGGTGGTCGCGGCCCGCTGGCCGATCGTCGCCGTCACTCTGATCCTGGTCGCGGTGGCCGCCAGCGGGAGCCTGAAGCTCCAGTTCTCCGCCAACTACCGGGTTTTCTTCAGCCAGGACAATCCTCAACTCCTGGCGCTGGAATCGCTGGAGAACACCTACTCGAAGAACGACAACGTTCTCTTTCTGCTCGTTCCCGAGGACCGCGACGCCACCTCGGAGCAGGCGCTGGCGGCCGCGGTCTGGCTCACCGAACAAGCCTGGCGGACACCGTACTCGACGCGAGTCGATTCGATCGCGAACTTCCCGCACACGCTGGCGGACGGGGACGACCTGTCCGTGAGCGAACTCGTGGACCCCGACGCGCTGAGCGATGCGGATCATCGTTCGTGGGTTCGCGCGACTGCTCTGGCCGACCCGCGGATCGAGGGCAACCTGCTGGCCCGGGACGGTGGCGTCAGCGCCGTCAACGTCACCGTCGAGTTGCCGGCAGAAGACGAGGCGGTCCGGATTCCCGAGGTCGCCGCGTTCGCGTATGGCTTGGCGGAAGAAGCGAAAAACCTTTTTCCGAGCGTCGATGTTCGCCTGGTCGGGACGGTGATGATCAACCACGCCTTCGCGGCCGCGTCGATCGACAGCCAGATTACCTTCCTCCCCGCGAGCCTGGCGATCATGGCCCTGGTGCTCGGTCTCCTGATTCGAGGGCTGGCGGGAGTGGCGGCGACCGGACTCGTCATCGTCTTTTCCGTTCTGGTGGCGATGGGGTTGGGCGGTTGGGTCGGCCTGCCGTTCACGCCACCCACGGCTCCGGCGCCGACCATCGTACTGATGGTGGCGGTGGCCAATTGCGCGCACCTGCTGGTCACTTTGCTGCAGCGCCTGCGAGCCGGGGATTCGAAACCCGAGGCCATCGTCGAGTCGTTGCGGGTCAATCTGCATCCGGTCTTTCTGGCCAGCCTGACCACGGCCATCGGTTTTCTGACCATGAATTTCTCCGAAGTGCCTCCGTACCGGCACCTCGGGACCCTGGTGGCATTCGGCGTGGGCGCCTCGTTCGTGCTCTCCGTCACGTTCCTGCCCGCGCTGCTCTCGCTCTTGCCGGTGCGCGCGCCGGCGACCGGACGGGCCGCCGATCCCGCGATGGCCTCACTGGCGGAATTCGTGGTGCGCCGCCGGACGCCACTGTTGTGGGGGTCGTTGGCGGTGGTGTTGGCCCTGCTTGCGGCCGTTCCGCGCAACGAATTGAACGACGTCCTGGTGCACTTCTTCGATGAGAGCGTCGAAATTCGCCAGGACACGGACTTCCTGGACGAGCGCCTGAGCGGAAACACCCTGCTCGAGTACTCGCTGGTTTCTCCGGGGCCGGGGGAGATCGCCGACCCCGCTTTTTTGGCGGACATCTCGGCCTTCGCGGCCTGGTACCGGGACCAGCCGGAAACCCGGCACGTCACGGTCCTCAGCGACACCTTCCGGGAGCTCAACAAGAACATGCACGGCGACGACCCCGCCGCGTACCGGCTTCCCGCCAGCCGCGAACTGGCCTCTCAATACCTTTTGCTCTACGAGCTCTCGCTCCCCTTCGGCCTCGACCTCAACAATCGAATCGACGTCTCCAAGTCGGCCACGCGCATGACCGTGACCGCGAAGACGCTCTCCTCGCAGGAAGTCCTGGAACTGCACACCCGCGCGGAGGCTTGGCTGGACGGAAACGCCCCGCACATCGTGCGGACGGAGAGTGCCGGTGCCGCGCTGATGTTCGCCCACATCGGTCAGCGCAACATCCAGGCGATGTTGTTCGGAACGGCGGTCGCGTTCCTGGGTGTTTCCATGGTCCTGATCGTCGCCCTGCGATCTCTCCGCATCGGGCTTCTGAGCCTGGTGCCCAACTTCATCCCCGGCCTGATGGGGTTCGGCGTCTGGGGCCTGGCGGTCGGCGAAGTCGGGCTCGCGCTGTCCGTCGTGATGGCCATGACGATCGGTATCGTGGTCGACGACACGGTCCACTTTCTCAGCAAGTACCGGCGCGCGCGGCAGGAGCACGCTTCAACGCCGGAGGACGCGGTGCGCTACGCGTTTCAGACGGTCGGTCGGGCGATCGTCACGACCTCGGCCGTACTGGTGGCCGGGTTTTTAATTTTCGTCCTCTCCCCGTTCCTCCCTACCGCGGGTGTCGGGTGGCTTGCCTCGCTGATCATCGCTTTAGCCGTGATCGCCGACTTTCTGCTCCTTCCCCCACTGCTGATGGCCCTGGACCGGCGCGGCGAGTCAGGCGGAGCCGGATCCGCGACCGATCCTCTCGAAGCACGGGGAGAGCTCCGGCCGGCCGCCGATCACTGAGCCGGAACCGGCCGATCCGGGTGGAGGAGGGAGCCAGCGGCTTCGGCCGAACGGGTCACCCCACCGACGGCCGGATGCCGAGCATCAAGAGGAAGACATAGGCCTTGACTTGATCGACCCGGTCCTCGGTCAGGACGAGCTTGATGTGGTGAATCCCCCGGGCGAGCAGGAAAGGACCGGACTTGCCGAAAAGCGAAGTGACTCCCGATGAGGAGGCGGTCAGCTCCGAGAGCTTCTCCGGAACGGCGAGACGCTGCTCGCGGATTCCGTCCACGAGTGGCGTCCAGTGCCGGATGTCCTTCAGCCACTGTTCCTCTCGGGCGTAGAAACTCAACCCGAGAGCCGGTCCCACCCCGTTGGCGTCCACGTCGAAATGGACCCCCATGTAGGCGAAGGCGCGGCGTTCTTCTAGGGGGGATGCGACCTCGGCGACGGCCGAGGGCTGCCCGGGCCAGCCGGCGCGTTCCAGAAACGCCTCGACCTCGTGCGCTTTCCGGAGACCCGTGATCGCCAGTCGAATCCCGCTCTCCCGCGAGGGAAAGGCTCCCACGGACCGAACGCTCATCTCCGGTGTCGTCGCCCGATACACTCGCTCGATCTGCCGCCGTCCGGCGGGTTCCGGGTTCCGGCCGGTAGCCGAAGCGACCGCGTCGACCACGATGTTCAGATCGCCAGACTGTTGGCCGTCGCCCACCAGCACCTGTTCCTCGGGGTAGAGGAACACTCCTGGATCCGGCTGCGCGACGTCTCCCGAAGCGTCGATGTCGTATTCCAGCAGCATTTTTCCGCCGGCGATGCGGCTGAGCGGGGAATCCTCTCGCTCCAGTTCGCCCAGCATCCAGGCGATTCCCGCGCTGGAGGGATCGGCATCTTCCGTCCCCCCGGCCTGTTGGAAGAAAGCCGCCGTCCGACTGCCTTCAATCACCGAGACGCCGAGATCCGCTTCCGGCCTGAGCTCGTGAAGCGGCAACTCGAACCCGAACGGGAACGCGGCCATCGTCACGGGCAGTTTCTCGGCCCGCTCCACCAGCCTGTTCCAGGATCGCTCGCCGACCAGGACGGGAGAGACGCGCCCCCTGAGTTGCTCCAGCAACGCCGACAGGGAACCCGCCTCGTGCAGCAGGCGCTCTTCCGTATGGGCCCAGTGTTCCTCGATGTTCATGGCGAGCGCTCAGGCGATCACGGGGACCGGGTTGAGATCGGTCTCCTCGAGTGGATTGTCGCGCCATCCCATTCGGACCGGTACGTCGAACAGACGCCCGGGCGCGAAGCGTTCCCAGAAGTGGCGCATCCCCGGGACGATGACCCGGGCCACCGGCATGCCGATGTCGGGCCGGGTCTGGTCGAGCACGAGAAATTCCATGCCCTTGGACTCCACCAGCGCCCGGCATCGCTCCACGTCTTCCCTCGAGTCCCCGGTCTCGGGAACGGGAGATTCGGACGGGCCGCTCCGGGCCGCTCCCGGGTCCGGTGCCAAGTAGGGATGGTCCGAAAGCTTCGCGTTCTGCCACCACCACAGGCACAGCGGGTCATCGACAGCGTAACCGGATCCGGCTCCCCCCGGCCCGTGGATCATGTTCAGGCACTGATTCAGTTCGCACACCGCTCGCAGGGCCGCGATGTGCGGGTCCGCATGCGCCCCAGCCCCGTAGAGAATGTCCTCGGCATCCTGGTCGGTGCGCCGCGAGACGGCGACGAAGACGGGGATGCCCCAATCCGCCGTCGCGTCCAGCACCCACATCTCGCGCTGGTGACCTCGGTAGTAGTCGGGCGCGGAAGCCAGGTACTCGTCGCCGAAGCTGCTCAGGTCCACACCCGGCAGGCGCAGCCGGTTGTACCACCAGATCGCGAACGCGTCCCGCTCGGCCAGCTCGAAGAAGCCCTGCAGGATTGCCTCTTCGAGCGTATTGCCCGCGGCGCAGCCGTTCGAATCCGCCCTCAGATTCGGGCCGTCCTCGGGTTCGGCCGTCATTCCGTAGAGGATGGAGGTCGGCAGATAGCGGTGGCGGTTCAGGGTCAGCGACCACACGGGCGACCAGTCTATCTCCGCGTCCGGATCCAGACGCGGCGGAACGAAGTTGTACGGGTGACCGCGGGCGTTGATCCGATCCGCGTCGTCCAGCTGCCGATTGCTGAAGAGCTGGACGTCGTTCGGGTGGATCGCATCCGACTCCCCGGACTTGGCGAATTCCGAAAAGCTCTTCCGGATGCGGATCTCGTCGCCGTGGAACGCACCCGAGTAACGCTCGATCGCCTCGCACAGGGCGCTGGCTTCCGACTGCTGCGGCGTGCTCCCTTTTCCCGCGCTCTTGCTCCGTAGGCTGCGCCGCAGCGAGCTCAGTTTTCTGCTCCTCAGCGCGTAATTATTGCCCGCCCAGTAGACGTGCAGCCAAGAGTCGGCCTCGTTCGTGGTGCGGGTCAGCCATGTCACCACGCCGCTGACGGGACTGACCAGATGGCGGTACTTCGACAGAGTCTCCTCAGGCGGGACCGAGCGCTGACCGCCACTGTTGCTGACGTGCTTCGGGCTCGATCGCAGCCGCACGGGAACGGGCGGCCGATCGGCCCTGTACAAGGTCTCGTCGCCGCAGGCCGGGCACTGTGGGCGACGCATGGTCGGATGCTGATCGCTCTTCAAGCCCACCATATCCAGTGAGATCGCTCGTCCGTGGAGGGGCGCCGACTCGCCGAGCACCAGCCACTTGGCAATTTCGATCGCGACCAGTCCGCAGACGGTTTCCAGGACGGCGGGGTCGGTCGCGCCGGGGCGGAAGGCGGCGGGCTCGCCGCCCAGGTTGCGCAGGAAATTGTGGACTTCCTGGTGGCCGCGCAGGCGGTAGGCGAGACAGGCCCAGCACGGACCCTGCTCCGCCGGGCGGAAAACGGGGCCGAACAGGGGATGGATGCCCTGGGGCCTGACCAGCATCCACGGTGTGCCCGAACCGATGTGACGGCGATTGACAGCCTCGTACCGCTCGTCCAGATAGTCCTCGCAGACGTTGACCGACAGAGCGGGCGAATCCGCGCCGACCGCCACGCCGATGGCCTCCAGGCGTCGGGCGAGCAGACCGTCATCGCCGGTGAGGCTCAGCTTGGAAGCGCCCAGCCGCTGCTCGGCCCATCGGGGAGACACGCCTTGCGAGGACCAGAACGCCGCCTTCCCCCGAGGCATGGCGTGATCGCCCGAGACCACATACCCCCGGGAGACCAGGGAAACCAGCGCCCTCTGTACTTCGTGAGGGGAATACCGGTCGGAGAGAGCCGAGGCCAGGTCCTGGTGCGATCGGCGTCCGTCGAGCAGCGGAAGAATGTCGCAGTGGATCTGTCCGCGCAGCAATGTGTTGAAGGATTCGGAAACCAGAAGCACTTGCTGGTCGCCGAGCTGGCGGTACTCCAGATGGGGTGTGAGTTCCGGCCTTTCGACCATGCCCTGGTCGGTGGCGGTGACATTCCTCAGGATCCCGCGCCGGGAGACTTGGGGCGCGGGTTTCCTTCCGTTCCCCTCGTTGTCCGGGCCGGCCCCTTTCGGACTTTGCAGCGGACCGGGGTCGTGTCGGGGTCTGTCAGACATCGAAAATGGGGACGGGAACGGCTGCGATCAATACACTTCGAGAGGTCCCCGTTCGTGTCATGCGCTTAGGGCGTCGATCTCGGCGGCGGCCGACGACGCCTTTTCGCGGATCGCCCTGGTCAGCGCTTCGGGGTCTTCCTGACCACAGGATCTCGCGATGAGTGTCTCGGTCTTCGCGCTCGCCGTGCCCGGGTCGAAGCCACTCCCGCCCACCAGGCGCAGCGCGCCCCGCAGGTTCCTCCACATTCTCGCCGCCTCCGCCAGCCGCTCCGCGGCGCTCTCCGAGACCAACCCGCGCTTCCGTGCGGTCTGAAAGACGTCCACAGCGTCCGGGGCCGGGCTGTCCGGGGCGTCGCCGGCGACGCTCAATTGCAGGAGTCGGGCAGTCCGTTCGATGTCTTCGAGTCCGCCGCGCATGACTTCGAACGAACTCAGTTGCGGCTCGGACGTGTCTGGGTTCCCGGCCCGCAGCTCGGCGATCAAGTCCTCCCGCGCGGCAGCGTGCGCAAGGATTTCGCGCCGGGCCTGATTGAACCGATTGCCGATGTCGGGGTCGCCGGCCGCGAAGACGCAACGCGCCCGGGTCAGTGACCTGAGTTCGGCCGCCGAACCGGCGCTGCGGTGATGCTCGCTGAACTCGGCAAGGGAACGGCCGGCCGGCTCTTCCCGGCCGCCCGAGAGCGGGGAGAAAAGCAGACTGCCTCGCGAAAGCGCGCGCAGCGCATCCCTGAAGCTTCGGCACAGCGCTTCGAAGTGGTCCACGGGGCCGCCCTCGTACACCAGAACGACCTCGAGTCCATCCCCCGGCGCCATCTCTCCGCTGGCCAGATCGCCCAGCACCACCGCCACGACCCCGCTGCCGGCAGGCGCGGCTCGCCGCTCGGCAAACTCCTCTTCGACGGACGACAGAACGCTGGCGATCGAGGCTTCGGCGACATTGGACAGCGGTGTCCCCGCCTCCATCGGCGACAGGTTTCCACGCAGGGTATGCATGCCGATCTGGAAGACTTTTTCGTTCGACCAGTTCAGCGCGGCCTCTACCGCTTCGCCAGCGTCCTGGACGGGGAACTCGGCGATCTGCTGTTTCATCTGCGAGACGCCGAATTCGCGCGTCCAGTAAAGCAGCGCGAGTCCGCGGCGGGCGATCGCCTCGAAATCCGAATCCGGTCCGAAACCATCCGGCAGGTCGAGGTCGGTGAACTCCTGCTGCTTGAGGCTGTCGAGCAGTTCCGGGTTGCGGTTGATCCACTCGGCGAAGCGTGGCGCGCAACCCAGGATCATGGCGATGGTCTCGAACGCCTCCGGGCGCGCGGCGTAGGCCGGACTGTCGTAAGCGCTCCAGTCGTCGATCTCGGGGTAGAAGTGCGCGCGCCAGCGATCGACCAGCGGGTCCATCGTCTCGAACCAGCGCTTGGGGAAGACGGCCAGGCCAGCCATCTGGGTGTAGTTCCCCGGCAGTTGCGGTGACGCGTCCCCGTCCTGATGCTGCAGGAGCGGATAGCGCCGGCGGGCCGTGCCGTGGTGGTCGGGATGCCGCTGAACGTTGTAATTGAACCAGTTGGTGAACTTATAGTCGGCATTCCAGGAGTGCCGCGGCTGGATGCGCTCGTAACGGCCATTGGGCAGCCGGACGCGCCGCAATCCGTAGTGCTGGACGTAATTGATGAGCTTCATCGAGAAGATCACGCCGAGACTCAGGATGGCGTAGACCGCCGCCGCGACAGCTCCGCCCATCCAGTAGACCAGCGCGTACCACAGGGCGGTCTCGAGCCCGTAACGCCAGAACGGATTCGTGTAGTGCCAGACCGGCAGATGACGGCGGGCCAGCCGGTCGCGTTCGAAACGCCAGGAACCGACCAAGTTGCTCTTCACTTCCCGGGGGAAGTAGTGCCAGAAGCTCTGACCCTTGGGAGCGGAACCGAGGTCCGCGGGCGTGCCGACCAGCGCGTGATGGATGTAGACGTGCTCCGTGGAGTAAGTCGCATAGGAGACGGACGACAGCAGGAGTTCGCCGAGCCGGCGCTCCCAGACGGAGCGCCGGTGAACCAGCTCGTGGCCGACGACGAAGATCGCCTGGGCCACGCCGGCCAGGACAAGCGCCATCACCGCGACTTCCCAGGCGGCCAGGTGCCCCGCGACCAGGATCTGCCAGAGGCTGAACACGAGCGCCACCGGCCACAGTGCCGCCCAGCTCCAGACGGCCAGCTTGTACCCGAGCAACTGGCTTTCGAGTGTCTTCTTCGGGTTCATGCTCCGCTCTTCCGAGCCGAGCATGGAGTCGAGTGGGTTGGCGAGGCCCAGGAAGACGACCGGTCCCACGATCCACCAACCGCCGTAGAGGGCGGCGGCGGTCAGCAGCGGAAAAATCACCAGGGGCATGAAGTAGGGGAGGGCGTTGCCCAGAGACGGCTCGATCATCCCCCCGCCACCCGCCATTCCAACGCCTGAACCGCCCGGCTCCGCCATGGCGACCTCCCGCCCCTGTCCAGCGTCCGCGTCTGGTCGGAAAAGGGATTGTTCCCGGCGGAAAGGGCTCGGTCAAGGAGGGGCACGCCGCAAGATCCCCCCGCCCAGGCCGCGCAGAACGCCTCCCGGAGGGGCAGGGAGGCGAGCTGTCCGACTTCCGGAAACGGGGGTCGACCCGGGGTGGTCGGACTCGAACCGAGTGTCCTTCAATCGGTCTCGGGCGCCTCGAAACTTCCCCGTCCGCCGCGGTGGGCTGGGCGAATCATTCGACGATTCAGCGCTGGTGGAATGAGAAAGTACCCACAGGTACTCTCATTCTCCCCCAGGGGAAGGATTCCACACCTGGTTCCAGGGTCTGAAGAGGTCGACGAATGCGGGTCGTGAGCATGCTTCACGTGCGGGACGGGCTCGACGACGCCCGGCACGCCGAGATCGAGGGCGCCGTGGCGCGGGCGGCGGACGAGGTCGCGGAAGTGCGCGGGAGTCACCTCGGCCGGCACTTTCCGGGGGCGGTCGGCGGCGGCCAGTACACCTGGGACGTGCTCTTGGAGGGCCGCGACCCCGGCGCGCTGCTGCGGGCGCCGAGCCTGGGCGCGCTGACGGCGGACGGCGCGCTGCGGCTCGACACGGTCGCGTTCGAAACACAGCACCGGGAAGTCCCCGAGCCCGGACTGCGCGACTTCGTCAAGCGAACGCTGTTCCTGCGCGTGCTGCCGGGAACCCCGCCCGAGGCGGTCGAGAGGTTCGAGCGCGACACCAGGGGCATGCCCCAGTACATCGACGCGATCCGCAACTGGGCGTTCAGCCGCACCGACCCCTCGCTCTGCTCCACGTCCTGGACGCACGTCTGGGAGCAGGAGTTTCAGCGGCTGGACGGACTCGAACAGGACTACATGCTCAGCCCCTACCACTGGGGGCTGGTCGACGGCTGGTTCGACCCGGAGTGTCCGCAGCGGATCGTCGACACCCGCCTGGCTCACGTCTACTGCCCCGCGCCCAGCACGATCCTGGGCTGGGGCGACGCCTAGCCCGAGCGCTGCGCCCGCTCCAGGATCGCGAGCGCCCGGTTCAGGTGCGGGACGTCGACCATCCGGCCCTTGTGGCTGAAGGCCATGCGGCCGGCTCGGCGGTTCTTCTCGAAGGCGGCCAATAGTTCGCGGCTTTCGCGCACCTCCTCGTCGCTGGGGGAGAAGGCGGCGTTGACGCTTTCGAGCTGGGCCGGATGGATGGTCAGCTTGCCGTCGAAGCCCATCCGCGCGGCCTCGCCGGCCTCGGCGCGAAGCCCGTCCGTGTCGCGAAAGTCGGTGTAGACGCCGTCGATCGCCTGCACGCCGGCGGCCTTGGAAGCCAGCAGGGTCATCACGCGCGCGTAGCGGAAAACTTCCAGATAACGGCCGTCCGCGTCGCGGCTGGCGCTCGCGCCGAGGTCGGCCGACAGGTCCTCGGCCCCCCAGGTGAGCGCGACGACCCGGGGTCCGCGGGCGGTTTCGCTCACCCGGAGCAGTCCCTCGGCGGTTTCGGTGGCGATCGGGATCACGCCGATGCGGCCCGGCTCCACGCCCGCCCGCGCCTCCAGCGCGCTCAGGCGCTCGTCGACCCGGACGAGGTCCGCGACGCCGCCGACCTTGGGCAGCATGTAGGCGTCGGGCGGCGCGGACATCGTGACTTCCAGGTCCTCTTCCCAGAGTTCGCCGTCGGACGGGTTGATCCGCACCACCCGCTCGCGTCCGCCGAAATCGGCCCCGGCCAGCCAGTCGCGGACTTCTCCGCGGGCGGCCGCCTTGCGCTCGGGGGTCACCGAGTCCTCCAGATCGAGAACCAGGCTGTCGGCGGGCGAACTCAGCGCCCGCTCGAACATCCGGCTCTGGCCTCCGGGGACGAAGTGCACGCTGCGCCGCGCGCGCGCCATTCAGGCTTCCCGGCGCAGCATCATCGCGCCGCGCAGGCAGCGCGCCACGATCTCCCCGCGCTGATTGGTGGCGCGGTGCTCGAAGGTCACGATGCCCCACTTCGGTCGCGACTTGGACTCGCGCTTGGAGACCACTTCCGACTCGGCGTAGAGCGTGTCGCCGATGAAGACCGGGTTTGGGAACTCGACTTTCTCGAAGCCCAGATTGCCCACGGTCGTCCCGAGTGTCAGATCGCCCACGGACAGGCCCACCAGAGTCGACAGGGTGAACAGGCTGTTGACCAGGATGCGTCCGAAGTGCTGCTGACTGGCGAACTCGGCGTCGAGATGCAGCGGCTGCGGGTTCATGGACAGGGTGGTGAAGAGCAGATTGTCCGTTTCGGTGACGGTCCGGCCGGGCTGGTGCCGGAAGACCTGTCCGACCTCGAACTCTTCGAAGTGCTTGCCCGGCATGGGTTCTCAGCCCAGCAGCGGGGAGACCGCCTCGGGCATGTCCGCGGCCACGCGGATGATCGGGATGCCCGTCTGGGTGTTCAGGTACATCTCGTGCATCGCGCGCGGGAGGTCTTCGAAGGCGTAGATCTCCTTGTGGATCGTGGGCCGGAAGATGCTTCCGTACAGCGCCGTGGCGGAGCGGCAGCCGGTGATCGTCTCGAGGTGGAGATGGTCGAGCGTGAGCTGCTTGACCGAGGCTCCGGCCGAGTCGTAGGACAGGTTCTTTTCGAGCTGCCAGCCGGCGCTCACGTTGACGCCCTCGCGCGCCGCCGCCTGGATGCCGGCGGCGAACACCGGCCCGCGCAGCATGTCGCACACCAGGTGCATGCCCACGCCGCCGGTCAGCTTCTTGACCTGCTTGCCGAAGGCGCGCAGGTCGTCGCGCGAGGCGAAGCGGTTGAACTCCCGCTGGTCGATCGGGGTCGCGCCGTGTTTCTCCAGGGCCGCGCGACGCTCCGGGCTCCCGGAGCAGAAGAAGGCGCGGTGCCCTTCGGCCAGCGCCAGCATCAGGAACAGCTCGGAGACGCCGCCGCCAAATCCCAGCACGTTGAGCGTGGCGAGCTGCTCGCGCGGAACCTTCAGCCGGAAGATCCCGTGAGCTCGGCGCCACAGGTGATAGGCGGTGGGCGCCCGCAGCGGCAGGGCGGCGATCTCCCACAGGTTCAGCCCGCAGTCGAGCGGCGCGGGAATGAGCTGCCACTCGCCCAGCACCGCCTGCTCGGCGTACCAGCCGATCGACTCCGGCTGGTCGTAGGCCCAGATGCGCAGCGGATAGCCGTATTCGTCGGGCTCGCCGTTGCAGTGGGTGATGACGATGTCTCCGGGGGCGAAGCGCGTGACCCGATCGCCCACCTCGACCACTTCGCCGACCGCGGAGTTGCCCGGATAGATCTTGCCGCCGCGGATCTGGGCGATGTTCACCGTGTCCGCCAGGGCGGCGTGGTCGACGTTGTGCTCGGCCGAGACGGCCAGCACGCGCAGGCGCACGTCGTCCGGACCCGGGTCGGGCAGCTCGACCTCGTCGGGCGCGATCACCCGCGAGACGTCCATCCGGCTCAGGTCGTCGTCGACGCGCTCGCGCTCCGCCGCGATCGCGTCGGCGCTGATCGAGAACGCTCGCACCGAGTGGGGCATGTCACCTCCTGTCCGCCGGCGGGGGCGGAATCTTAGATAGGGCCTGACCCGCTCTCAAGCGCCGGCGGGGCGGAAGTAGGGCAGGGTGATCTCGTCGGAGGCGGCGTGGAACACCACCTCGACGGCCAGCCCGACTTTAACTTCCTCCGGCTCCAGGTCGATCAGGTTGCTGAGCATGTGCCAGCCCTCTTCCATCTCGACGATCGCCACGCTGTAGGGAACCTCGAACTCCGGCCGCTGGGGGCGCCAGACGGTGGTGAAGCTGTACACGCGGCCCTTGCCGCTGGTTTCCACCCACTGCATGTCGCTGGACATGCAGGAGCTGCAGACCGGCGTGGGAATGAAGACGTGCGTCCCGCAGTCGTTGCAGCGCTGAACCATGAGCTTGCCCTCGCGGCAGCCGTCCCAGTGCGGGCGGGTCAGCACGTTCGGGCGGGGAAGGGGAGTGTCCCGCTGGGGCTTCATGGCTGCTCCTTTCCCACGATCATCAGGTCGGTGAAGAGCGCGCCCGCGCCGCCGTTGGTCGCCATGGCGATCTTGGCGTTCGGCACCGTGAGTTCGGGGATGTACTTGCCGCGCAGCTGCAGTACGGCGCTGATGGTCTTCTGGAGCAGCTGGGCGGTGCCGGCGTGGCTGTAGGCCATCAGGCCGCCGTTGGTGCACAGCGGGAAGTCGCCGTCGATCCGCACCCGGCCGTCCATCACGAAGTCCCCGCCCTCGCCCTCGTCGCAGAACCCGAAGGCTTCGAACTGGCGGATCAGCTCGAAGGAGAAGGGGTCGTAGAACTCGCACACGTCGACGTCCTGGGGTCCGATCCCGCCCTGCTCGAAGGCATCCTGCGCCGCCCGCCGGCCCGCCAGGCCGTACTTGTCGTAGACCGGCGCCATCACGTAGGACATGCCGAAGCGGTCCAGCCCCCCGCCCAGGATGTAGATCGGCTCGCAGTCGAGGTCCAGGGCGCGCTCGACGGTGGTCAGCAGCAGTCCCGCCCCGCCCTCGGAGGTCATGCAGCAGTCCAGCAGGTGGAACGGGTCGGCCACCATGCGCGAGGCGAGCACGTCCTCGGGCGTGCAGGGACGGCCGTAGTACACGGCGTCGGGATTGATCGCGCCGTTGCTGCGGATGGCGGCGCTCACCTCCGCCAGCGCCTCGGGCCGGGTGCCGTAGACGGCCATGTGGCGCTGCGCGATCAGCGCGAACTCCGCCGCGGTGTACAGCCCCCAGCACTCGACGAACTCGTTGGTCGGCCGGGTCCAGGGCGCGGTCAGCGCGCGTTCCGTGTACTGCCCGCACTGGGCGTCGGCCATCAGCACCACCGACGCCTGGCTGGTGGCGATCGCGCCGGCGGCTTCCAGCACGCCGGCGATGCCGAACTCGCCGCCGTTCCACTTGGGCGAGCAGCCGAGCCAATGCGAGACTTCGCGCGCGTTGATTCTCCACACCGCGGAGCGGACGTTGACGCCGTCGACCTCGTGCGGGGCGACGCCCGCGTCCGCCAGCGTGCCGCGCATCGCGTCGACCAGCAGTTCGACCTCGTTCACGCCCTCCAGGACGCGCGCCTGCTGGGTGTTGTAGACGCCCGCGATGCAGACGTCGTGCAGGGGGTTTCGGGCCATGCACCTCTCCGGGGCGCGCCGGCGCGCCCCGCGGCGCATCGTAACCTGCCCCCCGGCCCCGCGTCTCGGCGGGTCAGTGCGCCCGCCGGTGGTGCAGCTTGGGCTCGTAGAAACCGCCGTTCAGCTCGCCGAAGAGGTCGCCGACCTGCGGGTGGCCGACGGGCTCGTCCGAATCGTCGGGCAGCAGGTTCTGCTCCGAGACGTAGGCCACGTAGTAGCTGGTCGCGTTCTCGGCCAGCAGGTGGTAGTAGGGCTGGTCCTTGCGGGGCCGCACGTCCTCGGGGATCGACTCCCACCACTCCTCGGTGTTGGCGAACTCCGGGTCCACGTCGAAGATCACGCCGCGGAACGGATACACGCGGTGCTTGACCACCTGCCCGATGCGAAAGCGTCCCTCTCGCCGCACCATGCTCGCCTTCCGCTCCACCATCCCGTCCGCGGCCGGGTCTGCACTGGAGTCCCCGCGGAGGCCCCCCTGGGGCGTGGCTATTATAGGCGGCCGCCGGCCCTGTTCCGGGCCGGCCCGGAGGTCGCATGAGCCCAGATCGGGAGAGCCTGCGCGAGGCGCGGCGCGAAGCCATGAAGAACCTGGCCACCGCCCTGCGCCGCCTGACCGACGTCGCGGTCTGCACCGACCTGGCGCCCGGCGAGGTGGAGGCGGCCACCCGGCGCGTCGAGTCGCTGACGGCCGAGCTGGCCCGCGAACAGCACGACGGGCCCTACTCGGGCCTGCTGCCCAAGCAGCGCGACTACGACCGCCCGCACCACGCGATGCCGCTGAGCCCCATCATCGGGGACCTGAACCCGATCCGGCCGGAGGTGCGGGTCGAGCTGCGCGAAGGGCGGGTGTACGGCACCGCCGTGCTGAGCAAGAAGTTCGTGGGCCCGGCGGGCTTCGCCCACGGAGGCGTGACGGCCATGATCTGCGACCAGCTCGTCGCCCTGGCCGCGCGCGCCGCCGGCCTGCGCGGCCTGACCGCTTCGATCGAAGTCCTCTACCGGCGCCCCACGCCCCTGTACCGGGAGCTGAGCCTGGAAGGCTGGTGCGAGCGCGGCGGAGGGGAGCGCGAGGCGCGCGCCTTCTGCGAGATCCGCGCCGAGGGCAAACGGACGGTGCGCGCCCAGGCCCGCATGGTCGTGGCGGAATGGATGCACGACGGGCCGCGCCGCGCCGCGCCCCCCGCGCGCGTGGAGGGCCCGCAGCGGCAGCCCTGAACCGGGGTTCGGAGGGGCCGGATCTGCGGTCTTCATCGGCCGGAGCCGCGGGGGCCGCATGGTAGACTCGCGTCCCGCACGGGGTGGGGAACGCGCTCTCTGATCGACCTGCAGCCCGACGAAGAGCAGCAGCTCATCCTGGAAACGCTGGCGCAGTTCGCGCAGAGCGAGATCCGTTCCCGGGCGCGCGTCTGTGAAGAGGATCGCGCCATCCCCGGCGAGCTTCTGCAGCAGGCGCACGAAATGGGACTGACCAGCCACGCCCTGCCCGAGGACTGCGGGGGCGGCGGCGCCCGCAGCGCGGTCACCCAGGCGCTGATGGCCGAGGAGCTGGCCTGCGGCGACCTGGCGCTCGCCCTCGCGATCCTCTCTCCCCTGCTGCTGTCGCTGCCGTTGGCGGATTACGGCAGCGACGCCCAGAAGCAGCGCTACCTGCCCGGGCTGGCCGGTCCGGACTTCCGTCCGGGAGCGCTGGCCGTCGCCGAACCGCGCTTCGACTCGGACGCTCTCCGGCCGCGGACGCGCGCCCGCCCGGAGGGCAAAGGCTACGTGCTGGACGGCGTCAAGTGTCTGGTGCCGTGGCTGGAGGGCGTGCCCTGCGTCGGCGTGGTCGCGCAGGACGAAGACGGTCCGCAGATCTTCCTGGTCGACGCGGAGGCCGAGGGGCTGCGGGCGGAGCCGGCGCAATACATGGGTCTGCGCGCGCTGCCGCTGGTCGAACTGCAGTTGGAATCGGTCCGCCTGCCGCGCTCGGCCCGGCTCGGCGAGGGCGCGGGGTCGGACGTGGCCGCGATCCTGGCCCGCGGCCGGGTGGGACTGGCGGCGCTGGCCACCGGGGTCGCGCGGGCCGCCTTCGAGCTGGCGCGCGACTACGCCAAGCAGCGCGAGACCTTCGGCGCGCCGATCGCCACCCGCCAGTCGATCGCCTTCCTGCTGGCCGACCTGGCCACCGAGATCGACGGCCTGCGCCTTTTGACCTGGGAAGCCGCCTGGCGGCTCGACCGCGGAGAGGACGCGCGCCGCGAAGCCGCGCTCGCCTCCCAGCAGGCCCAGCGCGTGGTGCTCGAGGCCGCCGACGGGGCGGTTCAGATCTTCGGCGGCCACGGCTACGTGCGCGAGTACCTGCCGGAGCTGCTGCTGCGCAACGCGGGCGGCTTCGCCGGCTTCGAAGCCCTGACCCTGGTCTGAGGACCCGGAGGGAGACGGATGGCGATCGACTTCGAACTCAGCCAGGAGACACGCGCGGCGCGGGACTACTACCACCGCATGGCGAGCGAAAAGATGCGCCCGCTGTCGCGCCGGTACGACGAGGACGAGCACGAGCCGCCGCAGGAGTGGATCGACTACTACTGGCGGGAGGGGCGCAAGCAGGCACCGTCCGGCGGCGGCGGCGACGGCATGGTCCGCGGCTGCGTCCAGGCCGAGGAACTGTGCTGGGGCGACGCCGGCCTGTATCTGACCATGCCGGTCGGCGCCCTGGGCGGCGCGGCGGTCCTGGCGGCCGGCACGCGGGAGCAGCAGACCCGCTTCCTGAGCGCGTTCGGGGGCGACGGCCCGCCGATCTGGGGGGCCATGGCGATCACCGAGGCCTCGGCGGGTTCCGACTCGGCGGCCATTCAGTGCACGGCGCGGCGCGACGACCGGACCGGAGAGTGGGTGATCAACGGAACCAAGATCTTCTGCACGGCCGGCCGCCAGGCGTCGCTGCACCCGGGGGGCTTCGTGGTGGTCTGGGCGACGCTCGACCGCGACGCCGGCCGCGCCGGCATCAAGAGCTTCGTGGTGCCGGCGGGCACGCCCGGGATGAAGCTGGTCGGGCTGGAGGAGAAGCTGGGCATCCGCGCGTCCGACACCGCCACGCTGACGTTCGAGGACTGCCGCGTGCCGGACGACCACCTGCTGGGCAGCGCCGAGATCAAGCAGCGCGCGCGGGGGAGCGGGGACAAGGGCTTCAGGAGCGCGATGGCGACCTTCGACGCCAGCCGCCCGATCGTCGCGGCCATGGCGATCGGCGTGGGGCGCGCGGCGCTGGAGCACGTCAAGCGGCGCCTGGAAGAGGAGGGCGTCGAGATCCGCTACGACGCGCCGCCGCGCGAGCTCACGGCGATCGAGCGCGACGTGATGGAGATGGAGGCCGAGCTGCAGTCGGCGCGGCTGCTGTGCTGGCGCGCCGCCTGGATGATGAACCAGCGCCGGCCCAACAGCCTCGAGGCTTCGATGGCCAAGGCCAAGGCCGGCCGCGCCGTCACCCGGATCACCCAGAAGGCGGTCGCGCTTCTCGGCCCGGAGGGTTATTCGACCCGCTCCCTGGTCGAGAAGTGGATGCGCGACGCCAAGATCAACGACATCTACGAAGGCACCCAGCAGATCAACCAGCTCATCATCGCCCGCCGCATCCTCGACTATCCCTCGTCGATGCTGCGCTAGCTAGCCCCCGGGAGGTTCGCGTCCGATGCAGCGCTTCACCGGCCGCGTCGCCGTCGTCACCGGAGCCGCCTCGGGGCTCGGCGCCGCCCTGGCCCGCCGGCTGGCCGCGGAGGGCATGGCCGTGGCGCTGGCCGACATCGACTTGCAAGGCGCGCGGGAGGTCGCCGCCGGGTTGCGGCAGAACGGGAGGAACGCGCGCGCCTTCGCGGTCGACGTCGGCGAGCCGGCCTCGATCGCGGCGCTGGCGGAAAGCGTCGCGGACGAGCTGGGAACCTGTGCCCTGCTCTGCCCCAACGTGGGCGTCCAGCAGTTCGGGCCGGTCGAGCGGCTCTCCCTGGACGAGTGGCGCTGGGTCTTCGGCGTCAACGTGTTCGGCGCGGTCGCCTGCGTGAACGCCTTCCTGCCGCAGCTCCGCGCGGGCGAAGAGGCACACGTGCTTTTCACCTCATCGACCGGTGCGCTGCACGTCTCGCCCCGCGTGGGCGTCTACAACGCCAGCAAGAGCGCGCTGCTGTCCTACGCCGAGACGCTGCGCCTGGAGCTGGCCGAAGAGGGCATCGGCGTCAGCGCCCTGATCCCCGGCGGCATGTACACCACCCACCTGCAGAGCAGCGCCGCCGCCAAGCCCGCCGGGCTGGAAGCGCCCGCCTTCACCGACGAGGACGTGGCCTTCGTCGGCCGCGACATGTCCGGCGAACCGATGGTCGAGCCCGACCACGCCATCCGCAACTTGATCCCCGCCCTGCGCGCCGACGAGCCCTACATCGTCACCCACCCCGCCTTCCGCGAGCTCATCGAAGCGCGATTCTCCGCCCTGCGCCGCGCCCTCGACCGGGCCGGCGACTAGCTCTGGGGAGTTTCCTTCCCGGAAGGAGAGGTTCCGGTCGGCCCCATCCATTCCTGCGGAATCGGTGCGCTCCTGGCCGTCGTACTCCCGCTCGGACCGCTTCTCGTACGGCGGCTCACGGCCCGGTTGGGGTCTGACGCGCTTTTCGACGGCTCTGCTAGAGTGCCGGCGGCTCCGGGCGGTGTGACCGCCCTCGGATAGCGGGTAATCCGTGGCGTATCGAGAACTGCTCTACGAAGTCGAAGGGCCGCTGGCGCTGATCACGATCAATCGGCCCGACGTGCTCAACGCGATCTCGCTGGACACCTTGAGCGAGCTGCACCGGGCGGTGGACGAGGCGGGCGCGGACGAGCGCGTGCGCGCGATCGCGGTGACCGGTGCGGGTCCCAAGGCGTTCGCCTCGGGGTCGGACCTGAGCGAGGTCGAGCACCGGGACCTGAAGCAGGCGATGGAGCCGCTGGTTCAGGGCATCGCCGAGAAGCTGCAGCGCTGTCCCAAGCCGACCATCGCGGCGGTCAACGGGATCTGCTTCGGCGGGGGGCTGGAGGTGGCGCTGGGCTGCGACCTGCGGGTCGCGACTAGAAATGCCTCGTTCGCCACGCCGGAGGGGCGGCTCGGGATCATTCCCGGCGGGGGCGCGACGCAGCGCCTGCCGCGCATCGTCGGCCGCACCTGGGCGATGGAGATGCTGGTCATGGGCCAGAGGCTCGACGCCGAGCGCGCCCTGGCGCTGGGGCTGGTCAGCCGGCTGGTCGAGCCCGAGCGGCTGCTGCCCGAAGTCCGCGAGATGGCCGACCACATCGCCGGCTACGCGCCGTTCGTGCCGGTGTTCATGAAGGCGATGGTCAACTACGGCATGGAGGGCAGCCTCGGCGCGGGGCTGGCGCTGGAGAAGTTCGCGCAGGGCGCGCTGCTGGGCACCGAGGACAAGGCCGAGGGACTGCGCGCCTTCCTGGAAAAGCGCGAGCCGCGCTTCAAAGGCCGCTGAGACGGCGTTTTCGATAGGCTCGGCCGCATGATCGACGTGCTCCCTCGGCTGCTCGCCGCGCTGCTCGCCCTGTGCTGCGCTGCCATGCCCTGGGACGTTGGGGCCCAACAGGGCGAGCGGGACACGACGCCGAGCCCGGTCGCGCCCGGCGGGCCCACGCGGCTGCCGGAGCCGCTGCGCGATCTGCGGATCCCCCCCGCGCCCGTGCTCTCGCCGGACCAAGCGCTGCGGAGCTTGCGCACGGCGCCGGGCTTCCGGGTCGAGCTGGTCGCGGCCGAGCCGCTGGTGGTCGATCCGGTGGCGGTCGCCTGGGATGCGCACGGGCGCCTGTACGCGGTCGAGATGCGCGGATTCATGCCCAACATCGAAGGCGAGGGCGAAGACGAACCGGTCGGGCGCGTGGTGGTGCTGGAGGACACGGACGCGGACGGCCGCATGGACCGCAGCCGCGTGGCGCTCGACGGGCTGGTCCTGCCGCGCGCGGTCGCCGCGGTCGAGGGCGGTCTGCTGGTGGGCGAGCCGCCGAATCTTTGGTTCTGCCAGGACGCGGACGACGACGGAGTGTGCGAGCGCAAGCGCCGCGTGGGCGAGTACGGCGATCCGGCGGGCAACCTGGAGCACATCGACAACGGCCTGATGTGGGCCTTGGACGGCTGGATCTACAACGCCAAGTCGAGTCTCCGCTACCGCTTCCGGGACGGCGAGCTGCAGGTGCAACCGACCGCCTTTCGCGGGCAGTGGGGCATCTCCCAGGACGACCGGGGGCGGCTGTACACCAACAACAACTCGCAGTTCCTGGCCGTCGATCTGTATCCATCCGAATTCCTTCAGCGGCATCCGCTCACGCGTCCCGCGCGAGGTCTGGCGATCGGCCTGACGGTCGACCTGACGCCGTCCGAGCCGGTGTTCCCGGTGCGCGTCAACCCGGGGGTCACCCGCGGCTACCGTCCCGGCGAGCTGCGCGACGACGGACGGCTGGCGCGCGCCACGGCCGTCAGCGGGGTGGCGGTTCTGCGGGGCGACCAGTACGGGCCGGAGTACGCCGGCGACGTGTTCGTGCCCGAGCCCGGCGGCAACGTCGTGGCGCAGTTCCGGCCGCGGCCCGCCGGCATCGGGCTGCGGGTCGAGCACCGGCTCTACCCGGATCCGGATTGGGGAGAGCGCGAGTTCCTGGCCTCGACCGACGAGCGTTTCCGCCCGGTCAACGCCGCGGTCGGGCCCGACGGCGCCCTGTACGTGATCGACATGTACCGCGGGATCGTGCAGCACGGCTTCTTCATCAGCGACTACCTGCGCGCCCAGATCGAAGCGCGGGGGCTGGACGAGCCGGTCGGCCTGGGACGGATCTACCGCGTGGTCCGCGAGGACGCGCCGATTCGGCGCGCCGCGCCCCGGCTCGATCGCGCCTCGACGCGCCAGCGGGTCGAAGCGCTGTCGCATCCCGCCGGCTGGTGGAGGGACACCGCCCAGCGGCTGCTGGTCGAGACGTCGGATCCCGCCTCGCTGCCGCTGCTGAGGGAGCTCGCGGCCCACAGTCCCCTCGGGCGCGTGCACGCGTTGTGGACCTTGCGGGATCTCGGCGGAGTGGACGACGCGACGCTGCTGCGCGCGTTGGACGACCCCGACCCGGAGGTGCGGATCGCGGCCCTGCGCACTGGCGAGGAACGTCTGGCCGGTCCCGGCCGCGCCGCGCTGAGGGAAGCCTATCTGGCCTGCGCGCGGGACCCCGACGCGGGCGTGCGGCTGCACGCGATGTTCACTCTGGCGGCTGCCAGCGACGAGTCGAGCGTGCGCGCGGCGATGCTGGCCCTGCTGCACCGAGAGAGCTTCGGGGAGGCGGAGGGCTCGGAGGCGCATTTCAGGCAGGCGCTGATCAGCGGCAGCGCCGGCCGGGAGACGCTCTGGCTCGACGACCTCGGCCGCGATCCCGACTGGCGCCGCGAGAGCGCGGACGGGGCGGCGCTGGTGAGCGAGCTGGCGCGCGCGGCCTTCGTGCGCCTGGGCGAGACGGAAGATCCCGCCGCGGGGATTTCCGGACTCTTGGACTACATCGCAGAACAGCCCGGGAACGAGGAGTCGCTGTGGCGCAAGCGCGCCATGCTCGAGGGCATCGTACGGGTGGCCCGAGCGGGCGGCTACGAGCCCGTGAAGCTGGCCGGTGTCCATCCTCTCTTCGACGGCGGGGAAAGCTCGGATCCCGCGCTGCGGGCGTCCCTGAGAGCCGCCCGCCAGGCGGTCACCTGGCCCGGCGACGAACGTCCCGCTGGACCGGTGGCGATGAGCGAGGCTCAGCTCGCGCGGATGCGGGCTGCGGAAGCTCTGTATCCGGTCTGCGGCGCGTGTCACGGACCCGAAGGGCGCGGGCTGCCGGCGCTCGCGCCGGCGCTGGTCGGCTCGCCGTGGGTGAACGATTCGGACGGCTGGCTGATCCGGATCGTCCTGCAGGGCATCGAAGGACCGATCGAGGTCGCCGGGGAGCGTTGGGACATGGCGATGCCCGGCCACGCGGCCGATCCCGCGCTCGACGACGAGGCGCTCGCTGGACTACTGACCTTGCTGCGGCGGAGCTGGGGTCAGAAGGGCGCGCCGGTCGAGCCCGAGCGCGTGGCGGAGGTCCGGGCCGCGACCGCGGGCCGCCGCCGGCCGTGGACGGTCGGGGAGCTGTTGAAGGAGCCGGTCGACCATCGGCTCGACGCTTTCGTCGGCCGCTACCAGATGGACGTTATGCCGGTCGTGATGCGCGTGCGGCGCGAGGCGGACCGGCTTCTGGTCTCTTCGATGGGACAGGGCGAGGGACCGCTCGATCCCGACGGCGACGACGGCTACCGGCCCCGGAGCGATCCGCTGGGGACGCGCTTCGAGTTCCAGCAGGACGAGCGCGGCAAAGTGACTGGCCTGCTGATCCGGATGGAGACCGGCCAGCGGGTGCTCTTGCGCAAGGTCGAGTAGCGGAGCTTCAGGAGCGCTTTTCGCCGCGGGCCGCGAGCTTGGCCCAGGTGTCGCGCAGGGTCACGGTGCGGTTGAAGACCGGCGCGCCCGGCGCGCTGCCCGGGTCGACGCAGAAGTAGCCGAGCCGCTCGAACTGAAAGCGGTCGCCGGGCTTGGCTTTGGCCAGGCTCGGCTCGAGTTTGCAGCCGCGGCGCGCCTCCAGCGACGCGGGGTCGATCGCCTGGCGCCAGTCGACTTCCGCATCTTCAGGACGCGGATGGCTGAAGAGCTTGTCGTACAGCCGCACCTCCGCGTCGAGAGCGTGGGCGGCGGAGACCCAGTGCAGGGTGCCCTTGACCTTGCGGCCGTCGGGCGCGTCCCCGCCGCGCGTTTCGGGGTCGTAGCTGCAGCGCAGCTCGACCACGCTTCCGTCCGCGTCCCGCACCACCTCCTGACAGGTGACGAGATAGGCGCCCCGCAGCCGCACCTCGCGGCCGGGAGCCAGGCGGAAGAACTTGTGCGGGGGGTCTTCGCGGAAGTCGTCGCGCTCGATGAAGAGCTCGCGCCCGAACGGCACCGAGCGCGTCCCCGCCGAGGCGTCCTCGGGGTTGTTGGCCAGCTCGAAGTGCTCGACCTGATCCTCGGGGTAGTTGGTCAGCACCACCCGCAGCGGGTCGAGCACGGCCAGCGCGCGCTGCGAGGTGCGGTTGAGGTCTTCGCGCGCGCAGTGCTCCAGCAGCGCCCACTCGACCGTGGCGTCGTCCTTGCGGCCCATGCCCACGCGCTCGACGAAGGCGCGCACCGACGCCGGCGTGAAGCCGCGCCGGCGCAGGCCCGAGATCGTCGGCAGGCGCGGGTCGTCCCAGCCGTCCACCTGCCCGCTGGCCACCAGCTCGCCCAGCTTGCGCTTGCTCATCAGCGTGTACTCGAGGTTCAGGCGGCCGAACTCGATCTGCTGCGGGTGGTGGACGCCGAGCCGGTCGAGCACCCAGTCGTAGAGCGGCCGATGATTCTCGAACTCCAGCGAGCACAGCGAGTGCGTCACCCCCTCGATCGAATCCGAAAGCGGGTGGGTGAAGTCGTACATCGGATAGATCGGCCAGGCGTCGCCCGTTCGATGGTGGCGCACGTGCTGGATGCGGTACAGCACCGGATCGCGCAGGTTCATGTTGGGCGAGTCCACGTCGATCCGGGCGCGCAGAGTGCGCGAGCCGTCCGGGAACTCGCCGGCGCGCATGCGCGCGAACAGATCCAGGCTCTCCTCGGGCGGGCGCTCGCGCCAGGGGCTGGGGCGGCCGGGGCGCGTCGGCTGGCCGCGGTACTCGCCGATCTCCTCGGGGCTCAGCTCGCAGACATAGGCGTGGCCGTCGCGGATCAGTTGGCGCGCCAGTTCGTAGAGCTGCTCGAAGTGGTCGGAGGCGAAGTAGAGGTGCTTGCCCCAGTCGAAGCCCAGCCAGCGCACGTCGCGCTGGATCGCATCCACGTACTCGTCGTTTTCCTTGCTGGGGTTGGTGTCGTCGAAGCGCAGGTGGCAGCGCCCGCCATAGGCCTCGGCCGTACCGAAGTCCAGCGCGATCGCCTTGACGTGCCCGACGTGCAGGTAGCCGTTCGGCTCGGGCGGAAAGCGCGTCACCACCTCCCCGCCGAAGCGTCCCGAGGCGTTGTGCTCTTCGACGATGCGGTGGACGAAGTTCCGCCCGGCTGCGGTCTCGCTGGCCATGAGCGCGGCAATGTATGGCATCCCCCGTTCCCTGTCCCGGACGCGTCGCCCGGATCCCTCCGACCTGCGGCGCGGGGACGATCCCGGAAGGGCGTGCTTTCCGCGTCCTCTCCGGGCAGGGGCGCACACGAGAGCGTATAGTTCGTGGATTCGGGGGTCTTTCGCGGGAGTGCGGTCATGCTCGATGTTCTGATTCGCGGTGGGGTGGTCGTCGACGGCAGCGGGGCTCCGCGCCGAACGGCCGATGTCGGGGTGCGAGACGGTCGCGTGGTCGCGATCGGAGAGATCGACGAAGAGGCGCGCGAGACCATCGACGCCCGCGGCAAGGTGGTCTGTCCCGGCTTCGTGGACGTGCACACGCACTACGACGCGCAGGTGTTCTGGGACGGCACGCTCAGCCCGTCCTCGTACCACGGCGTGACCACCGTGATGGCCGGCAACTGCGGTTTCTCGATCGCGCCGCTCTCGCCCGAGGCCGGCCCCTACCTGATGCGCATGCTGGCGCGCGTCGAGGGCATGCCCCTCGAGAGCCTCGAAGCGGGCGTCCCCTGGGACTGGAAGTCGTTCGCCGACTACCTGGGCAAGCTCGACGGCAGGCTGGCGATCAACGCGGGCTTCATGGCGGGCCATTCCGCCATCCGGCGCGTGGTGATGGGCGAGCGCGCCGTCGGCCAGGAGGCGAGCGACGAAGACCTGGCCGAGATGAAGCGGTTGCTGGCCGAGTCGCTTGAACAGGGCGCCCTGGGCTTCTCGTCGACTATTTCGGTCACGCACAACGACGCCGACGGCAACCCGGTCCCCTCGCGCCACGCCAGCCGCGACGAGATCGTCGAACTGGCGGGCGTGTGCAGCGGGCACGAGGGCACCACGATCGAGTTCCTGCCGGGAGTGGGCGAGTTCAGCGAGGAACAGAAGCAGCTGATGACGGACATCTCGCTGGCCGCCAACCGGCCGGTCAACTGGAATGTCCTGGCCGCGAGTACCCGCGCGGCCGCGGATGCGCAGCTCTCGGCCTCGGACCACGCCCGCGAGCGCGGGGGCGAGGTGGTCGCGCTGACCGTGCCGCAGTCGATGACGATTCGGCTCAACCTGCGCAGCGGTTTCGTGCTGGACGCGCTCAACGGCTGGGACGAGCTGTTCAAGCTCGACCTGGAGACCCGCATGCAGGTCCTGCGCGATCCCGAGCAGCGCCAGCGGCTCAACGATTTGGCGCACTCCCCCGACTCGCCCATGCGCGGATTGGCGCGCTGGGAGCGGATGACGATCCACGAGGCCTTCTCGCCCGAGACCAAGCCCTACGAGGGCCGGGTGGTGGGCGAGATCGCCGAGGAGCTGGGCAAGACGCCCTTCGACGCGCTGCTCGACATCGCCCTGGCCGACCGCCTGGACACCTCGTTCACGCCGCCGGCGGTGGGCGAGGACGAGGAAACGTGGAGGCTGCGGGCGGAGCTTTGGCGGGACGACCGCACGGTGATCGGCGCCTCGGACGCCGGCGCGCACCTCGACCTGATCGACACCTTCGCGCAGACCACCCAGGTGCTGGGCCAGGGCGTGCGCTCGCGGGATCTGCTCAGCCTGGAGGAGGCCGTCCAGCAGCTCACCCAGGTACCCGCGGAGCTCTACGGTCTGCGCGACCGCGGCGTGCTGAAGGAGGGCTGGATCGCGGACATCGTGGTCTTCGACCCGGAGCGCGTGGCCACCGGCGCGACCTACACCCGTTTCGACCTGCCGGCCGGCGCGGGCCGGCTCTACGCCGAGGCCGAGGGGGTCGAGCACGTGATCGTCAACGGGGTACGGATCATCCGCGACGGCGAACACACCGGCGAGCTTCCCGGCACCGTGCTGCGCTCGGGCCGCGACACCTACTCGGTCACGGTGCCCGGGGGGAGCGCCGGCTAGCGGAACCGTGGAGAGGGAGGCTTCGCCCGGTCGGGGACGCGAGAGCGGGGCGCGCGGCGTCTTCGCGCTGGGTTTCTTCCCGCTGGTCCTTGGCGGGGCGCTTGGGGGCGCGATCTGGCTGATCGGACGGGGGACCGACCCCGGTCTCGCGTTGCTGGCGACGCAGGTTCCCGCTTACCTGGTGGTGATCTCCGCCGAGCGCCTGCTCCCGTTCTACGCCAGTTGGAAGCACTCCAAGGGTGACCTGAGGACGGACACAGGGCACCTGCTGACGATCGGCGCCACCAGCTTCGGCCTGACGCCCCTGCTGACGGTCGCGGCCACGCTGGCCGCCGTGGAACTATCGCGCTGGGTGGACGTGCGGCTCTGGCCGCAGGGCTGGCATCTGGGCGCCCAGCTCGCCCTGGCGCTGGTGGTTGGCGAGTTCTTCCAGTACTGGGTGCACCGGCTGCAGCACACCACGGACTTCCTGTGGCGCTTCCACGCCACGCACCACAGCGCGCCGCGGCTCTACTGGCTCAACGCCGCCCGCTTCCACCCGCTCGACATCGCGCTGAACACCACGGCCTCGCACCTGGTGCTGATCGGGCTGGGTTGCGGACCGGCGGTGATCGCGCTGCACGGCCTGTTCTCGGGCGTCCACGGCATCCTGCAGCACTGCAATCTGCCGCTGCGCCTGGGGCCGCTGAACTACGTCTTCAGCATGGCCGAGCTGCACCGCTGGCATCACTCGCGCAAGCTGGCGGAGGCCAACCACAACTACGGCCAGAACCTGATCCTTTGGGACATCGTCTTCGGCACCCGCTTCCTGCCCGCCGGCCGCAGGCCCCCCGAGGAGATCGGCATCGAGGCCATGCCGGGCTTCCCCAGCGGCTACTGGGCGCAGCAGCTCTCGCCGTTCCGCTGGCAGCGGGTCAAGCGCGAGAGCGCGATGGCTCCAGGTCAGGGCTGAGCGGCGTTTCCGGCCGGTCCGGCCGCTTCGCCCGGCCCTGCAGGACCAGGTAGAAGACCGGCACGACCAGCAGCGTCAGCAGCATCGACGTGAGCATTCCGGCCGCGGTTGCGACCGCCATCGGGGCCCGGCTCTCGCTGCCCGGACCGATTCCCAGGGCCGACGGCAGCACGCCGAAGATCATCGACAGGGCGGTCATCAGCACCGGCCGCATTCTCACCGGAGCGGCCTTGCGGATCGCTTCCAACGCGCTCAGGCCTTCGTCGCGAAGCTGGTTGGCGTAGTCGACCAGCAGGATCGAGTTCTTGGTGACCAGGCCGATCAGCAATACGATCCCGATCATGCTGAACATGTTGAGGGTCATGTCCATCAGCCACAGGCCGCCGAGCGCGCCGATCATCGCGAACGGCAGCGCGAGCATCACCGCCAGCGGCTGGGAGAAACTCTCGAACTGGGCCGCCAGAACCATGTAGATCACCAGCACGGCCAGCAGCAGCATCAGGCCGAACTCGCCGCCGCTCTCCTGCATCTGCTCGGCGAAGCCGTCGTATCCCAGCGTCAGCTCGTCCGGCAGAATCCCGGCGGCGATGGCCTCGACCTCGGCGACGGCGTCCCCGAGCACCTTGCCATCCAGGTTCGCGCCCACGATCACGGATCGCTGCCGGTCGCGGCGGGTGATCTCCGACGGCGCCGCGCCGCGTTCCAGGCTCACCAGGTTGCGCAGCTCGACCAGGCGGCCGTCCCGCGCGCGCACCGACAGGGCCTGGATGGCCGCCGGCGAGGCGCGTTCCTCGCGTTCCGTCCTCACGCGGATGTCGTAACGCCGGCCCTCCTCCTTGAAGACCCCGACGTCGAGCCCGCCGATCATCGCCTGCACGACCTCGGCCAGGGTGTCGGCTCCCACCCCCAGGGCGGCCGCCTTTTCGCGGTCGGGGACCACCCGCAGCTCGGGCAGCCCCAGCTTGAGGCTCTTGTCGAGATCGACGTAGCCGCTGCGCGAGCTCAGCTCGGCGATCATGCGGTCCGCGTAGCGATCGAGGTCGGCCAGCGGGAGGTTGCCTTTGAGCACCACCTCCAGGGCCCGCGAGGTGGTGCCCGACATTCCTCCGAACATCACCTTCTGGCCGGGGATTGCGGACAGTACCTGGCGGGCTTCGCGGTTGATCTCGTCCAGCGTGCGCTCGCGCTGGTCGCCGGGGAGCAGGGAGACGCTGATGGCTCCCTTGTTCGTGGACCCGACCGTCATCGAGTTGCCGCCTCCGGCGCGCGCGAACACGGTCACCGTCTCCGGGATTCCCAGAAAGAAATCCTCGGAGTGGGCCATCATGTCGGAGATCGTTTCCAGCGACGATCCCGGCGCGGTCTCGATTTCGCCGTAGAGCAGCCCCGAGTCGGAATCCGGAAAGAACTCGGTGCCGAGCCGGGAGCCGAAGAAGACCGCCAGCCCCAGCGAGCCGACCGCGAAACTCAGGGTCAGGGCGCGGTGGCGCAACGACCAGTACAGCACTTGGCGATAGCCCGCCTCCAGCGCGCCGAACCCGCGTTCCAGTTGCTGGTAGATGCTGTTCTGTCCGCGCGGAGCCGGCGGCGGCATGCGCGCAGCCAGCATGGGCGTCAGCGTGAGCGCGACGAAGAGCGAGATTACGACGGAGCCCGCCACCGTCAGGCCGAACTCGGCCATGAAGCTGCCGGTCTGTCCGCTGGCGAAGATCACCGGCAGGAAGACCACCGCGACCGAGATCGTGGCGGCGGTCGCCGCGAAGGTGATCTGGCGGGTCCCGTCCAGGGCGGCCTCCCGGCCCGACTTGCCCATCTCGCGGTGCCGCTCGATGTTCTCCAGCACGATGATCGCGTCGTCGATCACCACCCCGATCGCCAGGTTCAGGCCGAGCAGGGTCATCGTGTTCAGGGTGTAGTCGAACACCCAGATCAGCCCGAAGGTGGTGATCAGCGACATCGGAATGGCCGCCGCGATGATCAGCGTGGGCCGCGAGCGGCGCAGGAACACGAAGACCACGAAGACCGCCAGGATCCCGCCGAAGAGCAGCGCGAAGAGCGTCTCCTCGATCGACTCGCGCACGAAGCGCGTCATGTCGATGAAGCCGGCGACGGGCGCCATCTCGATACCCTCGGGCAGGCGGGAGCGGACTCCATCCAGACGCCGCAGGACCTCGTCGACGATCGCCACCGCGTTGCCGTCCGATTCCTTGGCCACCGACAGGGCCAGGCCCGGAATGCCGTTCATGCGCGTCAGCGTGCGGATGTCCTCCACGCCGTCCTCGACCCAGGCCACGTCGCGCAGGTACACCGGACCGCCGTCCTCGTAGGCGATCAGCATGTTCTGCATTTCCCGCACCGAGGCGAACTCGGCGTCGGTCTTGACCGACCACTCGATGCGCCGGCCTTCGACGAATCCGGCCGGGCGCTCGATGTGTTCGCGGCGCAGGGCTTCCAGCAGATCGTTCGCCGCCAGCCCCCTGGCGCGCAGCGACTTCTCGTTTACCCAGATGCGGATGTTCCGCTCCTCTTCGCCGAAGATCTGCACGTGGGCGACCCCGGGGATTGTCTCCAGCAAAGGTTTGACCTGGCGGCGGACGTACTCGCTGGTCTGCACCAGCGGGCGCTGCGAGTAGAAGGGCACGAAGAGCACCGGCTGGGACGAGAAGTCGAACTTCTCGACGGTCGGGGGCTCGACTTCGCGGGGCAGGCGCCGGCGCGCGGAGGCGACCTTCTCCCGCACTTCGTTGGCGGCGTCGTTCGGGTCGGTGCCCAGCTCGAACTCGACCGTGATCTGGACCGCCTCGGCGGCCGAGACCGAGCGGATGGTCTTGACCCCGGAGATGGTCGTGAGCTCTTCTTCGAGGACGTCGGTGACGTCTTCCTCGAGGCCCTCCGGCGTCCCTCCGTCGAGCTGCGCCTCGACCGTGACCATCGGGTAGTCCATGCTGGGGAACTGGTCGACGCCCAGGCGCAGATAGCCGAGCACGCCGAACACGCCCAGCGCGAGCATCATCATCCAGGTGAAGACGGGACGCCGGACGGAAAGGTCCGAGAGGGTCACGGCCGGTTACGCTGGGCGAAACCTTCGAGCGCGGGGTCGCGGGAAGTTTCGTCGTCGCTGCGCAGCTTGACCTGCGCGCCGTCGATCAGGCCGGTGTGACCCCTCTGGACGACGAGTTCGCCCGGAACCACTCCGTCCAATACCTCGACCATTCCGTTCTGCTCGGCGCCGGTCTGAATCACCAGCCGCTCGACCCGCTCGCGGTCGCGCAGCCGGAACAGCACGGAGCCGTCCGAGCGCTGCAGGATGGCCTCCTCGGGGACCATCGGGACCGCGCGGCGCACCGCCACGCCCAGATCGGCGCTGGCGAACAGGCCCGGACGCAGGAGTCCGTCCGGGTTGGGGACCTCGGCCTTGACCAGCAGGGTGCGGGTGGAGGAGTCGATGGTCGGCGAGACGAAATGGACCACGGCGCGGAAGACCTCGTCCGGGTGCGGAGCGACGCGCACGTCGACCTGCTGGCCCAGCGCGACCCGCCCGGAGTCGATCTCGGAAAGGTGAAACGAGACCTCGATCGGATCCAGCGATACCACCTCGAACAGCGGCGTGCCGAGCTGGACGAACTCGCCCACGTTGACCAGGCGCCGGGCCACCAGTCCCGCGAACGGCGCCTGCACGCTGGCGTCCGCCAGGGCGCGCTCGGCGACGCCGAGTTCGGCCCGCTCGGCCGCGGCGCTGGCTTCGGCCAGCCGCAGGTCCGTCTCGGCCTGGTCGAGATTGACCTGGGAAGTCACGCGGCTGCGGAAGAGTTCGCCGACGCGACTGGCCTGGCGCCGCGTCTTCTCGAGGCTGGCGTCGGCCTGGGCCGCGCGCGCGCGGGCGGCTTCGAGTTCGAGGCGCCGGCGCTGGGGATCGATCTCGAGCACCACCTCTCCGGAGTCGACCGCGGAGCCCTCCCGCACCCGGATTTCGGTGATGCGTCCGCTCACTTCCGCCGCGACGGTCGTGTGGTTCGGAGCCAGCAGCTCGCCGGGCGCGTCGATGTGCTCTTCCACGTCGAGCGCGACCACCGCGGCGCTGAGCACGGAGGGCAGGACCGGCGGCGGCTTGGCCACCGGCTCGGAGCAGGCGGAGATCGCCAGCCCCAGCGCCGCCAGCAGTCCCAGCTTCGGGTGCCCGCTCATCGAACGGCCTCCTGGGAAGAAACGGCCGATGGGGCGATCAGCCCGCCCAGCATCGCGTCGATGGAGCGGCGCGTCAGATCGGCGGCCCAGGGATACTCGGGCCGCGAGATCCTCAAGCTCGCCAGGCCGTGAAGCAGCGCCCACAGAGCCTGCTCGGCCAGTTCGGAGTCGCCGCTGCGCAGGCTCCCGGCCGCGGCGAGATCGCGCATGGGAGCGCGCAGGATCTCCAGCGACTTCTCCACCGACGGCGGCGTGCGGTCCTCGCCCTTGCGCGAGAGGGTCGTGATCAGGCGGTAGAACGGCGGCCGGTTCACCCCGAAATCGACGAAGGCCAGCGCCAGCCGGCGAAGATCCTCCAGCGGACCGCCGTTCAGTTCGACGCTTTTCAACTGTTCGAAGAGACTGGCGAAGCGCTCCTCGAGCAGCGCGTCGATCAGACCGTCCTTGTCGCCGAAGTAGTGGTAGATCGTGGGGGCGGAGTAGCCGCAGCGCTGGGCCAGGGCGCGGATCGAGAAGTCGTCGCCGTCGCCCTCGATGATGAGCGCTTCGGTCGCGTTGAGGATCGAGCGGCGGGCTTCCTGCCGCTGGCGCTCGCGGCGCGCCTCGGCCCCGTTGTGGGGTGGAGACGAGGCGAGGGCCGGCTCGGATTGGGGGGAGGATTTCATCGAACGGCGTTCCTCGGCCTGACGAGCGTTGAAAAAACCTAACACATATAAAGAGACCGGTCACCGTTAAGGAATCCCGCCGCTGCCCACTCGGGACGGATTTCACTGGCCGCGCTCCTCCCGGGAGCGCTATCGTCGGCCGCGTTGTGAGCGAACCCCGAATCGAGATCGACCTGCGCGCCCGGGAACGGCGTCTCTACGACCGCATCCGGGCCCGGATCTCCCGCGCCGAGCCCGGCGCCAGACCGGGGATTCTGGACCTGATCCTGCATCTTCCCGACCTGGCCGTGCTGCTGGCGCGGTTGGTCCGCGACCCTCGCGTCCCCAAGCTGGCCAAGGCGATCGCGGTCGGGGGGCTGGCCTACGTGGTGTCGCCGATCGAGCTTCTGCCCGAATTGATCTTCGGACCGCTGGGCCTGATCGACGACGTGCTGGTCGCGGTGGCGGCGGTCTCGCGCATCCTCAACCACGTCCACCCGGATCTGGTCGAATCCCACTGGCCCGGCCGCGGCGCTCTGCTCGCGGTGCTCAAGCGCGCGTCCCGTCAGGCCGAGTCGCTGGTCGGTCACGCGGTCGCGCGCGTCCTCGGTTTCCGCGCCGGGGCCTGAGGCCGCTCAGGCCGGGTCGATCCCGGCCCCGGTTCCCGGGCGCGTCAGGGAGCCTGAACCAGCCGCCGGGCCTCGCGGTGCACCTCTGCGTGCAGGTCCGCGGTGAGTTCCGGCGTGGCGGCATAGCCCCCGCCCATGACGATCGCCACTGGAAGCTCCGCCGCGCGCAGCGTCCGCAACACGTAGCGCTCGCGCCGGGCAAGACCGCCGCGGGACAGCGCCAGCCGGCCGAAGCGGTCGCCCCGCACCGGGTCGACCCCGGCGACGTAGATCGCGACGTCCGCCCGCGCTTCTTCCAGCACGAAGGGCAGATGACTCTCCAGCTGCTGCAGGTAGTCGGAGTCGCCGGTGCCATCGGGCAGCGCCACGTCGCGGCTGGAGCGCAGCTTGCGGAAGGGGTAGTTGCGCGCCCCGTGAACCGAAAATGTGTAAGTCTCGGGATCGCCGGCGAAGACGGCCGCGGTGCCGTTTCCCTGGTGGACGTCGAGGTCGACCACCAGCGCGCGCCGCAGCCGCCCTTGGGCGCGGGCGGCTCGGATGGCGACGGCCACGTCGTTGAAGACGCAGAAACCCTCGCCGCGGTCGGGAAAGGCGTGGTGCGTCCCGCCCGCGAGGTTGGCGGCGATGCCGTCCGCCTGCGCCATCCGGACCGCCTCCAGCGTCCCCTGGACGGCGAGGCGGGAACGCCGGACCAGGGCCTCGGACCAGGGCAGCCCCAGCCGGCGCAGCGCCCCCCGGTCGAGCGCTCCGCGGCGGAAGTTCTCGAGGTAGACGCGATCGTGAACCCGCTCCAGGTCGGTCCAGGCGGCGGGGGAGGGCTCGACGACCTGTTCCGCCCTCAGCAACCCTTCGGCCAGCAGCCGCTCGTGGAGGAGGGCGAACTTGGGCATCGGAAAGCGGTGCCCCTCGGGAAGCGGCACGACGTAGCCGGGACTGTAGGCGACGCGCATGCGCAAGGGCCTCCGGCCGGGCACGCTACCATCGCGGCATGGCGGACATCGAGCGACTGCTGAGCATCATGGCGCGACTGCGCGATCCCGACGGAGGCTGCCCCTGGGACCTGGAGCAGCGCTTCGAGACGATCGCGCCCTACACCATCGAAGAGGCCTACGAGGTCGACGACGCCATCCGCCGCCGCGATCTGGATGCGCTCTGCGACGAACTCGGCGACCTGCTGTTTCAGGTCGTCTACCACGCGCGGCTGGCCGAGGAGAGCGGAGCGTTCGCCTTCGCCGAGGTGGTGGAGCGGGTCTGCGAGAAGATGGTCCGCCGCCACCCGCACGTCTTCGGCGACGCTCGGGTCGACGGCGCCGGCGCCCAGGTCCACGCCTGGGAAGGCTTCAAGGAGGGCGAGCGGGCCGGCCGCGCGGCGCGCGAAGGTCGCCCGGCCAGCGCTCTGGACGATGTGCCGCTGGGGCTGCCCGCCCTGCTGCGCGCCGCCAAGCTGCTGCGCCGCGAGCGGCGCACCGGCCTCTCGGACCCGAAGGCGGAGGCTACGGCCGAGGCCCTCGCCCCCAGCGCCGGAACGCTGGACGAGCGCTCCGCCGGGGACCGGTTGCTGGCGCTCGCCCGTCGGGTCGCCCAGGCGGGCATCGAGCCGGAGACGGCGCTACGCGAAGCGCTCGCGCGCTATGAAAGCCGGCTGCGGGCGCGGGAGGAAGGGGTCTCCGAGGAAGGCGTGCGGCCCGGCCGGGACCGGACCTGAACTCGGGCCGCCGGGCTGTCTCAGAAAGGCAGGCCTTCGGCTTGGAAGACCCGTTTCGGATCGAATTCTTTCTTCCACTGGATGCCCAGTTCGAGTTTCTCTCCGTAGTGTTCCGCCCATTCCCGGCGTCCGTAGCCCACGTCGCCCGACAGGTAACTCTTGCCGCCGAGTCCGACGAGCGTTCGGTCGATCTCTCTGAGTCTTTCCGCCACCTTGTGGGCTCTTTCCCGCCTGCTCAACACCGCGAGGACCGAGTAGGAGAGCATCCGCTCCCCGCCGGGACGCATGAAGAGCGGCGCATCGATCGGCCCCATTCGGATCGGGTAGACCCCGGTCCAGCTCCCCGGAGCGCGGGGGATCGTCTGCGGATCCAGCCAGGGCTGCTCGAGCAGCGTCGGAAGAGTCTCCCAGGGCATGAACCAGTCCCGCCAGGGGTGGTGGTTCCGCCAGCTGAATCCCCATTTGGGGAACATCACGGCGCGTGCGACTTCGTCCGTTTCCCCGCTCGCGTCGATCTTCTCGTATCCCAGCCCTTCCAGCACCTGTCCGTCGTCGGGAGGATCGTCGTACTCGATGGCGGCGCTCAGCAGGATGGTGCGCTGGTGCATCCGCGTTTCCGCCCGCAGGTGGTCGAACCGGCCTTCCTCGACGATTCGCTCGAGGTCGCTGGCGAAGCGTTCGAAATCCGAGTAACGCAGCAGGTACTGTCGGAGCCGCCCCCCGGCCCTCCGGAGCCGGAGCCAGGCCTCGGTAATGATTCCGAACTGTCCCTGGCCGCCTCTCACGGCATCGAAGAGGCTCGCGTTCTCGCTGCGTGAGCAGCGGACGCGCTCGCCGGTGCCGGTAACCACCTCGAGTTTCTCGACGTGAGCGATCTGCACTCCGTGGCGGTGCGAAGTGGTTCCCAGTCCTCCGGCGGACAGGGTTCCACCCACGGTCACCTCGGCGATGTCCGCCACTACCGGTGGCAGGCGCCGCGTGCCCCGCAGCGCATCCAGGATCTGCCCCCACGGGGCTCCCCCCTGCGCGCGAACCAACTCGTCCCCCAGGAGTTGGACCTGGTTGAGACCCCGCGTGTCGAGGACCCAGCCACCCTGCGTGAGACTCTTCCCGCTCTGGGAATGTCCCCCTCCTCGAATGGCCAGCGGGACTCCGTCGCTCGCGGCCCTGCGGACGAGGCGGGCCACCTGCTCGGCATCGTTCGGCGTGGCCACCGCACCCGGCATCCTCCGGGTCATTCTTCCGAAGTCGTACGAACGCCTCTCCCGGTCCTCGGGGAGTCTGCTCAGGTCCGGTTGGGAGTCTTCGGAATTCATCCTCGCCCGATCCTGTGACGCGGACGGCAAGGAGGATACCGAACCGGGTCGATGCCGGGCGGAACGGGACTCCAGTTTCCCGACCCGAGGTCTCCGTTCGGCTAGGATGGCGGGCGGGGGCAGGAGCCATGTCATGCCTCCCGTCCCGGCGCTGTCTCAGGAGTCGGTCATGGACTTCGAAGTTGGATTGGCCAGCGCGGAGGAAAGCCTGTCCCACGAGGCGGATTCCCTCGATTTGCTTCTGCGGCGGCTGCGCGGCCGGATCTCTCCCGTCCTGATCGGTGACCGCGAGTGGGAAAAAGTGCTGGAGCTCGCGGGCCGCCTGCCCACGTCCATGGCCGCTTTCCCGTTCGGCTTCGAGTTCCCGCTGCACGAGTCCGCACCCAGAGCGAACTTCGCTGTCTCCGTCATCGGCGGGGGCCAGTCCGCGGCGTTCCTGCAGAACGTCGGGCAGGCCGAGGGGGCGGGGCGGACCGCACAGAGCATTGCCTCTTTGTTGGCCGAGCTGGGCAACGAGGAGTCCGACCTTCGCCGCGTCGCCGGCCGGAAGTTATTGCTCGAGTACGAGATCGAACCGGCGAGGGAGAGCGCACAGTCGGATCCGGGATTTTTCCTCTGCCCCGCCCCCGATGTACTCGCAGGCGACGGCCGACGCTCGGGGGATCTCGCGGTCGTGCTGGATGCGGTCTCCTCGGCGACCGGCAGGGATCCGGACATCGCCGAACGCCGGGAGATCGAGTGGGTATACCGGGCGATGGAACCGGAAACGTCCGTTCGAGGGGTCGGCGTGTTTCCGTCGCGAGGTCCGGGAGTTCGTCTCGCGATCGAAGGTTTCCGGGATTCGAGCGCTCTCATGGCCTTTCTCGAGCGTGCCGCCTGGCCCGGTCGTCGCTCGGTCGTCGCTTCCACCGTGGCGCCTTTGGAAGAGCGCGCTGCCTTCACCTGGATGGGGGTCCAGCTCGACCTGCGTCCCGACGGCGTGGGACCGAGGCTCGGGTTGGATTTCTTCCCAGAGGAATCGGACTGGCTGAAGGACATCCGGCCTTGGAGGGCCTTCATCGAGGGAATCGGAGCACAGGGCCTGGCCGTTCCGGAGAGACTGTCGGCGCTGGCCGAATCCTGGCCGGGGGCGGAAATGCTGTTCGGGAAAACCGGTCTGTTCCTGCATCTGAGAGGGATCCACCACTTCGAATTGGGGCTGGCCGGGGACGAATTCGATCAGGTCAAGGCCTATGCCTTTTTGCTGATCATGGGTTCCCGATCCCAGGAGTGACTCCCTGCGGCGCGGCAGGGCCACCGCTCCGCCCGGACGAATGACCTTCGCCGGGTCGGGTGGGCTAGGGAGCGGCTCCCCGGGTCGGCCGGCCGGCGGACAGGAAGTGGTAGGTGAAAAGCCCTTCCTGCAGTCCCAGATCGTAGTTCACGGTCGCGTCCATGAACTCCTGGGAGGCCTGACTGAACTTGCCGCCGGAGGGGATCAGGAACTGGAACAGCTGCCACCTCTTCCTCAGACTCTCCGTGGCGGGCGCCACCTCGGAGGAGAGATCCTGCTCCCGGACCTGTTCGAATCCGGCCTCCTCGAGGGTGGCGATCACGTCGCGCCAAGGTTCCAGGGGAGGCATCCGCCAACCGTGCTGCGTCCTGGCGTGAATGACTTGTTGGGCTTCCGAGATCGGGGCATCGCTCCTGAAACCTTCCAGGGCTTGCCATCGCCCTCCCGGCTTGAGGACGCGGTAGACGCCTCGGAGATAGTGCAGCTTGTCGGGTGCGTAGCAGAAAGACTCGTGGTTCAGCACCGCGTCGAAGCTTTCCTCGGGGAACGGCATTTCCATGAAGTCCCCGTGCCGGAAATCGACCAGGTGGCCGACGCCGCGCTGTTCGGCGTGCTCGGCGGCCACCGCGACATGCGGCTCGCAGATCGTCAGTCCGGTGACATGGACCCCATACGCCTCCGCCAACGTGATCGCCGTCCCGCCCACGCCGCAGCCCGCATCCAGCACCCGGCTTTCCGGTCCGAGGTCGCAGCCCGTCGCCAGCGTATGGTTGGCTCGCAGCAGAGCCTCCCGATCGGAACTCGTATCCGGCCCCCAGAGGCCGAAGTGGCAGGCCAGCAGATCCCCGCCGAACATTTCCATCTGCTCCGTCAGCTCGGCGTAATGAGTGGAGACGGAGGTCTCTTCCCGGGTTTCGGGTTCGCGCGCATCGGGATCGCGGTCCATGCGGTTATTGCCTAACCGATTCCCCATGACCCGACAAGGAAGACTCTCCGGGCGAAATGTCCCTGGCCGCGCGCGGCGAACCTCGCGGACGGGGACATCCGTACGCGGATGTCTCTCTCAGGCCGTAGGAGACTTCGACTCCGCGCGCGGGGCGTAGTCGAAGAGCAGGCCGTCCGCTCCGGCGTCGAGCCGGACGCGGCCGCCCTTGGCCAGGGCGCCGAAGAGCAGTTCGTCGGCGAGCTTGTCCGAGACCTCGGTCTGGATCACCCGCGCCAGCGGGCGGGCGCCGAAGTCGACGTCGAAGCCGGCCTCGGCCAGCCAGGCGCGCGCGGCTTCGCTCGCTTCCAGCCGGACTTTCTTCTCGCGCAACTGGTCCTGCAGTTCGCGCAGGAACTTGTCGACCACGCGCAGCATGATCTCGGGCGTGAGCTGGACGAAGCGCACCACCTCGTCCAGGCGGTTGCGGAACTCCGGGCTGAACAACCGCTCCAGCTCGCGCGAGCCGTCGCCCCGGCGCTCCTCTCCGAAGCCGATCGAACGCGCCGCCATGTCGCGGGCGCCGGCGTTGGAGGTCATGATCAGAGTGACGTGGCGGAAGCTGGCCTCGCGGCCGTGATTGTCCGTCAGGGTGGCGTGGTCCATCACCTGCAGCAGGATGTCGAAGAGGTCCTGGTGGGCCTTCTCGATCTCGTCGAGCAGCAGCACCGCGTGGGGCGTGCGGCGGATCGAGTCGACCAGGATCCCGCCCTCTTCGTAGCCCACGTATCCCGGCGGGGCGCCGATCAGCCGGGCCACCGCGTGCTTCTCCATGTACTCGCTCATGTCGAAGCGCAGGAACTGCACGCCCTGCGTGGCCGCGAGCTGCTTGGCCAGCTCGGTCTTGCCCACGCCGGTCGGTCCGGTGAACAGGAAGGAGCCGACCGGCTTGTCCGCCCCGCCCAGCCCCGCCCGCCCGCGCTTGATCGCGCGCACCACCGTCTCGACCGCTTCGTCCTGCCCGAAGACCACGCCCCGCAGGTCGGCGTCCAGGTTCTCCAGGCGCGAGCGGTCCGAGCTGGAAGCGGCCTGGATGGGCACCTTGGCCATCGCCGAGACCAGCCGTTCGACGTCCCGCACCCCGACCGTCTTGCGCTTTTCGCGGGAGCGTAGGCGGACCGCCGCGCCGACCTCGTCCATGACGTCGATCGCCTTGTCGGGCAGGAAACGGTCCTGCAGGTGCTTGGCGGACAGCTCCACGCAGGTGCGCAGCGCCGGGGCCGTGTAGTGCACGCCGTGGTGCTCTTCGTAATGGGGGGCGAGCCCCTGCAGGATCTTGACCGCCTCTTCGTGGGACGGTTCGTGCACTTCGATCTTCTGGAAGCGCCGCGCCAGCGCCCGGTCCTTTTCGAAGTGGCGGTACTCGCCGAAGGTGGTCGAGCCCATGCAGCGCAGCTCGCCCGACTGCAGCAGCGGCTTGAGCATGTTGGAGGCGTCGACCGTCGCCCCCTGGGCGGCCCCCGCGCCCAGCACGGTGTGGATCTCGTCGATGAAGACCACCGGGTGGGTCCGCTCCTGCACCGCCTGGACGAAGGCCTTGAAGCGCGCCTCGAAGTCGCCGCGGTACTTGGTGCCGGCCAGCATCGCGCCCAGGTCGACCGCGAAGATCTCGGCCTCGCGCAGGTCCGCGGGCACCTGACCGCCGACGATGAGCTGCGCCAGCCCCTCGGCGATGGCCGTCTTTCCGACGCCGGACTCGCCCACGAAGATGGGGTTGTTCTTGCGCCGTCGCGCCAGCACGTGGATGGCGCGGTCGAGTTCGTCCCGGCGCCCGATGAGCGGATCGAGCTTGCCCTGGCGCGCGCGCTCGGTCAGGTCGGTGGAGAACGCCTCCAGCGGGTCGGCGATCTCCTCCTCGTCTCCCGCGGCCTCGCGCGGTCTCGCCTCCCCGCCGGCGGGCTCCCGCGGGTCCTCGCCTCGCCCCTCGGGGAGCTTGGAGATCCCGTGGGAGATGTACTTGAGCACGTCCAGCCGGGTGATCTCCTGCCCGCGCAGCAGCTCCATGGCGTGCGATTCGGGTTCTTGGAAGATCGCGGCCACCAGGTCGCCGGCCTCGACCTCCTCGCGCTCGGCGCTGTCGGCGTGCGACACGGCCGCCTGCAGCACGCGGTGAAAGGCCAGGGTCTGCCCGACCTCGAGCGACTCGCCCTCCGGCTCGGCCTCCAGCTCCTCCTTCAGGAAGCGCTCGAGGTCCGTCCGGAGCTTGCGGACGTTGGCTCCGCTGTGCCTCAGCACCTCCGCGCCGCGCTCGTCGTGGAGCAGCGCGAAGAGCAGGTGTTCGGTCGTCAGGTAGGCGTGGCGGCGCGAGACGGCTTCGCGCATCGCCGCCTGCAGGGTGAGTTGGAGTTCGCGGTTGATTTGGCTCATTCGGGCTCGACTCCGGCCTGCAGAGGATAGCCGCGCTGCTCGGCCAGGCGATGCACCTGGGACGCCTTGGTCTCGGCCACCTGCAGCACGTAGACGCCCGCGATCCCCCGTCCGCCCCGGTGGATCTGGAGCATGAGCTGCGTCGCCTCCGCGGGTCCTTTCCGGAACACCTGCTCGAGCAGCGTCACCACGAACTCCATCGGCGTGTAATCGTCGTTGTAGAGCACCACCTTGAAGCGCGGGGGGCGCTCGGTTTTGGGCCGTTGTTCGGTCGCGAGTCCGCCTTCGCGCTCGCGCCGCGGGTCGCCATCGCCCGGTTTTCGGGGGCCAGCCGCCATCGCCGATAGGATACCCGCTACACTCGCCTCGGGCTCATGGCGCGCATCGAGGTACTGGACGGGGTTGCGCAGGTCGCCCCCGGGGCTTGGAACGCGCTGGTGGGCGACGGCTCGCCGTTTCTGGAGTGGGAGTGGCTGGCGTCGCTGGAAGAGTCCGGCTGCGTCAGCGCGGAGCGCGGCTGGTCCCCGCGGCCGCTGGTGGCGTGGGAGGGAGAGCGGCTGGTGGCCGCCTGTCCGCTGTACGTCAAGTCCCACAGCGAGGGCGAGTTCGTCTTCGACTGGGGCTGGGCGGACGCCGCCGAGCGCGCCGGAATGCGCTACTACCCCAAGCTTCTGGTCGGCGTGCCCTTCACGCCCGTCGGCGGCGAGCGCTTCCTGGTCGCTCCGGGCGAGGACCGCGCGCGCTGGACGAGCGCGCTCGCGCGCGCCCTGGTGCAGATCTGCGGCGACGGCGAGCTGTCCGGAGCGCACGTCAACTTCTGCCTGCGGGACGAGATCGAGCCGCTGCGCGAACTCGGCTACGAACTGCGCGTCGGCCTGCAGTATCACTGGCACAACCAGGGCTACGCAGACTTCGAGGCCTACCTGAGCCGCTTCCGCAGCAAGCGCCGCAATCAGATCCGGCGCGAGCGCCGCGGCGTCGCCGAGCAGGGCGTGCAGGTCGAGGCGCTGCGCGGCGACCGCATCGGCGACGAGCTGTTCGAGCCGCTGTACCGCTGCTACCTGGCGACCGTCCGGGAGCGTTTCTACGGGCGCCAGTACCTCAACCGAGAGCTCTTCGAGCTGCTGCGCGAACGCTTCCGCGAGCGGCTGTGCTTCATCGTGGCGCATCGGGACGGCCGGCCGGTCGCGGGCACCTTCAACGTGCAGAAGGGGCCGGCCCTGTACGGGCGCTACTGGGGGGCGCTGGAGGAGGTGCGTTTCCTGCACTTCGACGTCTGTTACTACGCCGCGATCGAGCATTGCATCCGCGAGGGGCTCGAGCGCTTCGAGCCCGGGGCGGGCGGAGAGTACAAGCAGGTGCGCGGCTTCGACGCGCAGCCCACCTACAGCCTGCACTACCTGCGGGACTCGCGGCTGCGCTCCGCGGTGCGGCGCTTTCTGGAGGGGGAGCGCGACCACGTGGAGGACGCGGTGGACTGGATCCGCAGGAACAGCGCCCTCAAGGGCGAGAGTCCGGCTTCGTAAGCACCCTGAAGGCCGTCGGGGACCGCTCCGGGCCGCCGGCGGGTCCGCGCTTCAGACGGCGCTGCGGTTCAGGCCGCCGTCGACCTGCACCGCGCTGCCCGTCATGAACGACGCGGCGTCCGAGGCCAGCACCGCGATCATGCGCGCGATCTCCTCGGGCCGGCCGATCCGGCCCAGCGGAACGCTGCGCCGGCCGAAGCTCTCCACGAACGCGTCCAGCTCCACCCCCGCCGCCTCGGCGCCCGCGGCCAGACCGGAGAGCATGCGGGCGGTGGCCGTGGGCCCGGGGTGGAGCGCCAGCACGGAGATGCCGTCCGCCGCCACCGCCAGCGCCGTGGAGCGCGTGATGTGCGACAGAGCGGTGTTGATGGATCCGAGCACGTAGCCTTCGCTCGCGGCCAGCCCCGCGATCCCGAGCACGTTGACGATCCGGCCGGACTTCTGCGCCCGCATGCTCGGCAGCACGGCGCGCATGCCGCGCACGTAGCCGAGAAGCTTCAGGTCGACCGACTCCCGCCAGGCCGCGTCGTCGATCTGCTCGAGCGAGCCGAAGGGCGACGCGCCGGCGTTGTTGACCAGCACGTCCACGCCGCCCAGTTCGCGGATCGCGCCGGCGATGCCCGACTCGACCCCTCCCGCCGACGACAGGTCGGCGACGACCGGGAAGGCCCGAACTCCGTGTTCCTCGCGGAGGGCCCTGGCGCGCTCGTCCAGATCGTCCGCGCTGCGCGCGATCAGCGCCAAGTCGGCCGCCTCGGCGGCCAGGGCGGCGGCCGCGGCCGCGCCGATGCCCCGGCTGGCGCCCGTCACGATGCAGCGGCGTCCTCTCAGTCCCAGCTCCACGGTTCTCCTCCTAGGCGGACTCGGCGCGCATGCGCTCGATCTCTCGCGCGATCAGCTCCCGAACGTGCAGGCCGAGTTCCTGGGACGAGAGCGTCTCGAATGCGGCCGGCGGCAGCGCGTCCAGGATGCGGATCGTGATCGGGTGCTTTCCGCGCAGCACGAAGCCGCGCTTGGGCAGCGCCCGCGAGGTGCCTTCGATGGCGATCGGCAGCAGCGGCCGCCGCGTGCGGCGCGCCAGCTCGAACGCCCCCGATTTGAACGGGCGCATCTCGGAGGTCTCGGAGCGCGTGCCCTCCGGAAAGAGCAGCACCGAAGTCCCGGCGTTCAGGCTCTCCCGGCAGGCATCCATCATCCGCAGCGTGCTCTCGCGGCGGCCGCGCGAGAGCGGGATGTAGCGGTTCATGTACATCACCCCGCCGACCAGCGGGATGCGGAAGTTCTCGATCTTGGAGACCCAGCGGAAGTGGGCGAAGATCCGGAACAGCACCAGGATGTCGAGCAGGGACTGGTGGTTGGCGACGATCACGTAGGTCTCCGCGTCGTCCAGCCTTTCGCGGTGCTCGATGGTGACGGGCCAGGCGGGGTTGGGCCAGGTGTACAGCCAGCCCCACCAGCTGGTGAAGCGGTGCAGGACTACACCGCGCCGGTCGAAGGGACGCGTCGCCGCCCAGAGCAGGACGCAAAGCGGGAACAGAACGAGCAGAACCCCCACGAACCAGGCCCAGTAGACCAGCGAGAGCAGGAATCGCATCGGGGGCATTTTACGCAGGCGCAACGCCGTGACCAGCCTGCGCCCCTTGGGCTATGCTCGCCCGGGTTCGATCCCGCCCCCCGGAGGTCCGCATGTCCGAAGCCCTGATCATCGACGCCTGCCGTACACCGCGCGGCCGGGGCAAGGCCGAAGTCGGTGCGCTCTCCGGTGTCCACCCCCAGGAGCTGCTGGCGCAGGTGCTGGGCGCGCTGGTCGAGCGCAACGGTTTCGAACCCGAGGACGTGGAAGACGTGGTCTGCGGCGTGGTCAGGCAGGCGGAAGAGCAGGGCGCCTGCCTGGGCCGCAACGCGGTGCTGGCGGCCGGCTGGCCCGACCAGCCCACGGGCGTGTCTCTGAACCGGTTTTGCGGCTCGGGACTGCAGGCGGTGAACTTCGCCGCCATGGGCGTCGCCTCGGGGATGCAGGAGCTGGTGGTCGGCGGCGGCGTGGAGTCGATGTCGCGCGTGCTGAGCGACAAGGCCGGGCTCGACGGACGCAACGCCCACCTGCGCGAGCTGCACCCGATCGTCCCCCAGGGCATCTCGGCGGACGTCATCGCCACGCTGGAGGGCTTTTCGCGCCAGGATCTGGACGCCTACGCCGTGTCGAGCCAGGAGCGGACCGCCGTGGCGCAGAAAGAGGGCCGCTTCGAGCGCAGCCTGATCCCCGTGGTCGACCTGGAGGGGAGCGTGCTGCTCGAAGCCGACGAGCACCCGCGGCCGGGCAGCACGCTCGAAGGAATGGCCAAACTGCCCCCCTCGTTCGCCGATCTCGGCGCCCAGCTTCCGCGCGGCGAGCCGCGCAGCCACGACCAGAACATCCTGGCGCGCTACCCGCAGATCGACTCGGTCGAGCACCTGCACCACGCGGGGAACTCCTCGGGGATCGTCGACGGGGCGGGGGCGGTGCTGATCGCCAGCGAGGACTACGCGCGCGACCATGGCCTGCGGCCGCGGGCCCGGATCCGCATGACCGCGACCGCGGGCGAGGAGCCGCTGATCATGCTGACCGGACCGACGCCCGCCACCCGGCGCTGCCTGGACAAGGCTGGGATGACGCTGGAGGAGATCGATCTTTTCGAGATCAACGAGGCCTTCGCCGCCATCCCGCTCAAGACCATCCGGGACCTCGATCTCGACCCCGACAAGGTCAACGTCAACGGCGGCGCGATCGCTCTCGGACACCCGCTGGGCGCGACCGGCGCCATGCTGGTGGGCACGCTGCTCGACGAGCTGGAGCGGCGCGACCTGTCGACCGGGCTGGTGACGATGTGCATCGGCGGCGGCATGGGCATCGCGACGATCCTCGAACGCGTCTGAGCGCCCGGGTCGCGCCAGCATGATCCTGGATCTCCACAACCACTCCATCAAGTCCGACGACGGTCGGGCCAAGGTGGAGAACTACTGCCAGTGGATCCGCAAGCGCGGACTGCCCATCGACGGATTCGTGCTGACCGAGCACCGCCAGTTCGACGCGGAGTCCGACTACCGCGGTCTGGAGGACCGCACCGGCCTGCTCATCCTGAAGGGCAGCGAAGTCGAGACCGACTACGGCCACGTGCTGGTGTTCGGAGTCAATTCCGACATGCTGGCGGCGTTCGACTTCGGGCGCGTGGACCTTTCGCTGGAGCGGGTCCTGCGCGAGGTTTCGCGCTGTGGCGGCGTCGCCGTGCCGTGTCACCCCGGCCGCCCGCGGGTCGGGATGTGTGCGCACGTCGAGCAGCGCGGGGCGGTGGAAGGGGTGGAGATCGTCGAAACACTCAACGGCGGCAGCCGCGGACGGGAGAATCAGGTTGCGGCCTCGCTCGCCGAGCGCATGGGCTACCGCGGGGTCGGTGGCAGCGACGCGCACATCGTCAGTCACATCGGCCGCTGCGCCACGCGCTTCGAGCGGGAGATCGCCTCGATCGAAGACCTGGTCGGCGCGTTGCGCGCGGGCGGCTACGAGGCGGTTCAATGGGAATAACGGCGGAAGAGCTGAAGTCGCGCTACGGCGGGATGGTCTTCGACAGCGTGCAGGTCGAGGCGACCCTGGAGTCGATGCTGGAATTCGCCCGGGCCTGCGGAGAGACCGACCCGCGCTACACCGACGCCGGGCACCCCGATCTCCAGGCCCCGGTCAACTTCGCCGCCAAGTATCACGGGGCGCGCATGCTGCCCGACGACTTTCCCGAGTTCGACCGCCGCATGATGATCGACGCGGGCAAGGCCGTGGAGTGGATCGCGCCCATCCGCCCCGGGGACGAGTTGACCGCCAACAGCCACCTGCACGACATCTACGAGAAGACCGGCCGAAGCGGGTCGATGCTCTTTCTGGTTCACCGGATGGAGTTCAGCAACGCGCGCGGCGAGCTGACCAGCCGCGTCGACTGGCGCCTGATCATCCGCGGAGGGTTGGCGTGACGTCCCGGAGCTACCAGGAGGTGGAGTTCGGGGAGGATCTCCCCGAGGTCGAGGTCGACGTGAGCCTGTCCAACGTCACGCGCTTCTGCCACGCCACGGGCATGCTGGCGGGCCGCTTCATGAACCACGAGGAGGCCCGCGAGGAGGGCCTGCCCCAGGCCATCGTGCCCGGGATCATGAGCCAGGGGCTGCTGGTGTCGCTGGTGCACCGCTGGGCGCCGGGTTGCGGGATCCGCAAGATCGACACAGTGTTCCGCGCACCGGTGCTGGTCGACTCCGCGCCCCGCTGCTGCGGCGTGGTCACCGACAAGGACGACGACTCGAGGACGGTCGAGTTGGATCTCACGATCGTCAACGAACAGGGCGAGACGCGGGTTCTGGGCACAGCGACGGTCGTGCTCTGAGCCTTCGAGGCCCCGGTCCGCGACGCGGCTTGGCCATCCGGGGTGCACAGACGAAATGCCGCGTGGGCCGACACGGACCGACGCGCGGCGGGAGGAGAGAGGATGAAGATCGACGGCGCGCTGATGTCCGCGGGGATCGAGGACGCCGGGCGGCAGGCGAAGGCTCAGGAGGAAATCGGCTACGACGGGCTCTACTCGTTCGAAGGCCCGCACGATCCGTTCTTTCCGCTGGCGCTCGCCTCGCAGTCCACCGAGCGGCTGGAGCTGGGAACGGGCGTGGCGATCGCCTTCGCCCGGAATCCGATGATCTGCGCGCAGATCGCCCAGGACCTGCAGCGCCTGTCCCGGGGGCGCTTCATCCTGGGCCTGGGCACGCAGATCCGTCCCCACATCGAAAAGCGCTTCAGCCAGACCTGGTCCAAGCCCGCGGCGCGCATGCGGGAGTTCGTGCAGGCCATTCGAGCCATCTGGCTGTCCTGGTCGGACGGCGGTCGGCTCGATTTCCGGGGCGAGTTCTACAGCCACACGCTGATGACTCCGATGTTCAACCCGGGCCCCAATCCGTTCGGCGATCCGCGCATCTTCCTGGCGGGAGTGGGGCCGCTCATGACGCAGGTCGGAGGCGAAGTCGCCGACGGCTTCTACGTTCACCCGCTCAACTCGCGCCGCTCGCTCAAGGATCTGACCCTGCCAGCGCTCGAGAGGGGCCTGGCCGCGTCGGGCCGGTCCCGCGAGGACTTCGAGATCTGCTGCCAGACGATCGTGTGTCTCGGACGGACCCCCGAGCAGGTCGAAACCGCCCGCCGCAAGGCCCGCACTCAGATCGCCTTCTACGGCTCGACCCCCGCCTACCGGGTGATTCTGGACCTGCACGGCTGGGGCGAGCTGCAGCCGCGCCTGAACCGGATGACCAAGTCCGGGCAGTGGGCCGAGATGCCCGATCTGATCGACGACGAGATGCTCGACGCGATCGCGATCAGCGGCACGCCCTCCGAGGTCGGCGCGGGTCTGGTGGAGCGCCACGGCGATCTGTGCGAGCGCACCGGCCTGGGCCTGTACAACGAGGCGGGCCCGGAGGCCGTCGCGGAGCTGATCGGCGCGGCCAAGGGCTGACTCGGCTCTGCAGGCGCCGAAGCCTCCAGGCTTGACGGGCGGCCCGCCGCGTGAAATCTACCCGGTGGGTGGAATCGCAAGCCATGCTGGCCGAACTGATCGACCTCGCCGCGGAGGCGGGGATCGAAGTGCGCCAGCTCGACCGGAGCGCCGACCCCGCGCCGTTGCAGAGCGGCGTCTGCCGCGTGGAGGAGAGGGTGTTCGTGGTTCTGATCGGCGCGGAGCCGCTCCAGGACCGCATCGACGCGCTGGCCGGCGCGCTACGGGAACACGCCTCCGAGTGGCTGGAAAGCCGTTTCCTGCCGCCGGCGGTCCGCGAGCGGATCGAGCGGGCTCCCCCGCCACGCTGAGCGCGCGCGGCGGCCGAACAGCCGGCCCGTTTCCCGCCGCTCCACCAGTCTCGGCGCCATGTCCGGCTCCAGCGCGCAGGAGACGACTGAAGTCGAGTGCGTAACGGAGGATTCCGAGCTCGGTCGGACCTAGCTCGTCGGTTGGGGTTGGGGTTGCGGCTGTGGAGGAAGGCAGGCCCGGGCCTGCATCAGGCAGAGCGCGTCGGCGTTGAGGCCCTCGGCGTCGCGCCCCTCCGGCTGGACCCCCTGGATCAAGCCTTCCCGAAGTTCGAAAGTGAGCTGGCAGAAAGGCTGCCGGCCGGGACGCTCGCCCTCCAGCAGAAACTCCCCGAGTTCGCGGTTGCGCTTGCGCTCCGAGGGAGGGAACTCGTGGGGTTCGAAGACCTCCATGTACCGGCCGGAATCTCGGGGCACGGGCCGCCAGCGGTAGACCACCCGCTCCAGCTCGCCCTCGGTCTCGCTGGCGGCCGGCACCGGCATGCAGCGTCGCAGCATGTGACCCCGCAGCCCGATCAGCTCGCTGCGCACGCGCTCCACCTCCTGGGCGTAGCTGGCACAGCCGAAGACGAGCATGCCGGTCAGCAGGGCCGAGATTCGGGGCATGCGGCTCAGTCTACTCCCGCGGAAGCGCGCCCGCGGGAATGTCCGGGATCGCTACGCATCCCGGGCTGGATGGTCTGGGGACAGTCGGCTGAGATGAGCCGTCAGCCGCCCACGGGGGCGAAGTCGCCTCTGGCCCTGATCGCCGTCAACCAGGAATTGGCGTCCCTGCGCGTCTTCGGGTGGGAGCGGGCTTGCCGGAACCAGTTGGCCGCGGAGTCGAACTTCTTGCGGTTGAAGAAGGTGATGCCCAGCAGCAGCTTGGCCTGGCCCGGATTGTTGAGCTCGCCCTTGTCCAGCGCCCTTCGCAGGGCCTTCTCGGCGGGGGCCCAGCGCTCTCCGTCGATGTGGATCTGCCCCAGGCGAACGAAGAGCTCGCCCTTGTCCGCCAGGGAAGCCGCCCGCTCCAGCGGCTTGAGCGCCTTGTCGTACTCCTGGGACAGTGTCCAGGCGTTCGCCAGCAGCTCCCAGTTCTTCTGGTTGCTCTCCATCGAGCCGTCCCCCAGGTGCTTTTCGCCCAAGACCCCGCACTTGTAGGGGATCTCGTGGTACAGGAACATCTGGCAGAGGCGCTCCAGCTCGCGGGTCTTTTCGAGCCAGCCTTGGTGGTAGGCCAGCTCCAGGACGACCAGCGACTTGGTGTTCTGGCCGGTTTCGCCGTAGATCGCCGCAAGCTGCATGAAGTACGTCTTCTTGGGCCACTGCCGCGTGAGCTGCTCGAGATAGGGCAGGGCCTGCTTGTAGCGTTCGAGCGACAGATTGAGCTGCATCACCAGACGGATCCAGTTCTCCCTGGGCTTCTCCGGGTTCATCTTGGCCAGACCCTGCTCCGCCCAGTTGAGAGCCTCGCGGTAGTTCTCTTTCTGCGCGTAGGCGTTGGCCATCATCATGTAGGCCGAGGGGCCGGGATTCTCGACCTTGTCCAGCCAGGCCTTCAGGGTCTTGATCCCGAGGTCGAACTGTTCCGTGACCAGGTAGAGCTGGGCCAGGTTGTACTCGGTGTTCAGCGCCGAGGCGTCGGGCAGACCGCCGAGCTGCAGGCACTTCCTGAACGACGCGATCGCCTGCGGGTAGTTCTCCTGCCCCGCGTAGAGGTAGCCGTAGGTCTGATGGGCCAGCGAGCGTTCGTGGTTGTTCAGCTTGTCGGACTTCAGCAGTCCCTGGAGGATCTTCGCGGCCTGCGCCGTCTGCGGCGGGTCGGTGTTCAGGTGTTCGTGGGCCTTGGTGAGCTTGTCGTAGGTGGCCTTGGTCACCGCCTCGACCTTCTTGGTCTCCGGCGGCGGCCGCTTGGGCTCTCGAGCATCGGCTTCGTAGGCCAGCCCGAGGGCTCCGGCGAGCGACAGGGCCGTGGCGGTCAGGAGAGAAGTCGCCCGTTTCGTGATCTTCATCTCACGAATCCTCCAACTCGAAGTTCAGGACGATCTGGACGCCCGGCCGTTCGACCGGCACGCCGTCCTCGATCTTGGGCTTGTACTTGAAGCGGCCGACCGCCCGCAGCGCGGATCGGTCGAAGATTCGGGGCGGCTCGGAGTCGACCACGATCGCGTCCTTGACGGTCCCGGCGGGCGTGATGGTGAACTCCAGCAGCACCCAGCCCTCGATCCCGAGCTGCTGGGCGCGGCGCGGATACTGGGGCTGGATCCGCACCAGCGGGATCACGTCCATGTCGCTCGGCGGGCCGCCCAGACCCGGCGCACGACCCATGTTGAAGGTGGGAATGCCGATCACGGCCGAGTTGATGTCGCCCGCGTCCGGCCGCTGGGCGCGGGACAGGTCGATGTCCGGCGGCGGCGGAGGCTTGGCCTCCTGCATCTTCTGCGGCAGCTTGCGCTGCTTGCGCTCGGCCTGGGATTCGTCCTTGAGGCGCACGAAGTCGATCACCTTGCCCTGGATGTGCGTCTCGCGGAACTGCTCGCGCATTTCGATCAGTTTCTGCATCACGAAGAACAGCCCGAAGGTGACCCCCAGACCGGCCAGCGCGGCGATGAGCGGACGGTTTCGCTTCACTGTTCTGCCTCGGCCGCGGCGATGGCGATGTTCTCCGCCCCGGCTTCACGGGCGGCGTCCATGACCTTGACGAAGAGTCCGTTCTCGGAGCCTGCGTCGGCCTGGATCACCACCGATCCCTGAGGGTTCTCGGCCAGCAGCCGCTCGACCGTGGCGCGCACCGCGCGCACGTCGACCTGGCGGCGCTGGATCCACACCTGATTGGCGCGGCTGATCGCGATCAGGATGTTGGCGCGCTCCTGGCGCTCCGCGGTCACCGCGTCGGGCCGGATGACCTCGATGCCGGATTCCTTGATGAACGAGGCCGTGACGATGAAGAAGATCAGCAGGATGAAGACGACATCCAGCATCGGGGTCAGGTTGACCTCGGTGTCCTCGTCCGCCGGGGATGCCTGTTTGGTTCGCGCCATTCGCTACCCCACGGTCAGCATGTCGGCGATGCGGTCCGTTTCCCGTTTGACGTAGTTCTGCAGCGTCACGCTGAAGTACAGGCCGGAGAGCGCCGCGACCATCCCGGACATCGTGGGGATGGTCGCCTTGGAGACGCCCTCGGCCATCAGTCTGGCATTGCTGCTGCCGGTTAGCGACATGATTTCGAAAACTCCGATCATGCCGGTGACGGTGCCCAGCAGTCCCAGCAGCGGGCACAGTGCGACCATCGACTGGATCATCCCCACGCCTTGCGCCAGGCCCGACCGGACCTGCGAGATGAGCGAACTCCGGACCTGGCGGGCGTGCCAGGAATTCTTCTCATCACGGGAGTTCCAGACCCCGATCACCCGCTCGACCTGCTCCCGATGGCCCGAGCGGAAGTACCACAAGCGCTCGAGGATCAGCGTCCACATCAGGAACAGGGTGAGCGCGATCAGCCACAGCACCTGGCCGCCGCGCTCGATGAACGACTCGACCGAGTACCAGAGCTCAAGCAACCGTCTGACCCCGCGCCTCGGCTCGGGTCGCCACCATCCCCGCGCTCTGCTCTTCGAGCATCTCGACCAGGGCCTTGCTGCGGTCGCGGCAGACGCTGTGCAGGAAGGTGAGCGGAATCGCCACGATCAGGCCGAGCATGGTGGTGACCAGGGCCTCGGAGATGCCGCTGGCCATCATCTTCGGGTCGCCGGTGCCGAACAGGGTGATCATCTGGAAGGTCTCGATCATCCCCGTGACGGTGCCGAGCAGGCCGAGCAGGGGCGCAATCGCCGACAGCACCTTGATGGTGGTCAGGAAGCGCTCCAGTTTCGGGACCTCGCGCAGCACCGACTCGTCGAGCCTCAGTTCCAGCGTCTCCGTGTCGGCGTCCGGGTTTTCTTCGTACACCCCCATCACGCGGCCCAGGGGATTGTCGGAGCGCGCGGAGTCGGCCTGCGTCTGGGACTGCATCTTGCGGCCGACCAAGAACAGGCTGACGAAGCGCTCGATCGACAGCAGCACGCCGATCACGCCCAGGGTGATGATCACGTAACCGATGATGCCGCCCTGGTCGACGCGCTCGCCCGCGGTCGGGGCCTGGACCAGCAGGCCCAGAATCGAACCCTTGGACGGATCGATCGCCACTTCGGCGACGCCGCTGCTGGTCCCCTCGTAGCTGCTCGCCGCGCGCAGGTAGCGGCCTCCCGGCTGGCGGTTGAGTTCCTGCAGGGTGGCGGTCGGCGGGTCCCACTTGAGGAAGCGGCCGTCCGAGATCGCGGTGAAGGCGCCCACGCGCACGACCTCGCGCGCTTCGGACTCCCCGTTGGGCTTGACCACGTCGGTGGTGAAGCGGACCGTCTTGCCGGTCTCGGTCATCTCCTGCTGCAGCCTGAACCACAGGTCCCGCAGCCGCTCCATGTTGGGGAGCTGCTTGCTCTGGGCCAGGTCGTCGAGCGGCGCGGCGCGTCCGGGGATCTGGGCGCTGGTGATCGAATTCTCCACCACGCCGCGAGTGTCGCCGGCGACCTGCCGGACCACGCCGAAGAGCTCGCCCAGGCTGCCCTGACGCTGCCGGAGCTGCTGCTCGAGGGCCGCGATCTGCAGCTCGTTGTCCTGGAAGGTCTTCTCCAGCGTGTCGCTGAGTCCCTCCTGCCGGGCGCGCTCGCCGCGCTCGCGCCGCAGCAGCGCGGCCTGTTCGTTGCGCTTGGTCTCGAACTCCTGAATTCGCCGCCGGTTCTCGGCGAGATCCTCGGACCGGCCCTGGCGCACTTCCTGGAGGAGCTGGTCGAGTGACTTGGCCGGCGCCTCCTCGGACAGCGCCGTTCCCGGCAGAGCGACCGCCAGGGCCGCGAGCAGTGCGGTGACTCTGAGCGTGCCTCGCCGGATCATTGTCCCACCTCCACCTGGGCGACCGCGGTTCCCGCGGGCCGTGTGTCGGCCATCTCCACGCTCTCCGGCGAGGGCACCGGGAGCAGCAGCAGATCCGGCGGCGCCTGCTTGCGGGCGATCCGCAGACCGTGCTGGATCGAAGCGTCGTAACCGTCGATCTCGACGTAGCCGCCCTGATCGCGGTTCCACATTCCCGAGGTCTCGCGGTCGGGGGTCTGATAGAACAGCGCCACGCGTCCGACGCGCAGGAACTCGACCTTGCGCGTCTCGCCTTCGACCTCCAGGTCGCCCTGATAGGCCTCAATGGTGTGGCCGAAGTTGTTCTCGATCTGGAAGGCCTCGATCAGCAGGCGGTACTTCTCCGCCGTGGTGACGTCCGCCTGGGCCAGCAGCTCCTTGAGCCTGCCCACGCGCTGGCGGCGTTCGTCGAGCAGGAAGGGAACATCGCCCTCGATGAAGCGCTCGAGCACGCTGACCATCTCGTCCATCAGCGGCAGGATTCCCCGCTCGACGTCGGCGACCCCTTCGATGTCGTCCTGGATCTTGGCCTTCTCGGAATCCTGGGAGGAGATCAGCTTGCGGAGCTGGCCGTTGTAGACCTTCAGCGAATCGACCTGCTGAACCACCACGCGGTACTGCCCGAGCAGGTCCTTGGACTCGTCGGCCAAGTTGTCGATCTGCTGCTGAGCCTTCTTGCTCTCGTTGTGCGTCGCGCCGCGGATGTTCAGGATGTCGTCCAGCTTGTCCGCCCGCGCCGCCTGGGCGCTGGTGGCGCCGACAAGCACCAGAATCGCGAGACCGGCACAGAGTCGGTAGGGTGAACTCATGGGATCCCTTCGGTTTGTCGCGGAATGCCGCCGCTTTCGTTCCGTCCAGGCATTTCCTTCGGGGAGTCCGTCCCCCCAGGGCGCCCAGCAAGCAATGAGGACCGATTCTATATCCTATGCGGAGAATTAATGTCAGTCTGGGCAGCGGATTGTGCCCCAACCCGGCAGCGCCTCTCCGCGCCCCTCGATCATCGCCGCCGGGAGAGGCAAGCGCCGATGGGACGACCGCGCCGGATCGAGCCGGCCGAGCTTGCGGACGCCGTCGCCCGGCTCGACGGCTGGGAACTGGTTGAAGGCAAGCTGCGCAGGGAGTTCCGCTTCCCTGACTTCGTGGCGGCCTTCGGGTTCATGGCGCGGGCCGCCCTGGTGGCGGAGGCGCTGGACCACCATCCCGAGTGGTTCAATGTCTACGGTCGCGTGGTGGTCGACCTGACCACGCATGACGCCGGCGGGATCACGGAACTCGACCTGCGCCTGGCCGCCCGCCTGGACGCGCTCGCGGGCGGCTGACCGTCACCGCTGCGGGAGCCTTCCTCCCGCTCCGGGGTGCCTGCGGATCGGTTCGCATCCGCGACTCGACCGCCCGGGGTTCGCCCACTCGACGTGCGCCCCGCGATGCCGGACATTTCGGGCGTGAGCGCGCAACGGCTGCCGATCGTGGGCGTGATGGGATCCGGAACCAGCGCACACGCCGAACTGTCCGAGCCGCTCGGCGACTGGCTGGCGCGGCTGGGGGTGCACCTGCTCACGGGCGGCGGCGGGGGCGTCATGGAATGCGTCGGGCGCGCCTTCTGCGCCGTCCCCGAACGCCGGGGGCTCCACCTGGGCGTCCTGCCCGGCGATCCGGGCGCCGGTGGAGCGTCGCCGCCCGGGTATCCGAACTCCTGGGTCGAAATCCCCCTGCGCACGCATCTTCCGTCGCGGGGTTCGGCCGGTGCGGGCGCGGACTCGCGCAACCACATCAACGTGCTGAGCTGCGACGTGGTGGTCGCCCTGCCCGGCGGCGAAGGGACCGCCAGCGAGGTCGCCCTGGCGCTGCGCTACGGGCGCCCCGTGGTGGCCTTCGCGCGCTCCGGGGAGTCGGTTCCCGCGCTGCCGCCGGGAGTGGAGGTGTACGCCGAGCTGGCGCAAGTGCAGGCGTTCGTCCGGGCGCATCTGCCGCGCGTTCCCGAAGGCGGAAGCGGGTGAGCGGACCGGACCGCTGCGGTCTTCCCGCGCGGCCTCGACGCGGCGGCCGCCGCTTGCGGGGACTCGCCGCTCCGGTTTGAATACTCTCCGGGGGCGGCGCGCGAATTCTTCCGGCGCCGCCCGGAGAGCCGCATGCCCCAGCTCTGCCTGAACCTGCTGTGTCTCGCGCCGCGCTACGACCCGCAGGCGGATCTGGCGGCGCAGCTCGACGCCGCCGCGGCGGCGGGCGCCGAGCTGGTGGGCCTGGACTCCAGCTTCGTCAAGGCGTTCCTGCGCCGCGGCGCGCGCATCCAGGACCTGGCCGGGGAACTCGCGGGGCGCGGGCTGCGCTGCTACGAGCTGCTGTACCTGGAGTGCAGCCCGCGGGACGCCGCGGGCACCATGGCCGCTGCCGAGCGGCTGGCGGGCTGGGCCGAAGGACTGGGGTGCGAGTACGTGCTGTCTTCCACGCCGACTCCCGTCGGCGACGAGAGCGCGGAGCTCTTCGGCCGCTGCTGCGATCTGATGGCCGAGGCCGGCGCGGGTCTGGGCTACGAGTTCTTTCCCTGGGCCCCGATCGACCGCTTCGGGCGGGCGTGGGAGCTGATTCGGCGCTCCGGACGAACCAACACCGGCGTGGTGCTGGACTGCTGGCACTTCCTGCACGGCCCGCCGGGCGAGGCCGGGGTGCTGGAAACCCTCCCGCTCGAAGCCCTGGCCTACGTCCAGTTCACCGACTCCAAGCCCGTCGAGCCCGAGGCGCGAATGCGGGAGGCCGAGACCGCCCGGCTTTTTCCGGGAGACGGCTGTCTCGACCTGCGCGGCTTCGCCGAACCCCTGCTGCGGCGCGGCTTCGACGGGGTCGTCAGCATCGAAGTGCTGTCGCCCGAGACGCGCGCCGCCGGGGCGCGGGAGTTCGCGCGCCGCTGCCTGGAGGGAGCGCGGGCCTGCTGGACCTGACCCGACCGCGCTCGTGCCGCCGGCCGCGGCGGGAGCCCGGCCGCTATCCCTCCAGCGCCGACTCCCGTCCCCGGGCCGCGAACTCCGACCGGATCCGGGCCGCGTCCTCCGGTGTCAGAGGCCGGAAGTTTCCTTCGGAATCGCGCAGCCAGACGGGGTCGTCGCACTCCCAGCGCTGACGGCGAAGCACGCGCTTGAGGATCTTGTTGGTCTCGGTGGAGGGCAGGCTCTCGGAGACCCGCACGTAGCGGGGGGTCCACTTGGTCCCCAGGTCCGCCTGAGAGGCCAGGAACTCCGCGAAACCCCCCGGCTCGAAACGCGCGCCGGCCTCCAGGATCAGCGCGGCCATCACTTGGTCGCCCACCTGGGCATCGGGCACCGCGTACACGCAGGCCAGAGACACGTCGGGGTGCCGCACCAGGATGCGCTCGAGCGGCGCGGCGGCGAAGTTCTCCCCGTCCACGCGCAGCCAGTCGAATCCGCGGCCCGCGAAGTAGATGTAGCCCCTCTGGTCGCGGTAGCCGAGGTCTCCCGTCCAGTAGATCCCGTCGTGGGTGCGCTCGGTGTTGGCTTCCGCGTTCTTCCAGTAGCCCTCGAAGGTGGGCGCCGAGCGCAGGTTGACGATCTCGCCCACCGCCTCGTCGGCGTTGGCCAGCTTGCCGGCGGCGTCGAAGCGCGCGGGCGGGCACTCCTCTCCCGTGTCGGGGTCCAGGATGGCCACGTCGCCCGCCTTGCCCAGCGCGTTGAGGGGCGTGTCCGCGTCCCGCGAGATGGCGACGCCGCCCTCGGTCGAGCCGTAGGACTCGCGCACCTTGCAGCCGAAGCGGCGCTCGAAGCGCTCGATGTCGTGCACGGCGCCCTCGTTGCCGAACGCCAGGGTCAGGGGGTTGTCCGCGTCGTCGGGGCGTTCGGGAGTCGCCAGCACGTACGACAGCGGCTTGCCCACGTAGTTGGCCTGCGTGGCGCCGAACTTGCGCACGTCGGGCAGGAAGCCCGAGGCCGAGAAACGCCGCCGCATGGCGAAGCCGGTCCCCCAGGCGAGGGCCGGCGCCCAGCCCGCGAAGAGCGCGTTGGAGTGGAACATCGGCATCGCCTGGTAGAGCACGTCGCGGGGCGTGAGGTCGCGGATCTTGCCGCCCATCTCGCCGATCGACGCGCAGCGCAACTGGCTGCACAGGGCGGCCTTGGGGTCGCCGGTCGTGCCCGAGGTGAAGATCAGCAGAAAGGGAGCCAGCGGGTCGAAATCGATCTGGGGGGCGGAGCGGCCGGCGTGGGGGGCGAGCGATTCGCGCCAGCGCACGGTTTCGACTCCGAAGCAGCGCTCCGGGCCGACCCCGGTTTCGATGTCCTGAAGCAGCGGCCGATGCTTGTCCTCGGTGATCAGGATTCCGCAGTCCGCGAAGCGGATGTCGCGCTCCAGTTCCGCGCCCCGGCGGGTGGGGTTGATGCCGACCACCGCCGCCCCGGCCAGGGCGGCCGCGCCCAGCAGGAAGACGAACTCGGGGACGTTGTCCAGCAGCAGCCCGACATGGAAGGGGCCCTCGGGGCGCAATTCGGCCAGCAGGTGCGCTCGCTCGGCCGAGGCCTGGACCACCTCGCGCCAGGTCCAGACGCGGTCCTCGAACAGCAGCCCCGGGTTGTCGTCCTCGGCGCGGGCCAGCAGCAGGTCGGCGACGGTCTTCACGCGGCGATCATACCTCCGATGCCCGAACCGGAAGGGGAGACGGCCGCGCGACCTCGAGAGCGCCGGAGCCGCCCTCGGGAGAGTCCGGGCGCCGCTACCGACGGTTTCGGTCGG
>JAGWBS010000001.1:0-14747 GCA_021295775.1 Pseudomonadota bacterium | reverse complement strand
GCATGCAGACGGAGCGGTCATGAGCTGGGAACGCGAAGTCGAGGGCATCCGCGCGCGCCGCGAATTGGCCGGGGAGCACGGCGGCGAGGAGGCGGTCGCCAAGCAGCACGGCCGCGGCCGTTTCACGGTGCGGGAGCGGGTCGCGGCACTGGTCGACGACGACAGCTTCCGCGAGTACGGCAGCGTCGCAGGAGTCGGCGAAGTCGACGACGCCGGCGAACTCAAGAGCTTCGGTCCGGCCAACGTGGTCACCGGCAGCGCCCGGCTGGACGGCCGCCCGGTGGTGGTGTGCGGCGACGACTTCACCATCGGCGGCGCCGCCTACTCGGCCGTGGGCATCAGGAAGGGCGCCTTCGGCGACGAGCTGGCGGTCAGGCGCAAGCTGCCGATGGTCCGGCTGCTGGAGGGGGGCGGCGCGAAAATCTCCGGCGCGATGGGGGCCAGGAACCGTTCCGGTTTCGACCTGACGGCGGTTTCCTTCTCGAACGTCTCGATGGCGGAGGCGCTGCGGACCGTGCCGGTGGTGTGCTGCGCGTTGGGGCCGGTGGCGGGCTTCCCGGCCGCCCGGCTGGTCGCCTCGCACCTGTCGATCATGACGCGGGACACGGCGCAGGTGCTGATCGGCGGCCCGGCGCTGGTCGAGCGCGCGACCGGCGAGCGGACGACCAAGGAGGAGCTCGGAGGAGCGGACGTGGTCTTGCGCAGCGGCGCCGTCGACAACGTCGCCGAGGACGAGGCGGACGTCTGGCGCCAGACCCGCCGCTTTCTGAGCTATCTGCCCTCGAACATCTGGCAGGCCGCGCCCCGCGTCGAAAGCGGCGACCCGCGCGACCGCCGGGAAGAGAAGCTGATCTCGATCGTGCCGCGCGACCGGCGGCGCGCCTACCGCATGCGGAGGATCGTCGACGCCGTCTTCGACCGCGAGTCGTTCTTCGAGATGACCCCGCTTTTCGGACGCAGCGTGATCACAGGCCTGGCGCGCCTCGACGGCCGCACGGTCGGCGTGTTCGCCAACGATCCCTATCACCTGGGCGGTTCGATGTCGGCGGCCAGCTCGCGCAAGGTGCGCCGCTTCGTCGAGACCTGCGACCAGTTCAACCTGCCGATCGTGGCGCTGACCGACGAGCCCGGCTTCCACATCGGGCCCGAGGCGGAGCGTGCGGGCACGATCCGCTTCGGCACCGAGGCGCTGATCGCCAGCATGCAGACTCGCGTCCCCTGGGCGACGGTGGTGGTGCGCAAGTCCTTCGGCGTCGCGGCCGGGATTCACCTGGGCCCCGGCAGCTTCGCGGTCGCCTGGCCTTCGGCGGAGTTCGGCGCGCTGCCGGTCGAGGGCGGGGTCGCGCTGGCCTACGGGCGCGAGATCGCCGCCGCGCCCGACCCCGAGGCGCGGCGGCGGGAGATCGAAGACGAAGTCGCGCGCGCGCAGTCGGTCTTTCCGCGCGCCGAGGAGTTCGGGGTCCACGAACTGATCGACCCGCGCGACACGCGTCCGGTGCTCTGCGACTGGATGGACGAAGTGCAGCACGCGCTGGCCAGCAACCCGCCCGGCCGCAGCTACGCCGCCCGGCCCTAGTCAGCGCCCCTTGAAGACCGGCGGGCGCTTTTCCACGAACGCGCGCGCCGCCTCGACGAAGTCCTCGCTCTCGCCCAGCCGGCACTGGCGCTCGGCCTCGCGGTCGAGCGTGCGGCGCAGGTCGAGGTCCAGCGCGTCGTTGAGATTGGCCTTCAGGCCCGCCAGCCCCAGCGGGGAGGCGCCGGCCAATTGTCGGGCCAGGGCGAACGCCTCGTCGGGCAGCTCGGCGTCCGGGACCACGCGGTTGACCAGTCCCAGCTCCAGCGCCTCGCGGGAGGAGATGCGCGCCGAGGTGAAGCAGATCTCGCGCGCCTTGGCCGGGCCGACCAGCCGGGACAGGAACCACGTCAGCCCGTAGTCTCCCGACAGCCCCAGGCGCGCGTAGGCGCTGACGAAGAAGGCGCTCTCGGCCGCGATCCGCAGATCGCATGCCAGCGCCAGGCCGAAGCCCGCCCCCGCGGCCGGTCCGGGCAGCGCGGCCACGCAGGGCTTGGGCATCTCGTGCAGCACGGCGGAGGCGGCGTGCTCCCACTTGATCGAGCGCACCCGCTCGGCCAACGACGGCTGGCGCCCAGAGGCCATCGCCCGCGTGTCCCCGCCGGCCGAGAAGGCGGCGCCCGCGCCGGTGAGCAGCACGCAGCGCACCTCTTCGTCGCCGGCGATCCGGTCGATCAGGCGCCGCAGAAGCGGGCGCAGCTCGCCGCCGATCGGGTTGCGGCGTTCCGGGTCGTTGAGCGTGACCACGGCCACGCGCTCCTCCACCCGGCACAGCAGCTTTTCGCTGCCGGTCTCGATCGCGCGCGCGGGCGGGGCGGGCTCGGCCATGCGCTCAGCGGCGGCGGTACTTGGGCTCCCGGCCGGCGGCCCGCGCCTCCTTCATCTCGGCGTAGTCGTCCGAGGCGAAGGTCAGGGTCTGCGTGGTCGCCTCTTCGCGGATCGAGCGGATCACCTCGTCGCTCGCCAGCAGGTCCATGTTGCGCCGCGCCATCTTGACGGTGAAGGCGGGCGCCTGGGCGATCTCGCGCGCGATCTCGAGCGCGGTGGAATCGATCTCGTCGTCCGGCACCACGCGCGAGACGATCCCGTGCCGCAGAGCCTCGTCGGCGTGCATCGTCCGGCCGGTCAGGATCAGGTCCATGGCCACGCCGTGGCCGGCCATCTGGAACAGCCGCGCCATGCCTCCCGTGTCCGTGATCACCCCGTGCTTGACCTCGGGCAGCATGAAGCGCGTGCTCTCGGCGGCGACGCGCAGGTCGCAGAGCAGCGCGCGCTCGAACGAGCCGCCGATCACCCAGCCCTTGAGCGCGCACACGATCGGAGCCTGCAGGCGGAAGAAGTCCATGGTCCCGCTGTGGCCGCGCTCGATGAAGTCGAGGTTGCTGATGTCCTCGGTGCGCACGCCGATCTGGCCCACGTCGCGGCCCGACGACCAGGACTTGCCGTTGGCGCGCCAGACGATCGACCTGACCTCGGGCCGCTCGCGCAGCTCCGCCAGGATTTCCCACAGCCGCGCGTCCATCTCGTCGTTGGCCGCGTTGTGCTTGTCGGGCCGGTTGTTGGACATGATCGCGACCGGGCCGTCGTATTCGAGCAGAAGCGTGTCGCTGGGCATGGGGCCTCCGGTTTGTGGGCGCCGAGGGCGATCCTAGCGCGCCCGCGCGCGGCGGTGCAGAGTTCGCGCCGTTTGCTGCGGGCATCCGGTTCTCGGCGCCGCGACATTTCCGGCCGCCGCCCCGGGGCAATCCGCTATCATGCCGCGACGCCAGGCTCCGGCCGACCGGGCCGGGAGAGGGAGAGAGCCATGACGCAGCGGGAGTTCATCCAGTACGAGCGCGACGACACCATCGGTGTGATCACCCTGGACCGGGTCGACGCGCGCAACGCGCAGCATCCGCCGTTCCTGGAGGAGCTCGACTCGGCCTACCGCGAGGCCGAAGCGGACTCCGGGGTCAAGGTGATCGTGCTCAAGGCCAACGGCCCGCACTTCTCGGCCGGCCACGACATCAGCCAGGGGGCGCGCAAGTACTTCGCCGAGGACCTGACCGAGAGCGCCAGCGGCGCCGAGAAGCTCTACGCCTGGGAGACCGAGAACTACCTGGGGCTGACGCGGCGCTGGCGCGACATCCCCAAACCCACGCTGGCGGCCGTGCACGGCAAGTGCATCGCCGGCGGACTGATGCTGTGCTGGCCCTGCGACCTGATCGTCGCCTCCGAGGACGCGCAGTTCTCCGACCCGGTGGCCCGCATGGGCATCGGCGGGGTCGAGTACCACGGTCACACCTGGGAGCTGGGCGCGCGAAAGGCCAAGGAGTTCCTGTTCACGGGCCAGTTCATCGACGCCCAGGAGGCCTACCGCCTGGGCATGGTCAACCGGGTGGTGCCGCGCGAGGAACTGGTCAAGCACACCATGGAGCTGGCGCGCGAGATCTCCCAGATGTCGTCGTTCGCGCTGCGCATGGCCAAGCAGGCCGTCAACCGCACGCTGGACAACCAGGGCCAGTGGACCGCCATGCAGGCGGTGTTCGACATGCACCACCTGGGCCACAGCCACTCGCGCCTGGTGTACGGCGACGGCATCAGCGGCATGAGCGTCGACAAGATGAAGAAGTCGGGGACGGGTTCCTAGGGGCGCGATGCCCGGCAAGCTCCCCAAGCCGGACACCGGCGCGCTGAGCGCGCTGAACGATTCGCTGCGGCGCGTCGAGCGCGCGGTGCGCGTCAGCCGGGCGCCGACCGCACTGCTCGCGGACGCGCGCGCCGTGCTCGACGATCTGGCCGCCAAGCTCGCCCCTCACGGCGACCCGGGCCCGTACTCCCAGATGACCCTCCGGGCGGGTTTCCCGCGCCCCTTGGACCCCGAACTCACCCAGGACGCTTCGCGGCTGTTTCCCTACAGCCCTGTGGTGGGCCCGCTGAACCCGATCTCGCCTCCGATCGAGTTCGAATACCGCGACGGCGTGGTGCGGGCCGAGGCGGTGTTCGACGCGCGCTACGCCGGGCCGCCCGGAACCCGCCACGGCTCAGTGCACGGCGGCGTGGTGGCGCTGGTCATGGACGAGCTGCTCGGCTACGTGAACGTCGCCAACGGCATCGCCGGACCGACCGGTACCCTGACGGTCCGCTACCTGGAGTTCACGCCGATCGGCGAGCCGATCCGGATGGAGGGCCGCTTCGTGCGCCGCGAGGGGCGCAAGATCTTCGCGCGCGGCGAGTTCCGCCACGAAGGGCGCGTGACCGCCGAGGCGGAGGGCGTCTTCGTCACCTCTGTGTTCCCGGCCCCTTGAAACTCGAGCGGCCGGACTACGTCGTACTGGTCGTCGAGAGCCTGGAAGCGTCCCTGACTTTCTATACCCGGACCCTGGGACTGGAGCTGGGCCACCGCTCCGGCGCCTACGCCCAGCTCGCCACCGGGGCGACCCGGCTGGCGCTGTACGAGCGCGGGGCCATGGCGCGTACCCTCGGACGTCCGCTGCGCTCCCCCGACCCCGACGCACCGGGCTTCGAGATCGGCTTCAAGGTCGACGACGTGGACGAAGCCTACGCGCGGCTGGTCGGACTCGGCGCGCGGTCCGTCGCCGAACCCGTGACGCGGCCCTGGGGCCAGCGCACCGCCTACGTCGCCGACCCGGACGGCCACCTGGTGGAACTGGCGCAGGACCTCCCGCGGGAATAGCCGGCGGCTCGCTCAGGCGAGCGAATTTCGAGACCCGATCCGCTCGTGGGGGCGCACGAATTTCGGGTTGCGAGCTCTCCCGCCGAGCGCGAAAAGCCCGTCCCCGGCCCCATCAGCGTCCGCCCGCCGCTTTTGCTCCCGGTCTGTCACGCTTTTGTTTGAATTCTGCTATACAGTTCTGCCGATTCCCCAGACGGAAGCCCCTGGTGCGAAAGCTCCAGACCACACAACCCGGTTCCGACTGGATGAAGACTACCTGGAGGGGACGATAAGATGGTGAAGATCAGACGCGGAGTGGAGAGCGCCGCGGTTGCCCTACTGACGCTGGCGCTTTCGGGCCTGCCCGGACTGAGCGCCGCCCAGGAGGCGGAAGCGGAACAGGCCAGCTCCGGCGGCATCGAAGAGATCACGGTCACGGCGCAGAAGCGCGAGCAGCTGCTGCAGGACACCCCGATCGCGGTGACGGCCTTCACGGCTGAAGACCTGGAGTCGTTCTCGATCAACAGCAGCCAGGGCCTGGGCGACTTCACCCCGGGCTTCTCGATTTCCAAGGCGTCCAACACCAGCGGGCAGATGTCCTTGTTCGGCCGCGGCGTCGGTCGCGCCGACAACCACCCGATGGTCGACATGCGCGTCGGCATGTACATCGACGGCGCCTACAGCGGCACCGGCAACGGCTCCTGGTTCGAGCTGCTCGACATCGAACGGATCGAGATCCTGCGCGGCCCGCAGGGCACGCTCTTCGGCCGCAACACCATCGGCGGCGCGGTCAACATCATCACCAAGAAGCCCACCGACGAATTCGGCATGCGGTTCAAGCTGCGCGCGGGCCAGCACAGCCAGCGGGACGCGATCGTCCAAGCCAACGTTCCGATCATTCCCGAGACCATGTTCGCCCGCTTCGGCTTTGCCCGAACCAAGCGGGACGGCTTCTACGACAACCTGCATCCAAGCACGGACGATTTCGACAACGACGACGCCCTGTCGGCCAGCGCTGCGCTGCGCTGGCTGGCGAGCGACAGCCTCACGCTCGACTACAGCTTCGCCTTGACGCAGACCGACGAGAACAACCCGCTCTTCGCGCTGCACTCCGACTGTCCCGAAGCCTGTGTCAACGGCCAGAGAGCGAACACGACCGATTTCAAGGCGGGCGGAGGCTTCCTGCCGTTTTTCGGTGTTACCGACCCCAATGTGTGGCTTTTACTGCTCGGTCCTAACGAGATCAACGGCAAGACGTACGGCGAATACGCCGTCGACGATCCCGGTGACATTTACAACGACGAGCCCACCTTCAACCGCCTCCAGAGCTGGAACCACAGCGTTCAGATCGCGTGGGACCTCACGGAGAACCTGACCCTCAAGTCGATCAGCGGCTGGCGCAAATACCATCTGGCCGGCGCCAACGATCTCGACGGTTCCCCGTTCAGTTTCTTTCACGCCGGTCAGTCCATTGACCACCGCAACTTCCTGCAGGAGTTCCAGCTCCTCGGAACCGCCATGGAAGGGCGCATGGACTTCGTCCTGGGCGCCAACTGGTTCGACCAGGAGGCCACGGCGGACAACTATTCCGACCAGTTCATCGAGTTGATTCCGGGGATCAGCAACACCACCGGAACGGAACTCGAAACCTGGGCCTTGGCTGGGTTCGGCCAGTCGACTTACTACTTCACGGACCAGTTCAGCTTCACGGCCGGACTCCGCTACACGGCGGAGCGCAAGCAAGGCGGCTTCCGGGGTTGCTACAACGACCGAACTCGCAGCAGAACGGATCTCAGAGGGCGCGATTTCGAAACCTGCATGGCTTTGAACTATCCCGATCCCACCGCAGACAATTTCGACGCGAACACGCTCACAGAGGACGAAAGCGCCACGCAGGTACGGTTTTCCGGCTGGTCGCCGATGGTCCGGGCTCAGTACGAGTGGAACGACGACGTCATGACCTACCTGACCTGGTCGCGCGGATATCAGGCGGGTGGCTACAACCCGCGGCCCAGCGCTTCGGACGACCGGACTTTCAACCCCTACGACGAAGAGGATCTGTACACCTGGGAGCTCGGCATCAAGTCGCGCTGGTTCGACAACCGACTCCAGTTCAATGCCGCGGGCTACTACAACGACGGGCAGAACTATCAGATCACGACCTTCCTGCCGGAAGCCGCGACCGTCACCTTGGTGGAGAACGCCGGGCGGGTGCGCGTTCGCGGGGCCGAGGTGGAGATACTGGCCGCGCCGCTCGACAGCTTGCGTCTGATGCTGACCTACAGCTGGATCAAGGCCGGGTACTCGGAGTTCAACGTTCCCGACCTCGCCAACCCGGGCAGTCTCCTGGACATTTCGAGAACCCGTGAATGGCCGCACACCCCGGAACACAAGATTTCGGGACAGCTTCAGTACGCATTCAATCCGCAAGACTGGGGCAGCCTGACATTCACCGCCGCCTTCGTGCGGGAGACCGAGCGGACCTGGATGGCGACCGCAGCGGCCAATACCCACATCCTCGGAAAGCCCTATACCAAGTTCGATTTCCGCGCCGATCTGCGCGACGCCTTCGGCCACGAAGGCCTGTCGCTCGCGGTGGTGGGCAAGAACATCGCCGACGAGGAATACAAGTGCTGCCAGGGCATCGACTTCGGCTTCTGGCAGGGCGGCGGCTACGGCTACCCGCGGCAGATCTACGTCGAGCTGGGTTACGAGTTCGGCGGCATCTGAGCGATCCGTCGCGACGAAGTCCACAAAGGCCCCCGGCGCCACCGGCGCCGGGGGCCTTCTCGTTTCCTGCAGGCGCTCCGCACGTCAAGGATCTGGTGGCCGCGTTCTCGTAGCCGCATCCTCCGCGGGCGAACGCCCGCAGGGTCTTTCCGGGGATGCGTCGGGGCGCGCTAGACTGCGGACCGATGTCGTCGCTGCCCCCGGTCTTCAGCTCCGCGGCGCGACTCTGGTTCGGGGAGAGCTTCTCCGAGCCCACCGAGGTCCAGCGCGGGGGCTGGGAGAGGATCTCCTCGGGCGCGCATTCGCTGCTGCTGGCTCCGACCGGCAGCGGCAAGACGCTCGCGGCGTTTCTGTGGTGCATCGACCGCCTGGGGCGCGAGCCGCGCCGTGAAGGCGGCGTGCGCGTGCTGTACGTGTCGCCGCTCAAGGCGCTGGCCTACGACGTCGAGCGCAATCTGAAACAACCCCTGGAGGGGATCCGGAACGCCGCGGAGCGGCTCGGGGAGAGCTTCGAGGCGCCGAGCCTGGCGGTGCGCACCGGGGACACGCACCCGCGGGAGCGGCGGCGCCAGCTGCGCGAGCCGGGCGAGATCCTGGTGACGACCCCGGAGTCGCTCTATCTGCTGCTGGGCTCGCGGGCGCGCGAGACGCTGAGGGGCGTCGAAACGCTGATCGTCGACGAGGTGCACGCGCTGGCCGCCGAGAAGCGCGGCGCCCATTTGGCGCTCTCGCTGGAACGCCTGGCGGCCCTGGGCGGAACGGACCCGCAGCGCATCGGACTGTCGGCGACCGCGCGCCCGCCCGAAGAGGTCGCCCGCTTCCTGGGAGGCGACCGGGCGGTGTCGATCGTGGACGCTTCCCGGCGGCCCGAGCTGGATCTGAGGGTCGTCGTCCCGCTGCCCGACATGACGCGCCCGGCGGTCCCGGAGAGCGAGGCCGCGGCCGCCTCGCCCCCGCCCGTTCCGAGCGTCTGGCCCGCGATCTACCCCGCGCTGCTGGCGGAGATCCGGGCGCACCGCAGCACGATCGTGTTCGTCAACAGCCGAGGCTTGTGCGAACGCCTGTGCGGGCAGCTCAACGAGCTGGCGGGCGAGGAGCTGGTGCGCGCGCACCACGGCAGCCTGGCGCGCGAGCGGCGCGAGCAGATCGAGGGGCAGCTCGGGCGCGGGGAACTGCGCGGGATCGTGGCGACCAGTTCGCTGGAGCTGGGCATCGACATGAGCGCCGTCGACCGCGTGCTGCTGGTCGAGTCGCCCGGCTCGGTCGGGCGGGGGCTGCAGCGCGTGGGCCGCTCGGGGCACGGAGTGGGCGAGGTCAGCTCGGGACGGATCTTCCCCAAGCACCGCGGCGACCTGCTCGAAGCGGCGGTGGTGGCGCGCGGCATGGACGACGGTGCGATCGAAGCCCTGCGCGTGCCCGAGAACCCGCTCGACGTGCTCGCCCAGCAGGTGGTGGCGATGTGCTCGGTCCGCCCCTGGCCGCGCGCGGATCTCGCCCGGCTGGTGCGCCGCAGCGCCAGCTTCCGCGAGTTGTCGGACGAGGCGCTGGGCGGGGTGCTCGACATGCTGGCGGGTCGCTATCCCTCGACCGAGTTCTCCGAACTCAAGCCGCGACTGGTCTGGAACCGCGGCCGGGACGTTCTCAGCGGCCGCCCGGGGGCGGGGCGGGTGGCGCTGGTGAGCGGCGGAACCATTCCGGATCGCGGGCTGTACGCCGTGCACCTGGGCCCGGACGGGCCGCGCATCGGCGAGCTCGACGAAGAGATGGTCCACGAGACCCGCCCCGGGCAGACCATCGCCCTGGGCGCGAGCACTTGGCGCGTACTGGAGATCACGCGCGACCGGGTGATCGTGACGCCCGCCCCCGGCGAGCCGGGCCGGCTGCCGTTCTGGCGCGGCGAGGGGCCGGGCCGGCCGATCGAGCTGGGCCGGGCGCTTGGCGCGTTCGTGCGCGAGATCGGCGCGCTGGAGCGCGGCGAGGCCGAAACCCGGCTGATGCGGGACTACCGGCTGGACGCCTGGGCGGCTCGCAATCTGCTGGACTACCTGGACGAGCAGAGGAGCGTCGCGGGCCACCTGCCGAGCGACCGCCGCATCGGCGTGGAGCGCTACCGCGACGAGCTGGGCGACTGGCGGGTCTGCATCCTGTCGCCCTTCGGCGCACGGCTGCACGCTCCCTGGGCGCTGGCGATCGAGGCCCGGCTCGAGCGCCAGGCGGGCTTCGAGCTGCAGGCGCTGTGGAGCGACGACGGGATCGTGCTGCGCTGCTCCGGTGACCGGACGCCGCCGGGTCTCGAAGATCTGATCCCCGCGCCGGAGGACGCCGAGGATCGGGTGGTCGAGCAGCTCGCCCATTCCGCGCTCTTCTCCAGCCGCTTCCGCGAGAACGCGGCGCGGGCGCTGCTGCTGCCCCGGCGCCGGCCGGGCTCGCGCACGCCGCTTTGGGTGCAGCGCCTGCGCGCCCAGAACCTGCTGGCGGTGGCGCGGCGATTCGCGTCGTTCCCGATCCTGCTGGAGACCTATCGGGAGTGCCTGCGCGACGTCTTCGACATGCCGGGCCTGATCGAGCTGCTGGGGCAGATCCGCGACGGACGCGTGAGCGTCGAGTCGGTCGAGACCTCCGCGGCCTCGCCGTTCGCGCGCTCGCTGGAGTTCGCCTACACCGCCCAGTACCTGTACCAGGGCGATCTGCCGCTGGCCGAACGCCGCGCCCAGGCCCTGGCGCTCGACCGCTCGCTTCTGCGCGAGCTGCTCGGCGGCGAAGAGCTGCGCGAACTGCTCGACCCGGAGGTCGTGCAAGCCACCCGGGCCGAGCTGCAGCGTACCGCGCCCGGGTTCCGCGCCCGGGACGCGGAGGGAGTCTGCGACCTGCTGCGCCGCCTCGGCGACCTGAGCCTGGCGGAACTGCGCGAACGCAGCGCTTCCGATCCCGGACCCTGGCTCGAGGAACTGAGTCGCGAGCGCCGGATCGCGGCCGTGAATCTCGCGGCCGAGACGCGCTGGATCGCGGCCGAGGACGCCGGGCTGTACCGCGACGCCCTGGGGGCGGTCCCTCCCGCGGGCCTGCCGGCGGCGTTGTTGGAGCCGGTCGACGATGCGCTCGATCAGCTCCTGCAGCGCGCGGCGCGAACGCGCGTTCCGTTCTCCACCGCCGAGCTGGCGGGGCGCTACGCCCTCGAATCGGAGCGGCTCGAATCCGCCCTGGCCGGGTTCGAGGCCCAGGGCCGCCTGCAGGCCGGCGAGTTCCTGCCCGGCGGAAGGGAGCGGGAATGGTGCGATCCGGAGGTGCTGCGGCGCCTGCGGCGCCGCAGCCTGGCTCGCCTGCGCCGCGAGGTCGCGCCGGTGGACGGGGCGGTGCTGGCGCGCTTTCTGACGCGCTGGCAGCGGGTGGGAGGCGCCGACCGGGGAACGGGCGGGCTCGACGAAGCTCTGGTCCAGCTCGAAGGCGCCGCGGTTTCCTTCGCCGAGCTGGAGCGTTCGCTGCTGCCGGCGCGGGTGCGCGGATTCGAACCCCGCCAGCTCGACGAACTCGGCGCTTCGGGCCAGCTCGTCTGGATCGGGCGCGGGGCGCTGGGCCGCCGGGACGGAAAGGTCGCGCTTTACCGCCGCGAGCGAGTGGCTCTGCTGGCGGATCCCCCGGACCCGCCGGAGGAGCTGGCGCCGCTCGAACGGGCCGTCGTCGAGTGCCTGCGCGCACGCGGCGCCTGCTTCGCCGCGGAGCTGTCGGCCGGCTGCGGCCGGCCGGGCGAGACGGAGCTGATGGAGGCGCTTTGGAATCTGGGCTGGGCGGGCTGGGGGACCAACGACACCTTTGCGCCGCTGCGGGCCCTGCGCACCCGGGGCAGGGCGCGCCCCCGCACCCGCCGGCGCCCGCGTCCCGCTCCCGCGCTGGGCCGCTGGTCCCTGGTCGAGGCCCTGCTGGCCGACCCGCCGAGTTCGACCGAGCGCGCCCACGCGCGGGCGCTCGCCCTGCTGGACCGCTACGGCTTGGTCAGCCGCGAGGCCGCGCAGGCCGAGAACCTCGGCGGCGGCTTCAGCTCGCTCTACCCGGTCTACCGGACGATGGAGGAGTCCGGAAAACTCCGCCGCGGGTATTTCGCGGAAGGTCTGACCGGCGCGCAGTTCGCGTTCGCCGGCGCCGTCGACCGGCTGCGGGAGGCGCGCCCGGAGCCCGTCGCCGACCGCGAACCCGAAGTCTGCGTGCTCTCGGCGATCGACCCGGCCAACCCCTACGGCGCGCTGCTGGAGTGGCCGGCGCCGACCGTCGCCGGCGCAACCCTCCCGCGCCGCGCGCCCGCGGCTGGTCCTGTACCTGGACCGCCGCGCCCAGCGCGCCGCGAGCTTCGCGGCCGAATCGGGCTCGCGCGGCCTGGTCGAGGCCGGCCGCCGGCTGCGCGATCTTTTCGGCGACCGCGCCCGGCCGTCGTTGCGGCTGGTCCAGATCGACGGAGAGCCGGCGGGCGAGTCCGCCCGCGCCCCGCTCTTCATCGAAGCGGGATTCCGCCCCGACTACAAGGGCCTGGTCCTGGAGCGCTTCGAATCCGGCTGACGGCCGGTCCGGACAGCGGACCCGCGCTGGCCCCGGCCCTGCGGCTGGCATAAGCTGGCGCGCGCATGGCCGACGTCGAGATCGAGCGGCACGGAGAGGCCGTCGCGGCTCTGCGCCTGAACCGGCCGCGCGTGCTCAACGCACTGAGTTGGGGGCTGGTCCGCGCGCTGCACGAGGCGCTGGACGAGCTTCAGGCGGACAACCGCTGCCGGGTGGTCGTGCTCACGGGCTCGGGGCGGGGCTTCTGCGCCGGCCTGGACCTGCGCGACCAGGACAACACCGGCGAATTGACCGAGGGCGCCCGCGGACCGCGGGCCGGGATGCTGGCCCAGGAGTACATCGCCGGTCTGATCCCGCACTTGCGGCGCATCCAGCAGCCCCTGATCGCCGCCATCAACGGCCCCGCCTACGGCGGCGGCCCGGCGCTGGCGCTGGGCTGCGACATCCGCATCGCGGCCGAGTCCGCGCAGCTCTGCGTGCAGTTCATCCGGGTGGGAGTGTCGGGCTGCGACATCGGCGTGAGCTACCTGCTGCCGAAGCTGATCGGCGCCTCGCTCGCGCACGACCTGATCCTGACCGGCCGCCCGTTCGACGCCCGGGAAGCGCTGGAGCTGGGCGTGGTGACGCGCCTCGTTCCCGACGAGGAGCTCCTGCCCTCGGCCCTGCGGCTGGCCGAGGAGCTGTGCGAGCTGAACCCCTTCGGGCTGGTGATGACCAAGGAGGCCATGTGGGCCAACCTGGACGCGCCCAGCCTGGAGGCCGCGATCCAGCTGGAGAACCGCAACCAGATCCTGGTGGGCAGCCAGGGATCGACGCGAGAGGCCGCCGCCGCCTTTTTCGAGAAGCGCAAGCCGCGCTGGGCCGAGGAGGGGTAGACCGGCCGTCTTCGGTCCGGGACCGCGTCTCCGATATTCTGGCGCCTGGACCGCAAGGGAGAGGACTTCCGCATGACGCAGAGCTCCGAGGCAGCCGACTACGATCCGTTCGAGGAGTTCGACCGCGCGCAGGGCGCCGGGCGGGTGAGGGATCCCTATCCCCAGTGGGCCGCGCTGCGCCGGCGCGGACCCGTGTGCGAGACCGACGCGCGCGATCTCGTCCAGGCGTCCAAGGCCGACGGTCCGGTCAACGACATCACGCCCGAGGGTCTGCGCGTCTTCGCGACGCTGAGCTACGACGCCGTCAGTCAGGTCTTCCGGGACGGCCGGACGTTTTCTTCCTCTGGCTACGCGCAAAGCATGGGCGTGGTGATGGGGCGCAGCATCCTGCAGATGGACGCGCCGGAGCACTCCCGCTACCGGGACCTGATCCAGCGCTCGTTCACGCGGCGCTCGCTGGCGCGCTGGGAGAGCGAGCTGATCTCGCCGCAGGTCGGAGCCTACATCGACCGCTTCGCCGGGCGCGGCCGCGCGGATCTGGTCAAGGAGTTCACTTTTCCGTTCCCGGTGACCGTGATCGCGCACATGATGGACCTGCCCGAGGAGGACCACGACCGCTTCCACCGCTGGGTGGTCGAGATCACCAGCTTCGGCTTCGCGCGCGAGCGCGCCATGGAAGCTTCCGGGCGCGTGGCCGAATACCTGGAGCCGATCGTCGAAGAGCGGCGCCGGAATCCCGGTCCCGATCTGATCAGCACCCTGGCCGAAGCCGAGCTGGACGGCCAGCGCCTGACCAACGAGGAGATCTTCGCCTTCCTGCGCCTGCTCGGTCCTGCGGGCGCCGAGACGACCTACCGCTCGTTGAGCAATCTGCTCTTCGGCCTGCTCACGAATCCCGCTCAGCTGCGGGCGCTGCAGGCCGACCGCGGGCTGGTTCAGGCAGCCATCGAAGAGGGCCTGCGCTGGGAGCCGCCCATCACCGGCTTCATGCGCATCGCCACCCGCGACACCGAGGTGTGCGGAGTCCCGATCCAGGCCGGGGCGGTGGTCCGCACGCTGGTCGGTTCGGCCAACCGCGACGAGACGCGCTGGGAGAAGCCGGAGCGCTTCGACATCTTCCGCCCGCCCAAGCCGCACCTCGCGTTCGCGCTCGGGCCGCACCGCTGTCTGGGGATGCACCTGGCCATGGCCGAGATGCGCATCGGCCTCAACGCCCTGCTGGACCGGCTGCCGCACCTGCGCCTGGATCCGCAGGCGCACGACGTGCACATCACCGGCGAGATTTTCCGCGCCCCACGCTCGCTGCCGGTCCTCTTCGACGCCGAATCCCCCATCTAAAAAGCACCAAACTAAATCCAAGATCTCA
>JAGWBS010000074.1 GCA_021295775.1 Pseudomonadota bacterium | reverse complement strand
GACCGCGCTTCTCTGCTGCCCGCCGTCCCGTTCTATTCCGGAGTAAGGTGGGCCACGCGCGGGGCGACCTACCGGGCGATCAGCTCCAGGGAGTGCTTCCAGGACTCCGGGTTCTGTGCATAGTCGAAGCCGAACACCAGCAGCGTCCCGAAGCCCCCGACCTGCGCGTAGACCTCTTCGAGTTTGCCCGCGACGGTGTCCGGCGAGCCGATCAACCAGTTGTGCCGCGCGCAGTACTCGACCGTGACGTCCGCGTCCGGAACCTCGGGCTCGTGCTTGAGGTACTCCAGGAAGCCGAACCCGGAGAGCAGCGGCAGGAAGTACTCGCGCATCATCCGGCCCATCATCCCGCCGGCCGAAAGCTCCCGGGCCTCCGCGTCGCTGTCGGCGACGAAGATCTCACGCACCAGCCGCCAGTCGGCCCGCCGCGGGGTGCGCCCGCTGCGCCGCGCTCCCTCGGTCACCGAGTTCCAGTGGCTCGCCACGTAGCCGGGGTTCAGGTTCAGGCTCATGGGGATGAAGCCGCGCTCGCCCGCCAGCTTGAGCGTGTCCGAGCCCGCGCTGAGTCCGGCGACCCCGATGGGCGGGTGAGGCTGCTGCAGAGGGCGCAGATGCGGGCGGAGCGTGCCCGAGATGACTCCGGGCTGGCTGACGTTCCAGTACTTGCCCCGATAGTCGAAGGGCTCCCGCTCGCTCCACAGGCGCAGGATGATGTCGAGCGCCTCGCGCGTCATCTCGCGGTTCTCGCCCGAGGCGCCGTCGACCTGGAACAGCTCCCAGTCGCTGGGCAGCCCGCTGGCGGCGACGCCGAAGTTCAGGCGTCCCTCGGACAGGTGATCCAGCATCGCCACCCGGTTCGCCAGCTCCGCCGGGTGGTGGTAGGGCAGCAGGAATCCGCCCGGGCCGATGCGGAGCTGACGGGTCTCGCGCAACGCCTGCGCGACCAGCAGGTCGGGCGCGGGATGCGGCTCCCAGGGAGCGGTGTGGTGCTCGCCGATCCAGGCCTCGGTGAAGCCCAGCTCGTCGATCCAGCGCAGGACTTCGAGGTCCCACTCGTGGCCGTCGCGCAGGGGCCGCTCGGGCGGGTGCGAGGGCATGGTGAAAAACCCGAATTCCATCGTCGCTCTCCCGGCGCGGGTGTGGGGACGATGGTACCGCGCCGGTCGGGCCGCCCGGAGCTGAAATGCCGAGCGGGCTTCCCGTCCCGTTCGCCTCGGGAGCCCGGTGGTACCCTCGAACCGGGAGGGACCGAGATGAAGCTGAAGCGACTCGCCCGCGCGCTGGCCCTGGCGGCGCTGGCCGCGGGCCCGGCGGACGGCGCGAAGGCGGGTGATCCGGAAGGCTCGGCGGCGCCGCACGCGGTCGAGCTGAAGTACCGCGAGCAGCGCGAGGCCTGCGCCGACCGCAACCCGCTGCGAAACGCCTACTTCGGCGAGCTGCACGTCCACACCGGGTTCTCGACCGACGCCTACACCTTCGAGACGCGCACCACACCTGACGATGCCTACGCCTTCGCCAAGGGCGAGCCGATTCCCTTCGCCGGCGGCCGGCGGGTGAGCCTGGAGCGGCCGCTGGACTTCACGGCGGTCACCGACCACGCCTCCTTCCTGGGCGAAGGGCGGCTCTGCACCAGCGAGGATTCGCCGGTCTACGACAGCGAGCCGTGCGTCTACTTCCGCGGCGAGCAGTCCGACGAGAGCGGCCCGCTGGGGGGCATGGGCCGGCGTCTGGCCGCGATCACGGGCGGCGGGGTCGGCACGCCCGCGCGCTCCGCGGCGCTCTGCGGCGAGGACTTCGAGCGCTGCCTGGCCGCGATGGACTCCGTCTGGAAGGAGAACCAGGCCGCCGCCGAGCGCCACTACGACCGCACGGCGGAGTGCCGCTTCACCAGCTTCAACGGCTACGAGTACACCGCCACGCCCGACTACGCCAAGGTGCACCGCAACGTGATCTTCCGCGGAGAGGCCGTGCCCGAGCGGGTGGTCGCGTGGGTCGACGAGCCGAACGTCTGGGAGCTGTGGCGGCGTCTGCGGTCGGACTGTCTCGACGCCGGCAACGGCTGCGACGCGCTGACCATCCCGCACAATTCAAATATGAGCAATGGACAGATGTTCGCGCTTGACTACTTCGGCGAGCCGCGGGACCGGCAGGTCGCCATGGCCGAGCTGCGCGCGCGGCTGGAGCCGCTGATCGAGATCATGCAGACCAAGGGCGACTCCGAGTGCCGCAACGGGATGTGGAAGGTCCTCGGCGATCCCGACCCGCTTTGCGACTTCGAGAAGTGGCGCCTGCTCGAACCCGCCCCGGAGGACTGCGAAAAGGGCACGGGCCGGGGAGGCGTCATCGGCGAGGGTTGCCAGTCGCGCGTAGACTTCGCGCGCTACGCGCTGGTCGAGGGCCTGCGCGAGGCCGGACGCATCGGCGTCAACCCGATCAAGTTCGGCATGACCGCCAGCACCGACGTCCACAACGGCAACTCCGGCGACACCGAGGAGGCTTCGTTCGACGGGCTGCTCGGCATCAGCGACGCCACGCCCGGGCAGCGCCTGATGCGCGGAACCAGCACCGCTCTGCCGCCCGCGGCGTTCAACCCCGGCGGCCTGGTCGGGGTCTGGGCGGAAGAGAACTCGCGCGACGCGCTCTTCGACGCGATGAAGCGGCGCGAGACCTTCGGCACCAGCGGCACGCGCATCCTGCCGCGCCTCTTCGGCGGCTGGACCCTCGACCCCGCTCTCTGCGCCGATCCCGCGCTACTCCAAAAGGCCTACGCGCAGGGGGTGCCGATGGGTTCGGACCTGAGCGCTCCTCCCGAGGGCGCGGCGGCGCCCCGCTTCCTGGTCTCGGCGCTGCGCGACCCCGGCGGAGCCGGGATCCGAAGCCTGCCGCTGCAGCGCATCCAGATCGTCAAGGCCTGGCCGGGGGAAGACGACGCGATCCATCAGGCGGTGTTCGACGTGGCCGGAAATCCGGACAACGGAGCCGGCGTCGATCCCGAGACCTGCGAACCCCAGGGGGCGGGCGACGACACGCTCTGCGCGGTCTGGACGGACCCGGACTTCGATCCGGACTCGCACGCCGTCTACTACGCGCGCGTACTGGAGAACCCGAGCTGCCGCTGGAGCACGCTGCAGTGCAACCAGTTCTCCGAGGAAGATCGTCCCGAGAGCTGCGCGCACCCGCAGGTCTCACGGGCGATCCAGGAGCGTGCCTGGACCTCGCCGATCTGGTTCGTGCCCCGCTAGGCCGGGCCGGAGCCGTCCGAGAGTCGGAGAACCCGATGCAGCGCCCCAACGACGGCGAGACCCGGTCCGCACCCGCCGACGGAGAGACGCTCGTCGCCTGCGTGAATCACCCGGCGGAGTTCGACGCCGAATGGCTGCGCCGGCGGATTACCGGCTGCGTACGCCCGGTGGAACTCCTGGCCCTGCCCTACAAGGAGAGCATGGCGCTGCGCCGGGCGCGGCAGGCCGGCGGCCTGCCGCGGGAACTGCGCGACCGCGTGCCGGAGATCGGCGGCGATCTCGCTCGCGGACTGGCGCGCGCCGAGGTGCTGATGGGCCTCGACGTGACCGAGTCGCTGCTGGAACGGGCGCCGCGGCTGCGCTGGGTGCAGGCCTACAGCGCCGGCACCGACCACTTCGACCTGGAGCTGCTGGAGCGGCGCGGCATCGCTCTTTCCACCGCCTCGGGTGCGGGCGCGGTGCCGATCGCGGAGTTCGTGATCGCCCGCCTGCTCGAAGTCTGGAAGTCCACCCGTTCGATCGAGACCATGCAGCGCGAACGCCGCTTCACTCGCCCCCCCGGCCGCACGCTGGCCGGCTGCACCCTCGGGATCGTGGGACTCGGCGCCATCGGCGGCGCGGTGGCCGAACGCGCGCGCGCCCTGGGCATGAGAGTTCTGGCCACGCGCCGCCGCTTCGCGCCGGGACAGACCTCGCCGCTGGCCGACGAACTCTACGGTCCCGATGGCCTGGACGACGTGCTGGAGCGCTGCGACGCCCTGGTCCTGGCCGCGCCCGCCACGCCCGAGACCCGCGACCTGATCGACGCGCGCGCGCTGGCGCGCCTGCGGCGTGGCGCGGTGCTCTGCAACGTGGCGCGCGGCGCGCTGCTGGACGAGACCGCCCTGATCGAGGCGCTCTGCGAGGGCCGGCTGGCCGCGGCGATCCTGGACGTGACCCGCGAAGAGCCTCTTCCGCCCGGGCACCCGCTCTGGGACGCGCCCAATCTCTACCTGTCGCCCCACTGCGCGGTCTCGCCGGACGCCTACGACCGGCGGGTCCTGGAGCTCTTCGCGGATAATCTGGAGCGCTACGCCGCGGGCCTCCCGCCGCTCAACCTGGCCGTGCCCGGGGAAGGGCCGTGAGCCGCGAGCGGCCGTTCCGCTTCGGCCTCAAGCTGCGTCAGGCCGCGAGCCCGGCCGACTGGGCGGAGGCCGCGCGGCGCGCCGAGGCGCTGGGGTACTCGAGCGCGCTGCTGCCGGACCACTTCGGCGATCAACTCGCCCCGCTGCTGGGCGCGCTGGCCGCGGCGCAGGCCACCGAGCGCCTGCGCGTCGGAACCAGCGTGCTGTCCAACGACTTTCGGCATCCGGTGGTCCTGGCCAAGGAGGCGGCGAGCGTGGACCGGCTGAGCGGCGGGCGGCTGGAACTGGGAATCGGAGCCGGCTGGAAGAGCGACGAATACGCGGCCGCGGGCTTGAGATTCGATCCGGCGTGGCTGCGGATCGAGCGTCTGGAAGAGGCGCTGCAGATCCTGCGGGGCCTTTTCGGTCCGGAAGCGGTCGATTTCCGCGGCCGGCACTACACGCTGTCCGGGGTGCGGGGCTCGCCGCGGCCGGCGCGGCCGGGCGGGCCGCCGATCTTCGTGGGCGGCGGCGGACGCCGTCTGCTGGGCGTGGCGGGGCGCCGCGCCGACATCGTGGGGATCAATCCGGCCGCGCGCTCCGGCGCGCACGACGTTGAGACCGACCGCGACGCCGGAGCCGACCGCACCGATCTCAAGCTCGACTGGCTGCGCGAGGCGGCCGGCGAGCGCTTCGAGTCGCTCGAGATCGGCATGAACGCCTACGTCGCCCTGGTCACCGAGGATCGCGACCGGGCGGAGGCCGCGCTGGTCGAGCGCTTCCGCATGCCCGCCGAACAGGCCCGGGAGGTTCCGTACGGTTGGGCGGGCAGCGTGGACCGGATCTGCGAACACCTGGAGCGCTGCCGCGAGCGCTGGTGCGTTTCGTACTGGGTGGTGCCGCCGCAGGCCCGGGAGACGCTGGCGCCGGTGGTCGAGCGCATGAGTGGGCGCTGATTGACGCGCCGGAAAGCGCGCTCGTAGGCTGGCGGGGGAGGAGACGGATGCGCAAAGTCGCTTTGGCGCTCGGTTGGTTGCTGGCATTTCCGGTCGGGGCGGAAACGGCTGGCTCGGAGCTGATCCAGGACTGCGAGGCCGTCGGAGCCGCGCGTCCGGTGTGCGCCTTCCGCAATCCCGAGGATCTGGCTCCGCTGCCCGATGGCCACAGCGTGGTGGTCAGCGAGTACGGCCGGATGGCCGGCGACCGCGCCGGAGCGCTGGCGGTCTTCGATCTGCGCAGCGACGCGCGGCTCGACCTGTACCGCGGCGGCGCGCCCGGAGAACGCGCCGAGGGCTGGGGGGATGCCGCCTGTCCGGGTCCCCCGACAGCCGAGTTCAGCCCGCACGGGATCGATCTGGCCGAGCGCCCGGACGGGCAGCTGCAATTGGCGGTGGTTCAGCACGGGGGGCGCGAGTCGATCGAGTTCTTCGCTCTGGAGAGCGACGCCGGGGTTTGGAAGGCGACTTGGCGCGGATGCGTGGTCGCGCCCGGCTACGCCTGGCTGAACGAGGTCGTGCTGCTTCCGGACGGGGGGGTCCTCACCACGCACATGCGGCCCCGCACCGCGAGCATGCAGGATCTGACCGAGTCGTACGAGCAGCAGAAACCGGACGGGCACGTGCTCGAATGGCAGCCGGGACAGGGCTTTTCCAAGCTGGCCGGCAGCGATACGGCGGTGCCCAACGGCATCGAGGTCTCCGCCGACGGCGAGACGGTCTTCCTGAACGCCTCCGGGGTCGGCGAGGTCTGGCGCCTGGGGCGCCGCACGGGCGAGATCGAGGCGCGCGCCTCGGTCAAGAGCACCGACAACAGCACCTGGGCGCCGGACGGGCGCCTGCTGGTCGCGTCGTCGCGGGCCGAGACGGCGGACTACGAGATCTGCATGAAGCTGGAGTCCGGTTCGTGTCCGCTGGCTTTCGCGATCGTGGCGGTGGATCCCGAGACGCTCGCCGTGGAGGAGATCTACAGCAATCAGGGGCCGCCGATGGGGGCGGGGACGGTCGGGCTGCAGGTGGGGGACGAGTTGCTGGTGGGGACGTTCGCGGGGGATCGGATTCTGCGGGTGGCGCTGGGCGAGGGGAGTTCGGGCGACCGAGGGGAGTGACGCGGGGTGGATTTCGAGACGCTTACTGCGAAGCTCGCGCCGCGTGGATAGAGCTGGGGTTGGAGCCTCTTTCGCTATGATCGGGTGGGATGGAGCTGGAGCGGATCGAGATCGTCGAGGATCGGACGGCCGCTAGCCGCTGCGACGAAGGGTTTCTGAGGGTTTCGCGGCTGCTGTTGCGCAACGTCTACGCGGACGGATCGGCTTCCGTGGCCTACGCCTGCGACGTGGTCTCGCGGCCGGGGAGCGACGCGGTGGTGGCGGTGCTGTACCAGGTGGAGGGGAAGGGCGGGGGACGCCGAGTGCGGGTGCTGCTGCGCGAGGGCGTCCGGGCGCCGGTCTACCTGCGGCGCCACAAGAACTTCGTCCACCCGGACCCGCGCGAATACCGCGAGCTGGCCGAGGTGGTGGCGGGCATCGTCGAACCGGACGATCCGCCCGGAGAGGCGGGCCTTCGACGGCGCGCGGCTCTCGAAGCCGAGGAAGAGGCCGGCTGCCAGCTCGGCCCCGAGGCTTTCGAGCCGATCGGCGGCGAGACCTTCGCCAGCCCCGGGGTCAGCGACGAGAAGGTGTATTACCGCGCCGCGGCCGCGGCCCTCGACCGCGCGCAGGAGCCGAGCGGGGACGGCAGCGCGATGGAGGAGTACGCCCACCTGGTCGTCTGCGATCTGGACGAGGCGATCGAGCGTTGCCGCACGGGCGCGATCCCGGACATGAAAACGGAAGTGGCCCTGCTGCGGCTCGCGGATCATCTCGGCTACCTGCCTCAGCTCGGCTGCTTCGCCGACGAGCTTCCGGCCGAGCTGCGCGCCCGTCACCGGCGCCTGGGCGTGGAGCCGCCACCGGCCGCCACTTGACGGCGCCCCGCATAGGGGTGGTCGGGGCCCGGATCGCGCGCCAGGGGCTGGGGCCGTACGTGGCGCGCGACCTGCACGCCGCCGGGGTCGAAGTCGCGTGCCTGCTGGGCACCAGCGAGCGCAGTGTCGAGGAGGCGCGCGCTCAGCTCCGCGAGCGCGGCGTGGAGGCGCGCGGCTACACCGACGCGAACCGGATGCTGCGGCGCGAATCGCTCGACGCTCTGGCGATCCTCTCCCCCGCCGAGACCCATGAACGCTACCTGCGGGCGGCGCTGGAAGCGGGCCTGCACGTTTTGTGCGAGAAGCCGCTGGTCTGGGGCGGCGCGGACCCGGCGCTCCGGGCGCGGGAGATCGTGGCGGAGTATCGGCGGGCCGAGCTTCTGCTGGCCGAGAACTGTCAGTGGCCGTTCGCGCTGGACGCCTTCGAGCGCCTGCATCCGGGCGTTCTGGACGCCGGAGCCGGGAGCTTCGAGATGTGGCTCACTCCGACATCGACCGGGCTGCGGCAGCTCGTCGACTGTCTGTCCCACCCGCTGAGCCTGCTTCAGGCGCTGGCCCCGAGGGAAGTCCCCCGCATCGAGGCCCCCGTCTTCCGGAGGCTGGATTCGCCAGGCCCGGGTGTCTCGATCGAATTTGAATTTCATTTCAATGACAGTCACTTACGGTGCGTAGTTCAACTTGCCAAGCAGGATACTTTCCCCCGCCCCGCGGGATTCTCCATCAATGGGGCGCGCGCCGAGCGCCGCATCCGGCTGCCGGAGTACTCGATGCAGCTCAGCGACGGAACGAGCGCGGTCGAACTGGACGATCCGCTCACCGCCCGCCTGCGTGCATTCGCCCGCGAGTTGGGCCGGGCGTGCGCGGGCGGAGCGTTGGTCGACCCCGAGCCGCTCGCCCTACGGATGGCGCTTTTGCAGGATCTGGTCGAAGCTTGTCGCTTAGTGCTGGACGAACCGCCCGGCCTGCCCGAATAGTCTAGGGCAGGGAAGGAGCCCGCGTGACGACCCACGCCATTCACGACTTCACGGCCAAGCTGCGCCAGCCCGCGGTGGCGCCGCAGCTGGCCCGCTACGTGAGCTGGCGCCGCGAGCTCTCGCGCGCCCGGGCCAGCGGCGAGCCGGAACCGCCGGCTCCGGAGCAGGCGCCCGTCTCGATCAATCTGGACCTGACCACGGCCTGCAACTACCGCTGCACGCACTGCATCGACTGGGACATCCTGAACACGCGCCACAAGTACAAGGAAGAGGAGCTGCGCGACTCCCTGCGGCTGATGGCGGAGCGCGGCCTGCGCTCGGTGATCCTGATCGGCGGCGGCGAGCCCACGCTCTATCCGCGCTTCGCCGCCTTCGTGGCCTTTCTCAAGCAGCTCGACCTGCAGGTGGCGATCGTGTCCAACGGCAGCCGCGGCGACGCGCTCGCCGACGCGGCCGAGCACATGGACGAGCGCGACTGGATCCGGCTGTCGCTCGACTCCGGCAGCAACGAGCTCTTCGTCGAGATGCACCGGCCGGCGACCCGCGGGCTGGACCTGGACGCGATCTGCGAAACGATTCCCGAGATCAAGCGGCGCGGCCCGCGCGTGCGGGTCGGCTTCTCCTACATCATCGTGTGGGGCGGCGCGACCCGCGACGACGAGAAGCTGTGCGAGAACATCCACGAGATCGTGATGGCGGCCGAGCGCGCCAAGCGCGCCGGCTTCGACTACATCGCCTTCAAGCCGGTGCTCGAGCGCCAGCCCGACGGGGCCGAGGTGATGGACCCGGACAAGTCCGAGACCGCGGTTGACGGGGTGGTGGCCCGCATCCGCGTCGAGGTCGACCGCGCCAAAGAACTGGCCGGGGACGGTTTCGACGTGTTCGAGAGCATCAACCTGCGCCTGCTCGAAGAGGGGACCTGGCAGCAGTACACCTCGCAGCCGCGCACCTGCCACATGCAGGCGCTGCGCCAGGTGCTGACGCCCACGGGGCTGTTCAACTGTCCGGCGCACCGCGGCGTGGAGAAGGCCCGGATCGAGACGCCGACCGCCTACCGCGACTCCGAGCGGGCGCGCGATACGGGCCAGCAGCTCCTGAGCATCCTGGACCGCTTCGACGCCAGCCACGAGTGCCGCGAGGTCACCTGCCTGTACAACGGCGTGAACTGGTGGCTGGAGAAGCTGATCTCCGACCCCTCGCTCAGCCTGGAAGCGGAGATCGGTGACGAGCGCTTCGACTACTTCCTCTGAGCCGCTTCCGGACCCCCGGCGCGTCTGGGTCCGCGCCCCCAACTGGGTGGGCGACGCGCTGATGGCGACTCCCGCCCTGCGCGCCCTGCGCCGCGCGCGGCCCCGGGCCGAGATCGTGCTCTGCGGGCGGCCGTGGGTGGGCGAGCTGCTGCGGGGAATCGGCTCCTTCGACCGCTTCGTCCCCGACGCCGGTTCCGGCTGGCGGGGCCTGGCCTCCCAGCTTCGGCCACTGCGCCGCGCGCGCTTCGACTGGGCGATCCTGCTGCCCGACTCTCCGCGCAACGCGCTGGCCCCCTGGCTCGCCCGGGTTCCCGTGCGCGTCGGCTACGCGCGCGACGGTCTGCGGCGCGCCCTGCTCAGCCACCCGCTGGCGCCGCCCAGCGACCCGGACGGCCGCCGCCGGGCGATCTCCATGATCGAGCGCTACCTGCGGCTGGTGCGTCCTCTGGGATGCCCCGACGCCGGCCTGGAACTGGACCTGGCGGTCGACGAGGAGGCCCGGGACGCGCTCTCGCGACGCCTGGAGCGGGCGGGCGTCGCCGACGCAGAGCCTCTGCTCGCCGTCTGCCCCGGGGCGAGTTTCGGCTCCAGCAAACTCTGGCCCGCCGAGCGCTTCGCCCGCGCCTGCGAGTTGCTGGCCGAGCGCGGGCTGCGCCCGGTGCTGGCTCCCGGTCCGGGCGAGGAGGGGATCGCCGGGGACGTCGCCGCGCGCTCGGGCGCCGGCTGCGTCGTGCTGACCGATCCGACCATCCGCCTGCCGGAACTGGCCGCGCTGATCGAGCGAGCGCGACTGCTGCTGTGCAACGACACCGGACCGCGTCAGGTCGCGGTGGCGCTGGATACGCCCGCGGTCGTCCTGATGGGACCGACCGACCCGGCCCACACCGCCCACTGGCTCGAACGGCAGCGGGTGCTGCGCGAGGACGTGGACTGCAGTCCCTGTCACCTGAAGACCTGCCCGATCGACCACCGCTGCATGACCCGCATCCGGCCCGAGCGCGTGGCCGCGGCCGCGCGGGAGCTGCTGGCGTGAGCGCGCGGATCGTCGAGGACTACCGCGCGCTGGCGCCGCTGCTCGAGCGCGAGCGCGCCGCGGGACGCTCGATCGCCCTGACCAACGGCTGCTTCGATGTCCTGCACGTCGGGCACGTGCGTCTGATCGCGCAGGCGCGCGAACAGGCCGACGTGCTGGTGGTGGCGCTGAACAGTGACGCCAGCGCGCGGGCCAACAAGGGGCCGGGCAGACCGCTGGTGCCGCTGGCCGAGCGCTTGGAAGTGATCGCGGCGCTGGAAGGGGTGCGCTTCGCGACCGGCTTCCCGGAGACGGACGCCCGCGCCCTGCTCCAGGCGCTTCGCCCCGACGTTCACGTCAAGGGCACCGACTGGACCGCCGAAAGCGTCCCGGAGAGGGACGTGGTGCAGGCCTACGGCGGTCGGATCGCGATCTGCGGCGACCCCAAGACGCACTCCAGCAGCGACCTGATCGAGCGGCTGGGCGGCGACTGAACCCCCGGCCGGCGGGGATCGACCCCTCCGGGGGCGCTCAGGCCGACCGCACCGGCAGGCGGTGGATGGCCGCGACGTGCAGGTTCGGCACGCGCTCGGGCGGGCCCGCGGACTCGAAGCGCGGCAGGACGGGGATCAGCGCCCGCAGCGCGGCGCGCAGCTCCCAGCGGGCCAAGTTCGCGCCCAGGCAGAAGTGCGCGCCGTAGCCGCCGAAGGCCAGGTGGCGGTTGGGGTCGCGGGTGATGTCGAAGCGGTAGGGGTCCTCGAAGACCTCGGGGTCCCGGTTCGCCGACGGGTACCACATGCCCACGTCCTGTCCGGCGGCGATCTTCACGCCCGAGAGCTCGAAGTCCTCGACCGCCGTGCGGGCGAACTGCAGTACGGGCGAGGTCCAGCGCAGGATCTCCTCGGAGGCCGAGACGACCAGATCCGGGTTCGCGCACAGCAGCTCGAGCTGCTCGGGGTTTTCGAGCAGCGCATGAACGCCCCCGGTGAGGGCGTTCTGGGTGGTCTCGTTGCCCGCCGCCAGGATCACGAACAGGTAGCCCTGGAGCTGCTGGACCGTGAGCGGCTGGCCGTCGACCTTTCCGTGGACGATCACGCTGGACAGGTCGTCCACTTCGGAACCGCGCGCGCGGCGGTCGCGGACGACTTC
>JAGWBS010000009.1:39000-39497 GCA_021295775.1 Pseudomonadota bacterium | reverse complement strand
GGCGACTTCAAGGCTCCCCTCGAGCGGGTCCCGGACTGGGTGGCGACCACCGACCCCGAGACCGGCGAGGCGGCGCGGCGCGACCCCAACACCATGCCGCGGTGGGCGGGAAGCTGCTGGTACTACCTTCGCTTCTGCGACCCGGCCAACGAGAAGGCGCCCTGGTCGGCCGAGGCCCAACGCTACTGGATGAACGTGGACCTGAACGTGGGCGGCGCCGAGCACGCCGAGCTGCACCAGCTCTATTCGCGCTTCTGGCACAACGTCCTCTACGACCTGGGCCTGGTATCGACCCGGGAGCCGTTCCAGAAGCTGCTCAACCCGGGAATGGTGCAGGGCAAGAGCTACCGCTACTTCGTCGGCGAGGAATCGGACCGGGCCTTCGACGCCGGCCAGGTCCGCTACGACGGCGAGACCCCGCTTCACGCCGAGACGGGCGAGGAACTCGCGGAGCGCTGGGTGCCGCCGGCCGAGGTCCGCCGCGTGGACGGCCGGGC
>JAGWBS010000009.1:0-38965 GCA_021295775.1 Pseudomonadota bacterium | reverse complement strand
AAGAGCCGCGGCAACGTGATCAATCCCGACGACGTGATCCGCGAGTTCGGCGCGGACAGCATGCGCCTGTACGAGATGTTCATGGGCCCCCTGAACAAGGCCGCGCCCTGGTCGACCGACGGGATTCCCGGCTGCTTCCGCTTCCTGCAGCGCGTGTACCGGCTGATCTGCGGCGAGCGCGGGGACCAGGCGCGCGAGCTGCCCGAAGGCGAGGGCAGCGAAAGTCAGCGGCGCCTGCTCGCCCGAACGGTGGAGAAGGTCGGCGCGGACATCGAGAGCTTCGACTTCAACACCGCGATCTCGGCGCTGATGGTCTTCGTGCGCGAGATCGAGCGCGACGGCCCCATCCCCCGCGCCGCCGCCGAGACGCTGCTCAAGCTGCTCGCCCCGTTGGCGCCTCACCTGGCCGAGGAACTCTGGGAGAAGCTCGGCTGCGAAGAGCTGCTGGCCTACGCGGCCTGGCCCGAGGCCGACCCCGCCTGGCTGGTGGAAGAGCAGATCACTCTCTCGGTGCAGGTATCGGGCAAGATGCGCGCCCGCGTTTCCGTCCCGGCGGACGCCGACGAGGAACTCTCGCGCCAGATCGCCCTGCGCGACCCGGCCGTCCAGCGACACGTCGGCGACCGGCCGCTGAGCCGGGTGGTGTTCGTGCCCGGACGTCTGATCAACTTCGTGGTCCGCTAGGATCCGCCGCGGATGGAGGAGCCCCGGCCGCGGGGCGATCGAGGACGACTTGAGAGAGCAGCCGAACGCCGCGCCGCGCGGGACGTCCTGGAGCCCTCCCGAGGGCTGGGAAGCCGTGATCGGGCTCGAGGTGCACGCCCAGCTCGCCACGGACTCGAAGCTGTTCAGCAGCGCCCCGCACGCCTTCGGCGCGTCGCCCAACTCGCAGACGACCGAGGTCGACCTCGGCCTTCCGGGGGTGCTGCCGGCGATCAACCGGCGCGCGGTCGAGCTGGCCGTGCGCGCGGCGCTGGCGCTGGGCTGCGAGCTGCAGCGCGAATCGCTCTTCGCGCGCAAGCACTACTTCTATCCCGACCTGCCCAAGGGCTATCAGATTTCGCAGTACGAACGGCCGTTCGCGCTCGGCGGCGGCGTCCCGATCGAGTCCGGCGGCCAGGCGCGCACGATCGAGCTGACGCGCATCCACCTGGAGGAGGACGCCGGCAAGAGCATCCACGACCCCGCGGTCACGGGCGGGGGGGTGACGCACGTCGATCTGAACCGCGCGGGCGTGCCCCTGATCGAGATCGTCTCCGAGCCGCAGATCCGCGGCCCCGCCGAGGCCGGCGCCTACCTGCGCAGCCTGCGCTCGCTGCTGCGCTACCTCGACGCCTGCTCCGGCGACATGGAAAAGGGATGCTTCCGCTGCGACGCCAACGTGTCGGTGCGGCGCAGCGGCGAGGAACGTCTGGGCACCCGCACCGAGCTGAAGAACCTCAACTCCTTCCGCTTCGTCGAAAAGGCGATCGAGTTCGAGATCGAGCGCCAGATCGAGCTGATCGAGGACGGCGGGGCGGTCGTACAGCAGACGCGCGGCTGGGACGAGCGCGCGGGACGCAGCTACGAAATGCGGACCAAGGAACAGGCGGAGGACTACCGCTACTTCCCCGACCCCGACCTCCCGCCGCTGGCGCTCGACGAGGAGTGGATCGAGCGGCTCCGGGCTGGGCTCCCGGAACTGCCCGGCTCGCGCCGGGCGCGCTACGTCGCCGACTGGGGCCTGTCCGAAGAGGTCGCCCGGGTGCTCACCGAGGAGCGCGAAGTGGCCGATTTCTTCGAGCGGCTGGTCGCCGACTACCCGGACGCGAAGAGCGCCTCGGGCTGGGTCGCGCGCGACGTGCTGGAGCTTCGGGCGGCCGCCGGCCGGTCCCTGGTCGAGCTGCCGTTGGAGCCTCGCGCGCTGGCGGCGCTGTTGAGGCTGGTGGACGCGGGACGCGTCAGCCCGGCCAGCGGCCGGGAGATCCTGGCGGAACTGGCCGCCCGCGGCGGCGACCCCGAGAAGATCATGCTCGAGCGCGGGCTGGAGGCGGTGGCCGACAGCGGCGAGCTGGCGGGACTGGCGCGCGAAGTCCTGGCCGCCCATCCTCGGCAGGTGGAGCAGTACCGCTCCGGCCAGCAGAAGCTGTTCAACTTCTTCGTCGGGCAGATGATGAAGGCCACGCGCGGCAAGGCCAGCCCGCCGGTGGTGCAGCAGGTACTGCGGGAGACACTGGACGAATAGGCGGAGCGTGGCGGGACCGGGCCTTCGGCCAGCCGCCGGGTCCGCGCCCCGGCCGCCTTCGAGGAGGACGCTTGCGGCCGACCGCGGGCAGCGCGTACCGTCTCGGCGTGCTTCGCTGGCTGCTGATCGGCGTGCTGGTCTGGCCCGCTGCCGGCCGCGCCCAGAGTTTCGATCCCGCCGAGCTGATCGAACGCGTCGAGCGGTCCCTGCGGGGAGACACCGTCCGGATGCGGGCCGAGATGCGCATCACCACTCCGCGCTGGACGCGCGTGGTGGAGTTCAGTTCCTGGGACGACCGCGCCGGCGACCGCAGCTTCATCCGCATCCTGTCGCCGCGCAAGGACCGCGGCACCGGCTTTCTGCGCGTGCAGGGCACATTCTGGACCTGGCTGCCGCGCGTGGAGCGCACGCTGCGCATCCCGCCGTCGATGATGCTCCAGTCCTGGATGGGCAGCGACTTTACCAACGACGACCTGGCGCGCGAGAGCTCGCTCAGCGAGGACTACAGCGCCCGCTCGCTGGGAGGGCGCGAGCGGGAGGGAACTCGCGCCTGGGGAGTCGAACTGACCCCGCACGCCGACGCTCCGGTGGTGTGGGCGCGCGTGGAAGCCTGGATCGAGCCGGAAACGCTGGCTCCGCTCTCGCTGCTCTACTACGACGAGCCCGACCCGGGCCGCTTCGAACTGCTGCGCGAGCTGCGCTTCTCCGACGTGCGCCCGGTCCAGGGGCGGGCGTTCCCGCACACCTGGCTGATGCTTCCCCGCGACAAGCCCGGGCACAGCACCGAGATGCACATCGTGAGCAGCGTCTTCGACGAGCCGTTCGACGAGGCTCTGTTCACCCAGGAGCACCTGCGCCGGGCGACGGGAGTTCGCTAGGCCGTGCTGGGGCGGCTCGCCTGGCGCAACCTGGGTCGCAACCGACGGCGCACGGGGCTGACGGCGGCGGCGGGCGCTTTCGCGGCCCTGCTGATGATGCTCGCGCTGGCCCTGGCTCGCGGCAGCCACGAGTACTGGATCGACCAGAGCGTGCGCCTGTACCCCGGGCACGTGAGGCTGGCCCTGGCCGGCTACGAAGAGCACGGGACGCTGGAATACGGCATGCGGCTGAGTCCGGCCCTGCGAAGCGCGCTCGACGCGCTGCCCGGTTCGGTTGGCTGGGCGCCGCGCCTGGAGACCTGGGGCCTGGCGGTGCAGGACGCGGACGGCTCGCTGGGCCGCGGCGCCTGGATCGTCGGCGTCGACCCGGAGCGCGAGCGCGAACTGACGCGCCTGTTCGACGGACTGGGTAGCGCCGAGCTGCCGGAGCCCGGAGCGCCGGGAGCGGTTCTGGGAGCGGATCTGGCCCGCGCTCTGGGCGTCCGGACCGGAGAGTCCATCCTGCTCTTGACCGGCGACTACTACGGCTCTCAGGCGGCCGAGCGCTTCCGGGTCACGGGCACGCTGAGCGTGGGCGATCCGCGCTTCGACGAGCGCGCGGTGCTCACGCACGTGGGCGACATGCAGGCGTTCCTGGACGCCGGCCGGACCGTCTCCCACGTGGTCCTTTTCGCTCCGACCGGCGAGCGGGCGGACGATCTGGCGCGGGAACTCTCCGCGTCCCTGCCGGGGGGCTACGAGATCCTCACCTGGCCCGAGCTGGTGCCAGACCTGCTGCAGATGCTGCTGCTCGACGACGCCGGCAACTGGCTGTCGCTGTCGATTCTGGTCGTGGTTGTCGGCTTCGGGCTGCTCAACACGGTCCTGATGTCGGTGCTCGAGCGCCGGCGCGAGTTCGGAACGCTGCGCGCGCTGGGCATGCGCCCGCGAGCCGTCTTCGGCCTGGTCCTGATCGAGTCGCTGCTGCTGACCTCGGCCGGCATCGCCGCCGGCCTGGCGATCGCGGTGCCGCTGCTGCTGGTCCTGGAAAGGAATCCCATTCCTCTGACCGGCGAGCAGCTGGCCGCGGCGGTGGAGACCTACCACCTCGATCCGGTCCTGGTGTTCGACCTGAGCGCCGCCCAGCTGCTCGGCACCTCGGCGGTGCTGCTGGTCGTGGCCCTGATGGCGGCGCTTCCGCCGGCGCTGAGGGCGGCGCGCGGCCAGCCCCGGGAAGCCATGCGGGAGCCGACGTGAGCGCGCTGTTCAGAATCGCCTGGCGCAACCTGCTGCGCGGCTGGCGGCGCTCCGCCGTGGTGCTTGCGTCGATCGTGGTGGGGCTGACGGCGTGCTTCGGCATCCTGGCCTGGACGGTGGGCCTGGGGCACAACGGAATCGATCTGGCGGTCCGGACGCACCTGGCCCACCTGGCGATCCACGCGCGCGGCTACCACGCCGATTCGTCGACGGACCGGCGGATTCCCGGCGATGGCGCGGCGGTCTTGAGCGCGGTCGAGCGGGAAGGGCTTGGGGCGGCCGCCCCGCGGCTGGTCGGCGACGGCCTGGTGCAGACCGCCCGCCGCAATCTCAGCGCCGTGATCGTCGGCGTCGACGCGGCGCGCGAGTCCCGCGTCTCGAGCGTGCCGGACTCGCTGGTCGAAGGAGCCTATCTCGATGCGGCGGCACACCGCTGGGCGAGCCGACTGCCCCCGATCGTGGTCGGGGAGGAGATGGCGCGCCGCCTGGGCGCGGAGGTCGGCGACAAGCTCGTGCTGCGCGTGCCCGGCGACGCCGGCGCGGGGGCGTTCCGGGTCCGCGGGATCTATCGCAGCGGCTCCAGCGCCTTCGACCGCAGCTTCGTCTACGTGACTCTCGCCGACGCCCAGACGCTCTTCGCGCTGGGGAACGCGGTGACGGAGATCGCGCTGCTGCTCTCCGACGCGGCCGACGCGCCGCAGGTCCAGAAGCGGCTGCGCGGCCTGCTGGCCGCCGAACCCCCGCTCGAGGTCCTGCGCTGGGACGAACGCCAGCCGCGCCTCGCCCAGATGATCGAGCTGATGGACCAATTCTCGTGGGTCTTCTACGCGGTGGTCTTCGCCGCGATGGCGTTCGGGATCGCCAACGCGCTGCTGATGTCCGTCTACGAGCGCATCCGCGAGTTCGGACTGCTGCGCTCGATGGGACTGCGCGGCTCGCGCATTCTGCTGTTGGTTCTGGTCGAATCGTTCCTGCTGACGGGACTCGGCACGGGCATCGGCCTGGGGCTGGCCGTGCCGCTGGTGGCGTGGTTGGGAGAGGTCGGCATCGGCATGGGCTGGTTCTCGCAGGCGCTGGGCGAATACGGCTTTTCGGACCGCATCTATCCGGAGCTGAGGCCGGGCGATTTCCCCGAGCCCATCGGGATGGCCGCGGCCACGGCCCTGCTCGCCGGGCTGTGGCCCGCGCTGCGGGCGGCGCGTCTGCGTCCCGCCGAGGCTCTGCGGCATGTCTGAGGCCGGAGCGATCGTGCTGGAGGCTCGCGAGGTCTCCAAGGTCTACGTCAGCGGCACGGTTCGCACCCGGGCCCTGGACGGCGTCAGTCTGCGGGTGAGCTCGGGAGAGAGGGTCGCCCTGTCCGGCCCGTCGGGGTCCGGCAAGACCACCCTGCTCAACCTGCTGGGCACGCTCGACCGAGCCAGCTCCGGTCGGATCCTGCTGGCGGGGCAGGACGTCGGGCGGCTCGGCGAAGCCGAACTCGCCGATCTGCGGCTCGCCCGGCTGGGATTCGTCTTCCAGGCCTACAACCTCGTCCCCGTGCTCACCGCGCTGGAAAACGTGGAACTCGTGCTGCTGCTGCAGGGCGTCCGTCCCGCCGAGCGGCGCAGGCGCGCCGAGCTCGCGCTGGACGACCTGGGGCTGGGAGAGCTGCTGCACACGCGGCCGGGAGAGATGAGCGGGGGACAGCAGCAGCGCGTCGCGGTGGCCCGCGCAATCGTGTCGGAGCCCGAGATCGTGCTGGCCGACGAGCCGACGGCCAACCTGGACTCGAAGACCGCGGCCTCGCTGCTCGACCTGATGCAGCAGCTCAACGAGGAGCGCGGGGTGACCTTTCTGTTCAGCACGCACGACCCGCGGGTGATGGAACGCGCGCTCCGCGTGATCCGCCTGCTGGACGGCCGCATCGAGTCGGACGAGCGGCGCGCGCCGTGAGAAGCCGGCCGTGCGCGGTGTGGTTCTGGCTGGCCGCCGCGCTCGCCCCGCCCGCGGCGGCGGACTTCGACCCCCCGCGCTCGATTCAGTTCGAGGGGCGCGCGGAGTGGCGATCGCAGCTCACCTGGACGCGGGAGGAGCGCGCCCTGTCGGGGGCGGACCCGAGTCGGGATCGGGGCCGCCGCGAGGACAGCGCCCTGTGGCTGAACCGTCTTCGAATCGAGGCCGCCGCGCGCTGGGCGGACCGCTGGGCGGCGGAGATCAGCTACGACCAGGAGTGGTTGACCGGCTCTGCCCTGGACGGCGTTTCCGTCTCGGGGGTTCGCGGACGCGGGATGGGCACCTGGCTCGACGCCGACCGCTCCTTCCACGAAAAGGACGATCTGCAGGTCTCTCACTGGCTGTACCGCGCCTGGCTGCGCTACGAGGGCGAAGCCCTGGAGGTGACGCTGGGGAGGCAGCGGATCGCGCTGGGCCGAGGGCGGCTGTGGAATCCGACCGATCTTTTCAATCCGATCCCGCCGCTGGCGGTCCAGGCGGACCAGCGGATCGGAGAGGACGCGCTGCTGCTGCGAGCCCGCGTGCTTCCCCGGATGTGGGCGGCGCTGATCTGGGCCCCGCGCCACGACCCCGACCGGCACAGGGCGGCGGCGCGCCTGGAGTGGAGCGAAGCGGGGATCGACGCGGCGCTGATGCTGGCGAGCATCGAGCGAGATCGGGTCCTGGGAGCGGACTTCGCCCGGAATCTCGGCGGCGCGGCGCTGCGCGGCGAGCTGACGCACACCTGGCGGCACAGTTCCGGCCGCTTCTGGCAGGCCGTGGTCTCGATCGACCACACCTTCCGGCTGGGCAGCGGTCTCTACGCGCTGCTGGAGCACTTCTTCAACCAGAACCGCTTCGATTCCTCGTCCCGGGACGGGTTGTCGGAGGGGATGGCTCCGAGCCCCGGGGTGGACTTGCTCGCGCGCCGCCGCAGCGACGGTCCGGCCCGCCTGGTCACGCGCGAGCGCAACCTGACCGGGATGCAGCTCGGCTACGACCTCACTCCGCTTGTCCGGGTCGACCTGCTGTGGCTGCACGACTGGCACGGGTCCAGCGCTGCGCTGGTCCCGTCGCTGCGCTGGTCCGCGCGCGACGATCTGGAGCTGGAGGTCGGGGTCCAGCTCTTCTCCGGCGAGCGGGGCGAGTACGGCGAAGCGGCAAATCTGTTCTTCGTGAGGTTCGACGCCTACTTCTGAGAAGCCCGCTCCCGGCGAAGCGCCGGGCCGGAAGCGGTGGGCGAGTCGCCCGCGCCCTCACGAGGGGCTCGGGTTCGCTAAGATCCGCCCCCATGGCGTCCGCCGAGGATACGGCCTACCCGACGATCACCCCCGCCGATCCCATCTACGCCTGCCAGACGCGCGAGCCCCTGACCGCGCCGCTGAACGAGGTCGCGACGCCCGCGATCTGGGCGTGCCTGGCCGAGCCTCTGCGCAGAGCTCTGGCGGAGCTGTGGCGAGCGCACAAGCTGCGCAACGAGGGCCTGCCCGAAAACTGGGTGTCGCTGAACTACGGTCGCATCGCGATCAACGCCCACGGCTGGGAGCGCCTGTGCGCGGCGGTGCAGGCGCGCTCGCCGGACCAGGCGCTGGTCGTGCCCACCGGGCGCTGGGGACGCTGGCTGGCGCGCTGGGAGTCGCGGCGCGCCCAGCGCGGAGCTCGCAGGCTCGAAACGCGCCTGTCCGAAACGGGACCGCGCTGCGACTCCACGCTGGAGCGCGTTCGCGGCCTGACGCTCGACCAGCTCGATACCGAAGCCGTGGCGCTGGGTGCGCTGAGCCCCGAGCTGTGGGTCGACATCCTGCTCCCCGGGCTGAGCGGGGCGCTGGGTTCCGGGGCGACGCCGCCACCCGACGCCCGGGTCGAGGCGGCGCTCGCGCTCGAGCAGCGCTTCACGGCGGAGATGGGCCGGCGGCTCGCCAAGCGCGGAATCCTGGACCGCCCGGCGCAGATCGCCTACCTCACCATCGGCGAACGCATTCGCGCGCTGAACGCGGAGGCGGGCGGCTGGGTGGCTCTGGCGGAGGAGCGCGAATCCCGCGCCATGGAATTCGCCGAACTCGACGTGCCGAATGTCTTCTGGGGTCGGCCGCGCCTCGGCGGGAGCGTGCCCGCCGGAATGGCCCAGCGCCCCGCCGAGGGCTGAGAGGGGATCGCCCGATGTCGAAAGAGAACGGCTCCGGCCGCAGGTCCGGGCCCTCCTTGGAACTGGCCCTGCTCGATCTCCCCTCGGCCCACCCCTGCCATGGCTGCGGGCAGTGCTGCCACTACATCGCCACGGAGATCGACAACCCGTCTTCCTTCCGGGACTACGACAACCTGCACTGGTATCTGCTGCACGAGGACGTGTGCGTGTACGTGGACTGGGAGGGCGACTGGTTCCTGGAGTTCCGCACCACCTGCCGCCACCTGACGCCCAGCCGCACCTGCGGCATCTACGAAGAGCGCCCCCAGATCTGCTCCGAGTTTTCCTGGGACGAGTGCGAGAAGTCCTCCGACGAGCCCGCCTGGAAGTACCGCTTCGAGAGCTACCAGGAATTGCTCGACTGGCTGCGCAAGCGCCGCCCGAAGGCCTACGAGAAGTACATGCGGGCGCGCCGGAAGCTGGTCCGGAAGCGCCGCGAGGCGAGCGGGGCAGCGTCCGCGAGCCCGCCTCCGGGAGCCTGATCCGGGGCTATTCCGGCTCGGTCTCGATCTCCAGCCGCTTGCGCATCTCGTCGGCCTTCTTCTCCGCGGCGTCGCGCTGACGCTCGATTTCGGCCAGCAGCTCGGCCCGCACGCGCTCTTCGCGCTCGGTCTCGAGTTCCATGCGCCGGTGCTTGAGGTCGCGCAGACGGTCTTCCAGCAGGCGGTTGCGCTGCGCCACTTCGCGGAAGCTCAGCCGCTGGGCCTCGGCGCCCGGGACGAAGTCCACCGTGATTTCGCGCCGCATCCGGCTGCCGTCGGTCGCCCGGGCGTAAACCTCGATCCGGTTGCGCCCCTCCTGCATGTCCAGCAGCGCGGCGAAGCTGCCGTCGGCGTTCTGCGTCAGATAGTGCGCCTCGGCGCCGGTGGTCGCGTTGCTCACGCCCAGAGCTTCGATTTCCGAGAAATCGATCTGCTCGAACACCGCCCTCAGGTCGGCCGGCCGCTTGACCGGCGTGAAGACGCCGTCGCTCACGCGGGCCATCTCGACCACCGAAATCGGCTCGGAGAGCGCGTCGGGACCCAGCGCGAAGGTATCGATGCGGATGTCGAACTTCCGGGCTCGGGTGGCGTGGTCGATCGCCATCTTGGCGTTCTGCAGCGAAGAGCCTTCGATCGGCAAGGTGGGCCTTCCGTCGGTCAGGAACATGACGATCCGTTTGGGCCGGGAGTCCCGCCTCGGCTCGCTGTAGGCGCTCTGGGTGCCGAGCAGCTCGATCATCGACAGATTGATGGCATCCACCATGTTGGTCATGTTTGCCGGTCCGCGCCGCAGCACTCGCGCCAGGCCCTTCATGACCAGCTCGTACTCGCTGGTGAGGGGTACCTCGGTGAAGGCGTCGGGGGTCAGCGGGTCGTAGTCGCCGGCGAACGAGACGATCCCGACCCGGGTCGTGCGCGGATCGAGCTGCTGCAGCAGATTGGCGACCGCCGCCACCTCGGCCGCCAGGATGCTGTCGCCGGGATCGGAGCTGGGCAGCGGGATCAGGCGCCCGAAGATCGAGGAGATGCCGCGGCCTCCGCTCTGTCCCACCTTCCCGTCGCCGTCGATGTCCTCGCCCGAGGGGGTCGCCGTGCTGTCCGAGGTGTCGACGACGAACACGATGTCGAACGTCTTGTAGTCGCCGAACAGGGCCAGGGCCTGCCCGGACACGAAGGCCATGCCCTGGGGATCGCCGATCACGGCCCCGTTGACGGGCGTTTCGACCGTCAGCCGCAAATTCGACTTCTCACTCGCGCCCGGGGCCGGCAACGAGGCCAAGAGCGTCACGGCGACGGCCAGCGAGCCAAGGCGCGGGATCATGCGTCGAGTCCTCGATCTGCGACCTGCGGAGGGTCCGGGTGCACTCTCGCCGCGCGCCGCCCCCGCGGCGGGGATGCTAGAGCATACGGGGGTCCGCTGCTACGGTCCGCAGGCCGTAAGGCGCGCCGGAGGAGAGCGGACATGACGCGGATGGATGGGCGGAGCGAGGAACAGCTCCGAGAAGTGCGGATCGACATCGACTTCGTCGACAACCCGGCCGGCTCGGCGCTGATCCAGATGGGACGCACCAAAGTCCTGTGCACGGCGTCGCTGTCGGACAGCGTCCCCGCCTTTCTGCGCGGTGCGGAGCGCGGCTGGGTGACGGCCGAATACTCGCTGCTGCCCGGATCGACCGACACGCGCACTGACCGCGAGGCGGCCCGCGGGCGCCCCTCGGGCCGTAGCATGGAGATCCAGCGGCTGATCGGCCGCTCGCTGCGCGCGGTGGTCGACATGCAGGCCCTGGGAGAGCGCGCCGTGTACGTGGACTGCGACGTGCTTCAGGCCGACGGCGGTACGCGCACCGCCGCGATCACCGGCGGCTACGTCGCGCTCGCCGCGGCCTGCCGGCGCCTGCAGGAGACCGGCCTGGTGAGGGAGCAGCCGCTGGTCGACAGCGTGGCCGCGGTCTCGGTCGGGATCGTCGACGGCCAGGTGCTGCTGGATCTGCCGTACAGCGAGGATTCGCGCGCCGAGGTGGACCTGAACGTGGTTCAGACAGGGAGCGGCCGGCTGGTCGAGGTGCAGGGAACGGCCGAGCGCGGGACCTTCGACCGCTCCCAGCTCGACGAGCTGCTGGACTCGGCCGAGAAGGGCATCGCCGAGCTGACGCGCATCCAGCGGGAGGTGCTGGGCGCTTGAGGCGAATCCTGCTGGCCACGCGCAACCGCGGAAAGGTGCGCGAATTGGGCGAACTCCTGGACGGCCTCCTGGAGCTGGAACTCGAGTCCCTCGACGCGCACCCCGAGGTCCCGGAGATCGAGGAGACGGGCGAGACCTTCGAGCAGAACGCCCGCGTCAAGGCCGCCGGCTCGGCACGGGCCGCCGGGATCTGGGCGGTTGCGGAGGATTCGGGACTGGTGGTGGACGCCCTCGGCGGCGCGCCGGGAGTGTTCAGCGCGCGCTACGCCGGAACGCACGGCGACGACCGGGCCAACAACGCCAGGCTGCTGCGCGAGCTCGCGGGGGAATCCCGCCGCGAGGCGCGCTACGTCTGTTCGCTGGCCCTCGCGGAGCCCGGCGGCCAGGTCGTGGCCACGGCCGAGGGCCGCTGCGAAGGCCAGATCGCCAGCGCTGCGCGGGGCAGGGCCGGCTTCGGCTACGATCCCCTGTTCCTGCCCGCGCTGCAGCCGGGGCGAAGCATGGCCGAGCTGACGCTGGAGCAGAAGAACGCGATCAGCCACCGCGGCGAGGCGTTGCGCGCTTTCCTGCCCAAGCTCCGCGCCGCATTCGAAAACCGGGACTCCCCGCCGCCCGGTGGCTGAAGCAGCCCCCGCCCGGGGCCGGTTTCCAGTGCCGGGGCGCTCGTGTACCGTTTCTGCTCCTTCGCCCCTGTCGGGGAGTGGCGCAGTCTGGTAGCGCACGTGCTTTGGGAGCACGTGGTCGCCGGTTCGAATCCGGCCTCCCCGACCAGTCTTTCCGCGCCTGAAGTGACCCGCTCCGCCGCGAGTCCCGGCTTCGGACCGCGTCCTTCGGTTCCGGCCGCGCGGGCGCTTCAGGCGCTCGGGTCGCCGGACGGGGTGCCGATGGACGGACTGCTCGGACGCGCGAAGTCGTAGGCGTGTCGCCAGCCCTCCTGCGCGTGCGCCGCGAGCTGTCGCTCGAGGGTCGCGGGCAGATCGTCGGGCTGCCAGCCATCGACCAGAGAGCGCCCGGTGAGATCCCGGACGGGACGCCGCAATTCGAGCAGGAGCTGCAGGCTGTAGGCGATCCGGCCGGTCAGTTGCGAGGGTTCGCAGGTGCACAGCGCCAGGGCCGCCTCCGCCATCGTCTCCAGCGGCTCGATCCAATGCTCCTCGATTCGTCCGGCCGTGACGATACGCCGCGTCGCGATGGCCGACTGGGGCGTGAGCGCGTTGACGGCGATTCCCTGGCCTTCGGTCTCGCTCGCGGCGGAGACCGTCAGCCGGTTGAGCGCCGCCTTCGAAGCTCCGTAGCCGGCGCCCGCCTTCGACGGGATGGTCCTGGGGAATGGCGGTCCCGGCGGCAACTCGCCCGTGAAGCTCGTCAGGTTGAGGATCCAGCCGCGGCGTCGCTCCCGCATGCCCGGAAGCACGGCCGTCATCAGCTCCCATGGCGCCCAGACGTTGATCTGCATCAGGTGCTCGAGCTTGGGCGTCGTCCACTTCTCCACCGGCTTGTAGCCGTTGGCGGCCGCGCTGTTCACCAGGATGTCGACCGGACCGAGGCTGGCCTCGGTGCGTTCGACCAGATGGGCGCGCCCACCGTCCGGGTCGGACAGGTCGGCGGGCAGGACGAGCGAAGTGCCGCCCAGCTCGGCGATCCGTTCCGCCGTCTCCTCGAGCCCCTCCCGGTTCCGCGCCGTGAGGGCGACCTTCGCGCCTTCCGCAGCGAGCCTTACCGCGATCGCGGTTCCGGTGCCGCCCTGGCTGGCGCCGGTCACGAGCGCGACGCGTCCCGCGCAAGCTCCTTCCGCCGTCTGCTCGCTCATTCTATCCGCTCCTTCCCACAGATCTCGACGAGGCGGGGAGTCACGCTCGGGCAGCGCCGCCCCCGTCGACCCGGATCATCGCTCCCCGCCCTCGCCCGTGCGGATCAGTTCGTCCGGCGGGGCTGTCCCGCCGCGTGACGCCCCGCGCGGTAGCCGAAGACGATCGCGTTGGCGAGTGTCCCGCCGCCGCTCGGGTAGGCCCAGCCGAAGACATTGGCGGCGGCGTTGCCCGCCGCGTACAGGCCCGGCACGTGGCCGCCGCCCGCGCGCGCGACGCGCGCGTCCGCGTCGATGCGCGGTCCGCCGTTGGTTCCGAGCGTTCCCGGATAGATCGCGATGGCGTAAAGGGGCGGGGCGAGCGGCCTCGGCTTGGCGGCGTGCTGGAGGCCGATCTGGTGGCGGCGGAAGTCCGGATCTTCGCCGTTGGCCGCGTGCTGGTTGAATCTCGCGAGCGTCGACTCGAACGCCTCCGGATCGATCCCGAGAAGCGTCGCCAGCTCGCGCGCGCCCGCCGCGTGGGCAACCCACTCGGGGGGCGGCTTGCCCGGCTCCATGCTCAGCATCGGGAAGGTCTCCTTCAGCTCGTGGTCGACGATCTGCCAGGCCGGCGCGCGGTGCGCGAAGTCGACCTGGAGCGGATCGAAGGCCCCGAACGCGCGCGGGAAATCGTTGTAGGGCACGGCCTCGTTCACGAAGCGCCGGCCCGACTGGTCGACGATCAGGCTGCCGGGCATGCCCCGCGCCACGTCGAACTGCGCGATCGGGCCGTCCTCGTCCGCGACCGTCGGGTCGTACATGACCCCGGTTCCCCAGAAGGACCCCATGTTCGCCAACTGGGCTCCCGCCTGCATGCAGAGCAGCAGGCCATCGCCCTGGTTGTGCGGCGGCGAGACGGGGTGGAGTTCATAGCCGATGTGGGCGTCCACCAGCTCGCGGTTCCACTCGAACCCGCCGCAGGCGAGCACCACTCCCTGGCGAGCGCCCACCCAGCGCGACGTTCCCGCCTGTTCGTAGCGCAGACCGACGATCGCGCCGTCGTCGGAAGCGAGCTCTCGAACCCGCGCGCCCAGGCGGGTGTCGACGTCCCGGTCGAGCAGTCCCTTGAAGATCCCGGCGACCAGAGCCGCTCCCTTCGGCCGGATGTCTTCGGCGGCCCGCCGAGAGACGAGTTCCTGATCCACCGGAGCCCAGGAGAGGTCCTCTTCGAGGGTCGTATAGCCACCGAGCGTCTGCATGCTGATGCGGCTCGCGATTCGCGAACCCCACTCGGGCAGCTGCTGGCGAACGGGAAACGGCGTCGGTTCGAGCGCGCGTCCCTGCTCCGTGGCGCCCGGCACCCCGTAGGGGTGGTAGTAATCGGCGAAGCCGCGCGTCGCGAACATCTCGAGGGGGCTGTGCCGCTCGAGAAACGCGATGGCTTCGGCGGCGGTGTCGACGAAGACCTCGAACAGAGATTCGTCGGGAGCGCTGCCCTTCGCGAGTTCGCGGATGTAGGCGAGCGCGTTTTCCCGCGTATCGCTCGCTCCGAGCCTCTGCATATGCGGATTGCAGGGAACCCAGACGACGCCGCCCGACACGGCCGTGGTGCCGCCGAGCTGGTCGGCCTTTTCGAGCAGCAGCACCTCGGCCTCTCCCACCGAAGCCGCGAGCGCCGCGGCCAGCGCCGCGCCGCCGGAGCCGACCACGACCACGTCGACGATCTCGTCCCAGCTTCTCGGTGCCAAGCCTGCTTCCTCCTGCGCGGGGATCGCGGGAGCCGGCGAGCGATGCACGCTCGGGGCCCCCGGCTCCAGTACTCTACGCGAGTTGGAGCGGGAGCCGGTCGGGGTCCTGCTCGCCCCCCTGGCGCTTTCGCTTCGGAAGCGCCGTCCGGATTCGGTATCTTCAACGGGTCGCGGTCTTTTCCCGGGGTGAATCTTTCGCCTCGGAGGGGAGTCGGAAGGAACGCGAAGTGTCGACGCCAGTGGACGACCCGGGAAGCGGGGCGCAGGGGGATGCGCCGGTCGCACCGACCAGGGGTTGGGAAGCGGCGGTGCGCCGTCGCGCCAAGCTCTGGGTGCCGTTCGCCGCGCTGGCGTTCTTCGGAGGGATTGCGCTGCTGGTCGTCCTGATCGGCCAGCCGGTCGTGGGCAAACCGGTCGAGCGCGTGCCGCCGAACGTGCAGGTGCTGACCGTCGAGCTGCGCCGCGTCCCCCTGCAGGTGGTCTCCCAGGGCACCGTCGAGCCGCACGCGCAGAGCGCGCTCGTCCCCGAGGTGGATGGGCGCGTCGTGTGGACTTCGCCCGCGCTGGTGACCGGGGGCCACTTCGATGCCGGGCAGGCTCTTTTGCGCCTCGACCGCAGCGACCACGCTGCCTCGCTGCGCCGGGCCCGGGCCGCCCTCGACCGCCTGGCCGGCGAGGCCGAACACGCCGCGCGAATGCTCGCCCGCCAGCGCGGCCTGGCGGACCGGGATTTCGCCAGCGAAGCCGCCCTGGAGGAGGCCGAGCGCCGCGCGCGCGTGGCGCAGGCCCAGCTCGACGAAGCCCGCGTGGCGGTGGAGCAGGCCGAGCGGGATCTGGAGCGCACGGAGCTGCGGGCGCCGTTTCGGGGCCGGGTCCGATCCGAGTCGGTGGACCGGGGGCAGTTCGTGCGCCGGGGCGATTCGCTGGCGCGCGTCTACGCCACCGACCGGGTCGAGGTGCGCCTGCCGGTGGCGGACTCCGAGTTGGCCTATCTCGACGCGCCGCTGTACGCGGGAGGCCCCGTGCCGGAATCCCTCCAGCCCAGGGTCCGCCTGCGCGCGAGCTTCGCGGGCCGCGAGCGGATCTGGCACGGACGCATCGTCCGCACCGAAGCGGAGATCGACACCAGCAGCCGGCTGGTGCACATGGTCGCGCGCGTGGACAACGACTCCGGCTCGGAGGAGATTCCTCTGCCCGTGGGTCTGTTCGTGGCCGCGACGATCGAGGGAAAGACGGTCGAGGGAGTCGCCGCGATCCCGCGCGAGGCGCTGAGCGGCGACGATCGGGTGCTGGTCGTGGACACCGACGACCGGCTGCGCTTCCGCTCCGTGAGCGTGCTGCGCACCGAGCGCGATTTGGCGCTGGTCGAGTCGGGCCTCGCGGCCGGCGAACGGATCTGCGCCAGCGTGCCGCGCGGAGTGGTGGAGGGGATGAGCGTCACCCCGTTCGAAATCCCGGCTCGCGCCGCGTGAGTCGGGTGCCTGAGGGCCGCGCGTGAGCCGCCTGGTCGGCTGGTTCGTCGCCAACCCCGTCGCCGCCAATCTGCTGATGGCGATGATGGTCGGCACCGGTCTGCTCGCGGGCATGTCGCTGCGCCAGGAAGAGTTCCCGAGCGTCGAGATGGACGTGATCCTGGTCGCGGTTCCCTACCTGGGGGCGGCCCCGGAAGAGGTGGAGGAGGGCGTCTGCCTGCGCGTCGAAGAGGCGATCGACGGCACGGTCGGCATCGACCACGTCACCTCCTGGGCCGGCGAGGGCCGATGCACGGTCTTCATCGAGCTGGTGCACGGGACCGAAGTGATGGGAGCGCTGGCCGACATCCAGAGTTCGGTCTTCGGCATTTCCAGCTTTCCGATCGAGACCGAAAAGCCGGTGGTCTTCCACGCCGCGCCGTCCGACGAGATCATCACCATCCTGCTCTCGGGGGCGGACGAACGGGCGCTCAAGGCGCATGCGCGGCGGCTGCGAGGCGGCCTTCGCTCCCTGCCGGAGATCTCCCAGGTCCGTCTCGAATTCGTGCGGGAGGACGAGATCTCCGTAGAGGTGTCCGAAGAGTCGCTGCGGCGCTACGGCCTGCGCTTCGATCAGGTGGTGGACGCGCTGCGGCGCTCTTCGCTGGACGTGCCCGGCGGCACCCTGAAGACGCCGGGCGGCGAAGTCCTGCTGCGCTCCAAGGCGCAGGCGCGAACGGCGCGGGAGTTCGAGTCGGTCGTGCTTCGGACGCGCGCCGACGGCACGGCGGTCCGCGTCCGGGACGTGGCCCGGGTGGTGGACGGTTTCGTCGAGGACGACCGGCGCCTGCGGTTCGAGGGCAAGCCGGCCGTGCTGCTGGAGCTGCTGCGCTCGGGCACGCAGGACACGGCCGAGATCGCCGGTGCGTTCCACGACTACCTGGACCGCGCCAGGGCCCAGCTGCCCGAGGGCGTCGAACTCCACGTGATCGAAGACGAGTCGGAGGACCTGCGCTCCCGGCTGGGGACGCTGGCGCGCACCACGACCAGCGGGTTCCTGCTGGTTCTGGCCGCGTTGGGCCTGGTCCTGCGCTTCCGGCTGGCCATCTGGGTGGCCCTGGGGATCCCGATCGCGCTGCTGGGCGCCCTGGCCCTCTTTCCCATGGCCGGATACACGTTCAGCCTGATGGCCATCATCGGTTTTCTGCTGGTGCTCGGAATCGTGGTGGACGACGCCATCGTGGTGGGCGAACGCGTCTATGCCCACGAAGCCGCCGGAGAGTCCCCCGAAACGGCGGCGGTCCGAGGCACGGCCGAAGTCGCCGTGCCCGTGATCTTCGGCGTGCTCACGACCGTGGCGGCCTTCACCCCCCTGCTCTTCGTCACCGGAGTGATGGGGCAGATGTTCCAGGTCCTGGGGGGGACGGTCATCCTGTGCCTGCTGGCTTCCCTGGTCGAAGCCAAGCTGATCCTGCCCGCGCACCTGGCGCACCGGGGAAAGCGGAAGGCGCGCTGGACGCTGCGCCAGAGCCGCTGGTCGCGCCTGCAGGACCGCACCTCCGGCGCCGTCGAAGACTTCGTGCTGCGCAAGTACCGGCCCTGGCTCGAGCGGGCGCTGGAGTGGCGCTACGCGGTCTTCGCCTTCGCGGTGGGAGCGATGCTGCTGGGCGGGGCGCTGATCCGCGCGGGCTGGATCGATCTGCAGTTCTTCGCCGGCTCGCCGGGCGACTCGGTCTACGCCACGGTCGTGTTGCCTTCGGGCACGGCCCAGGAGAGGACGGAGACGGTCGCGGCACAGCTGGAAGCGGCCGCCCAGGCGACGCGCCGCGAGTTCGACGGCGACGCTCCGCCGGACGAGAGAGGCGTGCGATTCGTGCTCCGCGCCGTGGGCTCGACGTTGGAACGCTTCGGGGGGCCGATGGACTCGCTGTCGGGCTCGCACGTCGCCCAGGTGGTGGTCGAGCTGACCCCGCCCGACGGGCGGAACTTCACCTCGGAGCAATTCGCGGATCGCTGGCGCGAGCGTGTGGGCGAGATCCCCGACGCGCGCGAATTGAGCTTCGAGCAGTGGGGCATGAGCCTGGGCCACCCCGTCGGTCTGAATCTGAGCGCTCCCGATCCGGACATGCTCGACTCCGCGGTGGCCGAACTGCGCGCCGAGCTGGCCACGTTCGATGGCGTGTCGGAGATCGGCGACACCTCCGAGCGCGGCAAGCGCGAAGTCCGGCTGCGCCTGCGGCCCGAAGCCGAGATGCTCGGCCTGCGCCAGCGTGACCTGGCCCAGCAGGTGCGGGCGGCCTTCTACGGCGCGGAGGCGCAACGCGTGCCCCGCGGCGACGAGGACGTGCGCGTGATGGTTCGCTACCCGCGCGCCGAGAGGCGCTCGCTCGCGGACCTGGAGGAGATGCGCGTGCGAACCCCGGACGGGGTGCAGATCCCCTTCTCCGCCGTGGCTGAGGCGGTTCCCGGAATCGGATATTCCACCATCACGCGCCTGGACGGCAGGCGCGTGGTCACGGTCTCGGCCGACGTGGACCGGTCCATCGTCACCCCCGAGGAAATCGTCCGCAGCCTCCGGGTCAGCGTGATGCCGCAACTGGAGGCGCGCTATCCCGGTCTGGCCTGGGGCCTGGAGGGCGAGCAGTTCCAGCGCACCATCGCGATGCGGGGGCTGGGAACGGCGTTCACGGTCGCGATGCTGGCGGTCTACGTGCTCTTGGCGATCCCGCTGCGTTCCTACCTGCAGCCCGCGGTGGTGATGGTGGCGATTCCCTTCGGGCTCCTGGGGGCGCTGATCGGGCACCTGGTGATCGGGCGCGATCCCGACTTCATGTCGCTGCTGGGCGTGGTCGCGCTCTCCGGGGTGGTGGTGAACGACTCCCTGGTGCTGGTCGACTTCGTCAACCGGCGGCGAAACGAGGGGCTGGACCTGATCCAGGCGGTCCGCAACGCGGGGCTGGCCCGGTTCCGGCCGATCTTCCTCACCTCGCTGACGACTTTCCTCGGCCTGCTGCCGCTGATCTTCGTCGAGTCCGAGGCCACCTTCTTCGCCCGGCCGATCGCGATCTCGCTCGCCTTCGGGGTGGCCTTCGCCACCTTGATCACGCTCTTCCTGGTGCCCTGCGCCTACCTGATCCTGGAGGACCTGCGCGGATTCTCGGAGCGTGGCGGCCGGACCCCCGTTTCCGGGGAGGAAGGGCGCGCGCCGGCCCGGACGGGCCCCTGAGCCGGCGCGCGCCGGGCGCTACAACGCCGTGTCTCCGCTCTCCCCGGTGCGGATGCGGACGGCCTCTTCGACCGGCAGGACGAAGATCTTTCCGTCTCCGATCTTGCCGGTCGCCGCGGCCTGAGTGATGGCGCCGATCACCGAGGAAACCGATTCGTCGGCGACCACGACCTCGATCTTGATCTTGGGCAGCAGGTCGACCACGTACTCTGCGCCCCGGTACAGCTCGGTGTGGCCTTTCTGCCGGCCGAAGCCGCGCACCTCCGACACGGTCATGCCCTGCACGCCGAGTTCGTTGAGGGCGTCCCGCACTTCTTCGAGCTTGAACGGCTTGATGATGGACTTGATGAGCTTCATCGCGCGTCTCCTTCCGCTGGCCTACGAATCCTGAGAGAACGCGCCGGCGAGCGTGGAGCCCGCTCCGGTGCTGTAGGCACTCTCGGAGTGTTGAGAGAGGTCCAGACCTTCGCTCTCCTGCTCGGCTTCGACGCGCAGCGATCCCATCACGGCGCGCATGACGAACAGGATGATCAGCGTGACCAGCGGCGCGAAGATCGCCGTGAACGCCACGCTCTTGATCTGGGTCAGCAATTGGGCGCCCCAAGCGCCCTCGAGCGCGAACGGCGCGATGAACAGGGCGGTGGCGATGGCCCCCCAGGCTCCGCCGATTCCGTGCACGCCGAAGACGTCGAGCGAGTCGTCGTATCCCAGGCGCGGCTTGAGCACGGCCACGGCCAGGTAGCACAGCACGCCGGCCCCCGCGCCCACGTAGAGCGCGCCGATGGGCGTGACGAAGGCGCAAGCGGGCGTGATCGCCACCAGTCCGGCGACGGCGGCGGTCGCGCCGCCCAGCACCGTGGGCTTGCCCAGGTGCACCCATTCGATCGCCAGCCAGACCAGCAGGGCCATGGCGGTGGCGGTGTTGGTGTTGATGAAGGCCAGCCCGGCAATGCCGTTGGCGGCCAGCTCGCTGCCGGCGTTGAAGCCGAACCAGCCCACCCACAGCAGCGCCGCGCCGATCACCGTGAACGGCAGGTTGTGCGGGGGCAGCGGCTGGGAGCCGTAGCCCTGGCGCTTGCCGAGGAAGATGGCCGCGACCAGCGCCGAGAAGCCGCTGGACATGTGCACCACCAGGCCGCCCGCGAAGTCGAGCGCGCCCCAGCCGGAGATCAGGCCGCCGCCCCAGACCATGTGGGCCAGGGGCGCGTAGACCAGCAGCAGCCAGACGGTGATGAAGACCAGGTAGGCGCTGAAGCGCATGCGCTCCGCGAAAGCGCCCAGCATCAGCGCGGGCGTGATGATCGCGAACATGCCCTGGAAGACCACGAACACGTACTCGGGGATCGTCCCCGACAGGGTCTCGGGCCCGATTCCCGCCAGACCCATCTTGGCGAGGTCGCCGATGTACGCTCCGTCGCCGCTGAACGCCAAGCTATAGCCGACCAGGACCCAGATCACGCTCATCAGGCCGGCCGAAACCAGGCACTGCATCAGCACCGAAAGGACGTTGCGGCCCCGGACCAGCCCGCCGTAGAAGAGCGCCAGGCCCGGGATCGTCATCATCAGCACCAGCGCCGAGCTGGTGAGCATCCAGGCCGTATCGCCCGCGCTCAGCTCCGGCAACGCCTCCTCGGCGTGCGCGGTGCCGGCCGCAAGCGCGAACAGCGCGGCGCTCGGAATGGCCCATCCCCATCGAAATCTCATTTCCCCTCTCCTCCCTCGTCGGAGCGCGCCAGGCGCAACTCTGTTCGCAGCGCTCAACGCAAACGCTGTGCCAATCCGATTCGGGCCTGCGCCGGCCGGGGAGGCCGGGGTTTGCCCAGGAGGTGAGCAGCGGTTGACCGGGCCATGGGCAGACCCCGCCTCGCAGTCGCTTCGCGAACCGCGCGTTGGCGTATGATCGCCGCCGATGGCCGATCTCCCCGACGTCTGGCCCGAGATCGCTCGCGAACCGCTGGCGGACTGCCGGGTCTTCTCGGTGAGCCGATCGCTGGCCCGCTCCCCGCGCACGGGCGGCGAGCACGCCTTCTTCCGCATCGACGCCGACGACTGGGTCAACCTCGTGCCGGTCACCCCGGAGGGGCAGGTGGTGATGGTCCGGCAGTATCGCCACGGCTCGCGCGACGTCACCCTGGAGATCCCGGGCGGAATCGTCGATCCGGGCGAGTCCCCGGCCGAGGCCGCGGCGCGCGAGCTGCTCGAAGAGACCGGCTACCGCGCCGAGCGGGTGGTCCGGACCGGGAGCGTGAATCCGAACCCGGCGCTTTTCGGCAACCGGGTGCACAGCTTCGCCGCTTTCGACGTGCGCTGGGAGCGAGAGATCCGCAACGAGTCCACCGAGCACACCGCGGTGGAACTCCTGCCGCTCTCGGACGTGGACGAGGCGCTGCGCGCCGGGCGCATCAGCAGCGCGCTGGTCGTCGCCGCCTTCCACTGGCTCCGCCTGCACCGCGAGGGCGCTCCGTGAAGGTCATGGCCGACATCTGCATCGTGCCGATCGGCGTGGGCGTCTCGCTGTCGCGCTACATCGCGGCCGCCGTCGACCGGCTGGAGGCGGACGGACTGGCCTGCGAGGTTCACGCCTACGGCACCAACGTCGAAGGCGACTACGAGCAAGTCTTCGGCGCGCTGAAGGCGGCGCTGGAGGAAGTGCACTCGCTGGGGGCGCCCCGGATCACCTGCACGATCAAGCTCGGCAGCCGCACCGACCGCGAACAGAGCATGGCCGACAAGGTCGCGAGCGTCGCGGCCAAGCGCTGATCCGGCCCGGTCGCCCGCGGATTCCGGCCCGTCTGGAACGGACGCTAGCCGCGCCGCACGAAAGCCGGACGAGCGCTATTCTGGCCCGCCATGTGGATCGCCCTGTGCCAGATCAACCAGACCGTCGGCGACTACCCTGCCAATCTCGGGCGCCTGCGCCGGGGCATCGAACGGGCGCGGGACGCCGGGGCCGATCTGGTTCTCGCCCCCGAACTGGCCATTTCGGGCTATCCGCCGATGGACCTGCTCGACCGCCCGAGCTTCCTGCGAGACCAGCAGGCGGCCCTGGAGGAACTCGCCCGGGAGGTGCGGGACATCGCCATGGTGGCCGGGGCGTTCGTGCCCGCGCCCGGCGGACGGCGGCTCAAGCTCGCCAACGCCGCGGTGGTGATGGAACGGGGCCGGATCGTCCGCGCCCAGCACAAGACGCTGCTGCCCACCTACGACGTGTTCGACGAGTCGCGCTACTTCGAGCCGGCCGCCGAACGGGAGATCTGGGAGTTCGGGGGCCGGCGGATCGGCCTGACGGTGTGCGAAGACATCTGGAGCGGCGCGTTCTGGGGAGACGAGCGGCCCTACGAAGTCGATCCCGTCCAGGAGCTGGTCGAGCGGGGGGCGGAGCTGATCCTGACGATTTCCGCCTCTCCCTGGGACCAGGGCAAGATCGAGCTGCGCGAGCGGATGATCGGCGACGCCGCGCGGCGCCACGGCGTTCCGTTCGTGTTCGTCAACCTGGTCGGCGGCAACGACGAACTGGTCTTCGACGGATCGAGCTGCGTGGTCGACGCTCGCGGACGCGTGTTCCGCCGCCTGGAGTCGTTCGCGGAGGATTTCGCGCTGGTCGATCCGTTCGAAGACCGGGCGGACGAGGCGCCGCCCGCGCCCGGCGACGTCGAGCTGCTGGAGCGCGCCCTGGTGACCGGCGTGCGCGACTACCTGCACAAGCTGGGAATGTCGCGCGGGGTGGTGGGGCTGTCCGGGGGGATCGACTCGTCGGTCACGGCCGACGTCGCGGCGCGCGCGCTGGGACCCGAGAACGTCCTGGGCGTGCTGATGCCGGGACCCTATTCGTCGGAGCACAGCGTGACGGACGCGCGCGCCCTGGCCGAGAACCTGGGCATCGAATGGCGAAGCGTCCCGATCGAATCCATCTACAAGGCGTACATCGAGCAGTTCGCGGGCCTTTTCGGCGAGCGGGAGAGCTACGGGCTGACCCAGGAGAACATCCAGGCGCGAATCCGCGGCGCGGTGCTGATGGCGGTCAGCAACCAGGAGGGCCGGATCGTCCTGGCGACCGGCAACAAGAGCGAGCTGTCGGTCGGCTACACCACCCTGTACGGCGACTTGGTCGGCGGCCTGGCGGTGATCGGCGACGTGCTCAAGCGCGACGTGTACCGGCTGGCGCGCCACAGCAATCGCCACGGAGCGCGCATTCCGGCGGGCGCGATCGACAAGCCTCCCTCGGCCGAACTCGCCCCGGACCAGGTCGACAGCGACTCGCTGCCGCCCTACGACGTGCTCGACGCGATTCTGGAGCAGGCGATCGAAAACGGTCTTCCCGGCGACGAGATCGCGCCGCCGCCCGGTGCGGACGCCGAGAGCGTGCGCTGGGTCCTGAACCAGATCGACCGCAACGAATACAAGCGGCGCCAGGCGCCGACGGTGCTGCGGGTGAGCCGCAAGGCTTTCGGCACCGGCCGCCGCCTGCCGATCGTCCACCGCAGCGGCTGGGGCGTCTGAACGCCCATGCCCCCGCGCGGCGGACGGGCGCTGCGCCGCGCCGCGCTGCTCGCGGGCGGTCTGGCGCTGCTGGCCTGCGGCCTGCGGGAGATCCCAGAGGATGCGCGCTGGCGGGCGTCGGCCGAGGCGCTGCGCGGGCTGGAATTCGATTCTGCGGTGCGGATCGTCGCGGTCGATCGAAGCGACGTGCCCGCGCTGGTCCGGCGGGAACTCGGGGCCTGGAGGGATCCGGAGTTCGCGCGCCGGGTGCGCGACGCCTACGCGGCCCTGGGAGCCTGGCCCGCGCAGCTCGATCCGGTCTCGGCCGTGCTGGAACTGCAGGGCGCCCGGCTGGCGGGCCTGTACAGCCCGCGCCGCCGCGAACTCTACATGGTCGGCGAGCCGGAAGACTGGAACGAAAGCGTAGTGGTCCACGAACTCGTCCACGCCCTGCAGCACCGGCACTTTCCCCGCCCGATCGAACTCCTGCAGGGGCTCCGCCACAACGACGATGCCGCCGCGGCGCTGGCCGCGGCGGCCGAAGGAGACGCCACGCTGACCATGCTTCGCGTCCAGCGCGGGCCTTCGGCGCATTTACCGGAGGACCGGGTGGAAGCCTATCGCGCGGCGCTGCGCCGGGATGTCGAGGCCCCGCCGGGCGAGTTCGGGAAGCTCCCGCGCCTGTTGCGCGAGACGCTGGCGTTTCCGTACGCCGAGGGGCTGGCTCAGGCGGACCGTCGCTTCCGCTCGGGGGGGACGTCCGCCCTGAACGCGCTGCTGCGCGAGCCTCCGCTGTCCAGCCTGGAAGTGCTGGATCCCGAGGCGGGGAGAAGCGTCGAGTTCGTGGGCCTGCCGCTCGACTGGCTGCAGGGGCGCGTCGATGCCGCCTGCCGGGTCGGGCACCACAACGTGGCGGGAGCGCTGGGGCTGCGCAGCCTGCTGGCCGACCACGGCCGCTCCGCGCCCGGCCTGCCGCTGGCCTGGCGCGGAGACCGTTTCGTCCACCTGGACTGCAGCGGGCGCTGGGAGTTCGTCTGGCTGAGCCGCTGGAGCGACGCCGAGGCGGCGGAGCGTTTCGCCGCGCACTATGCGCAGATCGGCGCCGCGGTGGCGCGAAGCACGCCCGTGGCGAGCGCCCCGCGGCCGTGGCGCGAGGGGCGAACCCTGGTCCTGGCCAGCGCGGGTGTCCGGGAGCTGGTGCCGGAGCTGATCGAACGCACGCTCCTGCGCAGCTTCGACGACTTCTCGGCCTGGGTCGCGGCGGACTGCTTTCCGGAATCGCCGTGCCCGTAGGCGCCGTCGGGGGAGTTTCCGGTCCGGGTCGAGCGGGGCCGGCGGACGCCCCGGGCCGGCGCGGCCGTGGCGTATGATGGACGCGGGCCAGGGAGGAATCGGCATGGTAGATCTGCAGGAACTCGAGAAGATCAAGCGGCTCAAGTACAAGTACCAGCGTTGCCTGGACCTGCACTTGTGGGACGAGTTGGAGGAGTGTTTCGTCCCCGAAGCGACGTCCTCCTACGGCGACGGCCAGTACACGTTCGGCAGCCGGGACGAGATCCTGAACTTTCTCAAACAGGCGATGGGCCGGCCTTCGAGCATGTCGAGCCACCACGTCCACCACCCGGAGATCGACATCGACGGCGAGCGCGCGACGGGCGTCTGGGCGCTGGAGGACTATGTGGTGGACCAGGAGGCGGGAAACACCATCCACGGCGCCGCCTACTACCACGACCAATACGTCAAGGTCGACGGCGAGTGGAAGATCAAGCACACCGGCTACATGCGTGCCTACGAAGAGCGCGTCGAGCGCAGGAACAACCCGCACATCGAGCTGACGGTCGGCTGGGGCGCGGGGGAATAGCGGGCGGCCCGCGGAGCATCGCCGCCCGCCCCGAAAGGGAGAACCATGGCGGAGACCGAGGCCCACCTGCTGGTCGGCGTCAACGCACCCGACCCCAAGCCGGCCTACCGCCGGCGCCGCGACGAGTGCCCCGTGCTGCGCACCGGAGAAGGGGGCAGCGCGGTGATCTCGCGCTACGAGGACGTGCTCTGGGCGCTGCGGCACCCGGAGGTCTTCTCCTCGGACTCCGAGGCGGTCTCGATCGGCAACGAACGTCCGCTGATCCCGCTGCAGATCGACCCGCCCGAGCACGTCAAGTACCGCAAGCTGCTCGACCCGGTGTTCTCGCGCAAGCGCATGGCGATCCTCGAGCCGCAGGTGCGGCGCCTGGCTGCGGAGCGGATCGAAGCTTTCGCCGACCGGGGGGTGTGCGACTTCCACGGGGAGCTGGCCGAACCGCTGCCGTCGACGGTCTTCCTGCAACTTCTGGGGCTGCCGCTCGAACGGCTGCCGTATTTCCTGGAGCTCAAGGACGGCATCATCCGCCCCGAGGCCTCGGCGACGCCCGTGAGCCGCGAGACGACCGGGCGCAAGATCTACGCGCTCTTCGAAGAGGCTCTCGATGCCCGCTCGGCCGAGCCGGGCGAGGACCTGCTGTCGTGGATGTCCGAGGAGGAGGTTGACGGCCGCAAGCTCACCCGCGAACAGATCCTGGACATCTGCTATCTGTTGCTGCTGGCCGGACTCGACACGGTGACGGCCTCGCTCGACTGCTTCGTGGCTTATCTGGCCCAGCATCCCGAGCGCCGGCGTATGGCGATCGAACGCCCCGAGATGCTCGACGGGGTGATCGAGGAACTTCTGCGCAGCGAGACGCCGGTGGTCACGGTGCTGCGCGTGCTGAAACAGGACGTGACCCTCTCGAGCGTCGAACTGAAGGCGGGCGAACGGGTCGCCCTGCTGCTGGGCGCTGCGGACAGCGACGAGCGCAGCTTCGACGACCCCGAACGGGTGGATTTCGGGCGCCGTCCGAACCGCCACCTCGCCTTCGGCGGCGGGCCGCACCGCTGCCTGGGCTCGCACCTCGCGCGCATGGAGCTGCGCGCCGTGCTCGAGGAGTTCCACGCCCGCATCCCCGAATACGAACTCGCTCCCGGCGTCCAGCTCCAATACAGCCCGGGCATCCGCCAGGTCAGCGAGCTGCCTCTGGTCTGGAGCGCGCGCGCGTGAAGGTGCAGGTGCTCTCCGAGGTCTGCACCGGCCACGGCCGCTGCTACATGCTCGCGCCCGAGGTATTCGGCGAGGACGATCGCGGCCACTGCCAGGTGCTCGCTCCCGAAGTTCCTTCGGAACACGAGTCCCAGGCGAGAATCGGCGCCGAGGCCTGCCCGGAGCAGGCGATCGAGATCGAAGAGTAGCCGGCTCCGGTTTCCGGATTCCCAAGCCGCGGCCCGGCTGCTAATAAGCATGCAGCGGGAGGCTCTTCCGGTCGGGCGCTCCCCCGCGCCTCCGCGCGCCCGTAGCTCAGTTGGATAGAGCGGCGGACTTCTAATCCGCAGGTCGAAGGTTCGAATCCTTCCGGGCGTGCCAGCCCTCCCCGCCCTGGGGCCGTCAACGAACGGCCCGTCACCCCGGGCTTTTCGTCTCGGCGGTTGTGGGCCATCGCCCTCAAAATGACGCAGAAATTTCGCAATCGCGTGACGTAACGAGACCGGAGCCGGTAGAATCGCACCTCCCAAACGTGAGGGCGGTGGCCGGGTTTCTACAGCGGCTGCAAAGTCCATACGCGAATGAGCGTTGAAGGAGTGGACCATGGGTACAGGTAACGAGACGATTGAGAAGAGCATCGCCACGGGTTGGCTCGTCGCGCTGGTCTTCGCAGCCCTGGTGGTTGCGGGGCCGGTGAGCGTGATGGCCGGCGCTTCGAGCGAGAAGGCACCGAGCCACGAGATGGACATGCACGAGGGCGAAGAGGCCGCGCCGGCCGAGGAAGGCGAAGCCGAAATCGAGGCCGAAGGCGACGGTGAAGCCGAAGGCGACGACGGTGGCGAGGGCGAAGCCGAAGGCGACGACGACGAGGCCGCGCCCGAGAGCTAATTCGCTCTAGCTCAATCGCTGGTCTGCGACTCTCCCGAGAGCCGCGGACCACAACTCTGCACCCGCCCCGGTCCCTTCGAGGGGTCGGGGCGGGTCGCACGAGTCCAATCGGCGCATTGCACGGAGACCTGTCCAAGGGGATCCGTCCCCGCGCCCCGAGACCCTCGGACGGTCGTTCCCGGATCCCGTGCGCGGCGCGAAGCGGGGGACCGAGACGAAGGCTCAGATCACCGCCGGGCCGGCGAAAGGCGCGCTCAGCGCTCGCGCCAGTGGCGGTAGACCTCGCCACGCATGTAGTAGGGGTTCCGCTCCCCGGCGTACGTCTTGTAGATCTGGTACGGGTAGATCCATGGCGTCTCGCTGACCTTGTCCAGCCGCTGGACCTCCTCGTCGTCAAGCGGCGACTGGGCGGCGGCGAGATTCTGGTCGAGCTGCTCCGGCGTGCGCGCCCCGACAAGCACCGAGCTCACGCCCGGCTTTCTGAGCAACCAGGCGATCGCGGCGCTTCCCAGGCTGAGGCCGCGCGCCGAGGCGATCTCGGTCAGGGTGTCCAGGACAGCGTCGCAGCGCTCGCGCTCCGTGTCGGAGAGTTGGGGACCTCCGGGCAGCCGTGTTTCCCCCGGCTCGGGCGAACCGCTTCGGTACTTCCCGCTCAAAATCCCGCTTTCCAGGGCGCCCCAGACGAGAATGCCGACGCCTTCTTCGAGGCCCAGCGGAACCAGTTCGTTCTCGGCGTCGCGGGTGAGCAGCGAGTACTTGATCTGCTGCGAGACGTAGCGCGTGCCGCCCAGGCGGTCGGCGACCGCCAGCCCCTTCATCAGATGCCAGCCGGCATAGTTCGAAACGCCCAGGTAGCGGACCTTGCCGGCGCGGACCAGGTCGTCGAGCGCGCGCACGGTCTCTTCCTGCGAAGTCAGGCCGTCGAAGCAGTGCATCTGGTAGAGGTCGATGTAGTCGCAGCCGAGTCGGCGCAGGCTGGCCTCGCAGGCGCGCACGATGTAGCCGCGGGAGGCGCCGACGTCGTTGGGACCGGGGCCGATCCGATTGAAGCCCTTGGTCGCGATCACCGCCTCGTGGCGCCGAGAGCCCAGCGCCCGGCCCAGGATCTCCTCCGAGCGGCCGTCGGAGTAGGTGTTCGCGGTGTCGAAGAGATTGATTCCGGCGTCCAGGCAGCGGCCCACCATGCTCTCCGCCTCGGCGCCGTCCGTGGTCCCGATGCGTCCGAAAGGATCGTCCGGTTTGCCGCCGAAGGTCATCGCGCCGAATCCCAGCGCCGATACCTTCAGCCCGCTGCGGCCCAGCCTGCGCATTTCCATCTTCGAAGCCTCTCTGGGTGAAGGGACCGGCTGCGGGCGTGACCGCCCGTCGTGGGTGCTCAACTGGGACCCGGAGCGTGTTTTTCAGTCGAGCGGCGCGATGGCGTGCCCCGCGGTCATGCCGCCGTCGGCCACGAACTCCGAGCCGGTAGAGTACGACGACTCGTCCGAGGCCAGGAACAGCACCAGCTTGGCGATCTCGAGCGGCTCGGCCATGCGTTTCAGGGGCGCCGTGCTGATCACCTCGTCCGCGTCCGTGCCCTGGACCGCATCGCCCAGGATCATCGGCGTGGCGACGGCGCCGGGGTGGACGCTGTTGACGCGGATCCCCGCCGGGGCCAGTTCGATGGCGGCGGTCTTGGTCATGCCGCGCACCGCCCACTTGCTCGACACGTAGGCGATCACGTGCGAAATCCCCTCCAGCCCGGCGTTGGAGGAGATGTTGACGATCGATCCGCCTCCCGACGCCCGCATGGCCGGCGCCGCGGACTTCATGCCCAGGAACACGCCCAGCTGGTTGACCCGTACGACCCGCATGTAATCGTCGGCGCTCATGTCTTCGAGCCGGTCCTGCATGAAGATCCCGGCGTTGTTGACCAGCACGTCGAGCCGGCCGAACTCGTCGGACGCGCGCTGGACCGCCGCTTGCCAGTGGCTCTCCTGCGTCACGTCGAGATGCAGATAGACCGCTTTGTCGCCCAGCTCGGCGGCGACCTTCTCGCCGGCTTCGTCCCGCACGTCGCCCAGGACCACGCGCGCGCCTTCGGCCACGAACAGGCGCGCCTCCGTCTCTCCCTGGCCCCGGGCACCCCCCGAGATCAGCGCGACTTTCCCCTCGAGTCGGCCCATGCTCCCTCCCGGCCGCTGGACCCTCGGGCTGCCCAGCGCCCGAATCCGTCCCGGCGGCGGCGATTATATCCGCGGTCCCTCCGGGTCGCGCGGCCGGCCCGTTCGCGATCGCCCGTCCCGGCAGTTTCTCCGGGTCAGCTCGGGCGCGAGAAGAAGGCGTCGGTCGTCTCGCAGATCCAGTCGATGTCGGCGTCGCCCATGCCGTGATTGCACGGCAGGACGAGGCCGGTCCGCATCACCAGGTCCGCGTTGGACAGATCCGGACTGCCGACGCGGTGGGCGATGCGGCGGAACGCGGGCTGGCGCAGGATGTTTCCCGACCAGACCATGCGGGTGTCGATCCCGTGCTGCTCCATCCACTGCTGGAACTCGCCTCGGCTCACGCCCGAGTCCGGCCGGATGCGGACCGGAAAAAGGTGCCATCCGGTGTCGAGTTCCGGCGTGGTGCGGGGCAGGGCGAAGACGTCGGGACGGCCAGCGAAGTGCTCGCTCAGGCGGGCGAAGTTGCGCTTTCGCGTCTCCAGGAAGCCCGGGAGCCTGTCCATCTGAACGCGCCCGAAGGCGGCGGACAGCTCCGACGGCTCGAAGTTCCAGCCGAGCTCGTCGAAGATGAACAGATTGTCGTACTCCATCCCGTCGAGATCGGAAAAGAACTTGCGTTCGCCCTTGCGCGAACCGAAGAACTGCGGCTCGCTGCGCCGCCCCCAGCGGCGAAGCAGCAGGCAGCGGTCGACCAGCTCCGGGTCGTCCAGCAGGACCATGCCGCCGGTGCCCGCGCCGGTGATGATGTGCGACAGAGCAAAGCTGGTCACGCTGATGTCGGACCGGGTACCCGTGGGCGTGCCGCGCAGCTTGGCGCCCAGACAGTCGCAGGAATCCTCGATCACCTGCAGTCCGTGACGGTCGGCGATGGCGCGGATCGCGTCCCAATCGGGACAGTTGCCGATCAGGTTCGGGATCAGCACGGCCTTGGTGGCCGGGCCGATGGCCGCTTCGAAAAGCGTCACGTCCGCCTGGTAGGTGCCCGGGTCGACGTCCACGAACACCGGCACCAGGCCCGCGCGCACCAGCGGCGCGACGTCGGTCGAGAAGGTGAGGGGAGAGGTCAGGATCTCGTCGCCGGGCTGGAGTCCCAGCAGCTCGACCGCCAGGTACAGGGCCGACGAACCCGAGTTGCACATCACCCCGCGGCGCTTGCCGAAGAGCGCCGCGACCTGCTGCTCGAACGCGCGTACGTTGCGGCCGATGCGCAGGGCGGTGGCCCCGCCGCGGAGCACTTCGACGACCGCCTCGATCTCGCGCTCGTCGTGGACGCTGCCGGCGTAGTCGACGCGCCTCATCTCAGGCGTCCTGAGGTCTGGGCGCCTGACTCGCCAGCGGACCGTCCAGGGTGCGCTGTCCGTCCAGCGTTCGCACCGGCCGCTGCAGCTCTTCCAGCAAGGGGGTGCAGTAAGTGATGCGGCCCGTGAAGTCCGGGTCGTCTCCCGCGCACAGCGCCAGCGCGGCCTCGGCCATGGCCTCCAGAGACTCCGCCCGGACGCGGGCGGAGTCCGGCACCACGTCCAGGGCCAAAGCGCCCTCGGTCATCACCGCCCCCACCGGCGCCATCGAGTTGACGCGGATGCCGTAGCGGTGCAGCGCCGCCGCGAGCCCCGTGGTCATGCGCTCCAGCGCGGCCTTGCTCGAGCCGTAGGGTGTCGCGGTGGTCGAGAAATCGTTGTACGGCGGTCCCTGGGGGTGGATCGAAGTGGCCGACGAGATATTCAGGATCGAGCCCGCGCCCTTTTCCCGCATTCCCGGATAGACCCGCTGGGCCAGCTCCCAGGGCGCGTGCACGTTGACTTCGTAGGCGATGCGGAAGCGCCTGGAACTGGTCTTCTCGTAGGGCAGATAGAAGGCCGCCGCGGCGTTGTTCACCAGCACGTCGATCGCCCCGAGCGCTTCGACGGCCTGCTCGACGATTCCCGAGACCGCCTTCGGATCGGCAAGATCGGCCGCGATCGCCGTGGCCCGTCCCCCCGCGGCCTCGATCGCTCCGACCGTCTCCTGCAGGTGGCCCGGAAGGTGCGGGTGCGAATCCAGACTGCGCGCCGTGACCGCCACGGCCGCGCCCTCGGCGGCGAAGCGCCGCGCGATGGCCGCGCCGATCCCGCGGCTGGCGCCGGTGACCAGCGCCACCTTGCCCTCCAACTCACCCATCGAGATCTCCCGGCCGCGGGCCTAGAGGGTGTCCTTGAGCCACTCGCCGTTCTTGATCACGGCGCTCACCCGTGCGGGGTCCTTCAGGCAGGTGATGTCGGACAGCGGATCGCCCTCGACCACGATCAGGTCGGCGAGCTTGCCGGGGGCGACGGTTCCGAGTTCGTCCCCGCGCCCCATCAGCGAAGCGCCGTTGCGCGTGGCCCAGGTCAGCACTTCCTGCGCGGAGACCCCGAGCTGCTTGACGTACAGCTCCAGCTCGGACCCGTAGTCGCCGTGCGGCATCCCGGGCACGCCGAAGTCGTCCCCGACGATCATCTTGATGCCGGCCGCGGCGGCCTCGGGCATGTAGCGGCAGGTGTGCTCCCAGTCCTCTCGCATCAGGCGCACGCGCGCCTGCGCGTCCTCGCCTTCCTCGCCCGCGGCGCCGCCCATCGGGAACGGACCCGAGGCGGGGTCCCAGTTGTCGATCATCTGCATCAGGCGGAAGCTGAACAGCATGCTGGGAGCGACGATGCTGCCGGCCTTCAGGATCTCGTCGATGCACTCGGGGTCGATGCGGTCGGCGTGGTCGATGATGTCCACGCTCAGCCGGGCGGCCTGCAGGATGGCGGGCCGGGTGGGGCAGTGGGAGCGCACCAGGGCTCCGCGCGAATGCGCCACCGAGACGACCGCCTCCAGTTCCGCGTCGGTCATGTAGCACTCGTCCACGGTCGGGGCCGCGCCGTGCCCCTGCCCCGAGGAAACCTTGACCACGTCGCAGCCGCGCCCGATCTCCTCGCGCGCGGCGTGGCGCCACTGGTCGGCGCCGTCGAGCGTGCGCGTCAAGCCGCGGTTGCCCAGATTCATGAACCACGAGCTGTTGTTGCCGTCCGCCTGCTCGCCGGTGGTCATGAACTCGCGCGTGCAGGCCAGGATGCGCGGGCCGGGGATCAGGCCGTGGCCGACCGCGTCCTTGACCGCCAGGTCGACTCCGTCCGCATTGCTGGATCCGATGATGCTGGTGAAGCCGCAGTTCAGGGCCGTCTGCACGTTCCGGGCCGCCAGGATGCCGTGATAGGCCGGGGAGGCCTCCAGCCCCAGGATCGGCGAACTGATGCCGGTGCCGAACGCGCCGAAGTGGCTGTGGAAGTGCCCCTGGACCATGCCGGGCATCAGCGTGCGCCCGGCCAGGTCGTGCGTGCGGTCGTCAGCGCCCGTTTCGGGGACGGGCCCCTCGCTCAGGCTCTCGATGCGCCGGCCGGAGACGACCACGTGAACGCCCCGGCGCGGTGCGCTCTGACCGTCGAAGAGCTGCGCGTTGGTGAGTACGATGCGGGCCATTTCGCCTCCTGGCGCAAGATCAGATGCGCCCAGGATAGCTCCGCCGGCCGGCGGCGTCTCGGGTCGGCTGGACGCCGGCGTCGAGCGGGCTTGCCCTGAATGTAAACGAACGATTACTTTGAGCGCCGGGACCCATCGGTGGAGAGGAGAAGATGAGCGAACCCGTCGGATTCATCGGTACCGGGACCATCGGCCAACCGATGGCCCGGCGTCTCGTCGATGCCGGCCACCGGCTCCACGTCTTCGACCTCGACCGGCAGGCCTACGCTCCGCTCGTCGAGGCGGGGGCGACGCCCGCCGCCTCGCCCGCCGCCGTGGCCGCCGATTGTCGGATCGTCTTCACTTCGCTGCCGGGCCCCGACCAGGTCCGGGACGTCGTCGTCGGCGATTCGGGGCTGCTCGAAGGCTTTCGCGCCGGGGACGTGCACGTCGACCTGACCACCAACTCTCTCGAAGCGGTGAGGGAGCTGCATCGTCTCGAGGCCGGGCACGGGGTCTCGTTCCTCGACGCGCCCGTGTCGGGTGGAGCGATGGGCGCCGCCCAGGGCAGTCTGACGGTGATGGCCAGCGGTTCCGAGGAGGAGTTCCGGCGCGTCTCTCCGCTGCTGGAGGCGTTCTCGAGCCACCGGTTCTACCTGGGAGAGCCCGGCAACGGAACACTCGTCAAGCTGGTGAACAACGCCATTTTCCTGTGCGGCGGCCTGGTCGTGCAGGAGGCCTTCGTGCTGGCCGCGAAGGCGGGGCTCGACGTGCGCGAGCTGCTCGAGATCGTCAAGAAGAGCTCCGGCGGCGTCTATTCGGGTCTGGCCGGCCTGTTCTTCGGCCGCGACTTCGACAGCCCGATCTTCAAGCTCTCGATCGCGAGCAAGGACGTGTCGCTGGCCGTCGAGTCGGCCGAGACTCTCGGCGTCCCCATGCCGGTGACGCGCGCGGCGGCGGATCTCTATGCCCAGGCGGAACGGGCCGGGCTCGGCCCCAAGGTCTTCTTCGCCACGCTGGCGGCGCTGGAAGAGGCGGCGGGAATCGAAGTCCCGAAGATCGAGGACTGAGGGGATGCAGATCGACGCGCTCGATCTGAACGATCTCGGGATCTTCGAGCGGAGATTCCCCCACCCGGCCTTCGACGCGCTGCGCGGACGGGCGCCGGTCTGGTGGCATCCGCCCTCGGAGCTGTCCCCGGACGGCGAGGGATACTGGGTCGTCGTCGACCACGCCCACACGCTGGAAGTGAGTCGCGACCCGGGCACTTACTCCTCGGAATCGGGAGGCGACCGGGAGGGAGGAGGCACCCTGATCGAGGATCTGCGGCGGGGCGTCGCCGTCGGAACCGCGATCAACATGACCGACGGAGCGACCCACCGCCGGCTGCGCGGCCTGATCAGCCGAGCCTTTACCCCCCAGGCGATCGGCGAGCTGGAGAGCGATCTGCGCGCCCGCGCCCGCTCCATCCTCGACTCGGTCGGCGAAGCGGGCGAGTGCGATTTCGTGCTCGCCGTGGCGCGCGAGCTCCCGCTCCAGGTGATCGCGGACATGCTCGGCGTTCCCCAGCAGGATCGGCACGAGCTCTTCGACTGGGCCATGGCCACCCTGCGACCGGCCGACGCACAGACGGACATGCAGGCGCGCATGCGGGCGGCGGGCGCGCTGCACGCCTACGGTCAGTCCCTGATCGAGGAGAAGCGGCGCAAGCCCGACGGGTCGATGCTCTCGACCGTGATTCACGCCCGCCAGGACACGGAGTCGGGCGAGAGCGAGGCGATGTCCGGGCCGGAGCTGGCCAGCTTCTTCAGTCTGCTCTGGAGCGCCGGCAGCGATACGACGTGGAACGCCATCGCCGGCTCGCTCCTGGCGCTGATCGATCGTCCCGACGCCGCGGAGGAGTTGCGCGGGGATGCGTCGCTGTGGTCCAGCGCCGTGGAAGAGTTCCTGCGCTACGTGAGTCCGGTGACCTACAACCGCAGGACCGTCACGCGCGCCACACGCCTGGCGGGAGAGCGCCTGGAGCCGGGCGACAAGGTGACCATCTGGTACCCGTCGGCGAACCGCGACGTCGAGGTCTTCCGCCAGCCGGACCGGCTCGACCTGAGCCGCAAGCCCAACCCCCATCTCGCGTTCAACATCGGCGAATACGTCTGCGTGGGCGCCAATCTCGCGCGCCGGGAACTGCGCGCGATGCTCCAGGAGGTCCTCTCGCGCTGGACCGATTTCGAACTCACCGGCCCCGTGCGCTACGCGCGCAGCAACAAGCACGGGGGCATCGAGAGCGTACCGATTCGCTTTCGTCGCATCGCCGACTAGGAGGAGTCCGATGGGATCAGCAGCCAGAAGCGCGGCCGAGCGCTACGTCGAAGCCGTCAACGCCGCGGATATCCAGGCCATGATGTCTCTGTTCGCTCCCGATGCCGTCCTGAAACATCCGACGGGCACCTACGACTCGTCCGAGAAGATTCGCGGCTTCTACGAGAACATCGTTTTCCGGGGCCAGGCGCAGGTCACCAGGACCAAGCTGCTCGACGAAGACGGATTCTCGATGATGGAGATGTACGCCGTGTCGCCGTTTCGGCCGGACTACAAGCAGTACGCGGTGGACGTGTTCGAGGTGGACGCCCAGGGTCTCGTGACCCAGCTCTCGATCTACTACGTGCAGCTCGGGCCGCCCCAGGAGTGACGCCGCAGTCCCGACCGGAGGTTACGGCTCTCCCTGCAGTTGGGCGCTCAGGAGCGCGGCGAAATCTCTGGCCTTCTGCCTGAGCGCCCGCGGACGCTCCGAATCGGGCACCACCAGCAATTCGGCGTAGCCGCCGTACACCAGGGTCCGGAACACCCGGGCGGCCGTGTGGGCGCGCCGGCTCTCGAGTTCCGGAAACAGGGTGAGGAGCCACTTGCGATACACGCGCTCCATCGCCGGCCAGAGCGCGGAGAGGTGGGGAGAGATCGCGCGGGTGCTGCTGCGGGCCGCCTCGCTCTGAGCGATCCGGAACAGCCGCTCGAACTCCGCGTCCCGGGTGAGCATGAACTCGAACAGCGCGCGCAGCGTGGCGTCGGCCGAACCGCGGCGTTCGACCGGCGGCGTGTCGGTGAGCCACTGCGCCCGCCGCCGCTCGACCACGGCCTCGAGCATGGCTTGCTTCGATTCGAAGTGCCGGTAGAGCACCGCCACGTTGCAGTCGGCCGAGGCGGCGATCGAGCGCATGCCCGTGCCGTGAAACCCTTCTGCCGCAAAGAGTTCGGTCGCGGCGTCGAGAATCCGCTTTCGGGTCTCCTCGCGCGGTCTGCGTGCCGCCGCCCGGTCGCCCTTCACGTTCGCCATCCTCTCCGCCCCCGGCCGAAAGAGGGGCCCGCTTCCTCCCTGGCCGGAAGACAAGCTATTCCCTTAGAAGCGGCCGTGCAGCGAAATCCGCACGGACCGCCCGGGCAGCAGGAACAGGTCCTTGCGGAAATTCAGATGGTTCCGGGCGCGCTTGTCCAGGAGATTCCACCCGTTCAGGTGCAGTTCCAGCGCGCGCTCTCCTCGCGAGATCAGGCGTAGCGCGATCGAGGCGTCCAGCATCGTGTAGGCGTCGGTCGGCGTCTCGAGCGCGCCCGTGCGCTTCTGACGGGCGTGGCGCAGGAAGCCGACGCGGCCGTGAACGCGCTCGACGTGGAAGTGGAGCCCCGCGCCGTACCGAAACGGAGGCTGGCGGGGGACGTTTCCCCGGTCCAGCCGGCCGCGCACCGCGTCGAACTGTGCGTCGACACCGAAGTGGAGTCCGGCCCATTCGAACAGCTCGTAGTCGAGCCAGAGTTCCCCTCCGTAGAAGACCGTGTCCCTCTGCACGAACTCGGCCTCGATCAGCCCGTCGTGTTCGTGATCGTCCTCGCCCTCTTCGTCGTGGTCGTCCCCGTCGCCGTGGTCGTGCTCGGACACCACGAAGCGCCCGGTGTGAGCCAGGTCGATGTAGTCCTTGAGTCGGTATAGAAGAGTCCGGCCGTGAGCGAGAACCGCCCGCGTTGGACGTGCAGCGTGAGTTCGGCCGCGTCCGCCCGTTCGACTCCCAGATCGGGGTCGCCGATCTCGTAGGTGCCCGTGGCGTGGTGTTCTCCGAGGTAGTACAGCTCGGCCGGGTCCGGCGCGCGCTCCGTGGAAGAGGCTCGCAGGGCGAGCGAGACCCCGTCCGTGGGGTAGTAGACGAGACCGAGCGAGGCGCTGAAGGGATGAAAGCGTTGGCTGCGTCGCGCCATCCCCGGCAGGGAGCCCCTGACCTCGACCCGCTCGACCCGCGCCGCGAGTTCCAGGTTCAGGCGGTCCGAAAGCAGCCATTCCTCGATCGCGTACAACGCCCAGGTGTCGGTTCGGCTGGGCTCTAAAATCGTATCCCCCAGGCCCAAGACCTGGAGCTCGCGCCGGTTGTAGTGAGCGCCCAGCGCCCCGCGCAGTTCGATGCTCGTCAGGCCCGGGATCGGCTCCGACCAGTCGGCCTCCATGTGCCAGACGTCCTTTCGCAGGTCGATGATGTGCGCGTCCTCGGGAACGCCGTACTGGTTGTCGAAACGCGACCGCGCCAGGCCCAGACGAAGTCCCTCGCCCAGCGAGGCCAGACCGCCGGACATCGCGAAGCCGTCCGTCCCGGAGTTGCGCACCTTCGAAGGGCCCGTTCCGCCGGGAGCCTTGTAGTCCTCGGCCCGCTGGGTCGCGCCGTCTAGGTGCAAGCCCAGGCGGCCCAGAGCAGCGTCCACCAGGAAGGAGCCCTTCCTGCGGTCCGCGCCGCTGCCCCAGTCGCCCAGGAGTTCCCCGCTCACCCCGCGGGTGGGGGCCCGGCTCGGGACTCGGTCGATCAAGGCGTTGACGCCGCCGCCGATCGCGGCGCCGCCGTAGCGCAGAGTCGCGGGTCCGCGAAGGACCTCGATGCTCTGCGCCATCAGCGGGTTGACCGGCACTCCGTGGTCCGGGCCGATGGCGGCCACGTCGGCCGTGCCCAAACCGTTCTCGGTCGTCTTGACCCGGAAACCGGACTGGCCGCGAATCACGGGCCGGCTCGCGCCCGACGCTAAGCCGGAAGTGGTCACGCCCGGCTCGTTGGCCAGGATCTCGCCCAGAGTGCTGCCGCCGTGCGCCAGGAGATGCTCGCGGCTGACCACGTTTACCGCCGTGGGCGTGTCGGCCGCGCCCCGGCCGAGCGGAGATGCCGAGACGACGATTTCATCGATCGGATCGTGGGAGCCGTGCGATCCGTGGACGGAGGTCTGTCCGCCTTCGTGGTGCTCCTCGTGCGGCTCTTCGTGGTGCTCGCCCGGATGCTCCTCGTGGGAATCCGCGTCTTGTCCCCGTGCCGGGTGCGGCTGAACGGCCCAGAACAGGGCGGCCAGAACGGCAAGCGCCTGCAAAGGCAGCAAGCAGCGCTTGGCTCGGGATGGGTTTCTCATTGCAGCAGGATCCTCAGGTCTGGTGACCAGGCTACGGAAGCTCGCCTTCCCCTGCGTGCCCAGACGTCTGCTCCGGGCGAAGGAAGCGTT
>JAGWBS010000073.1 GCA_021295775.1 Pseudomonadota bacterium | reverse complement strand
TCGTGGCGATCCGCCGAGGCAGGGTCCGCCTGCACGCGAGCTTCATGATCGGCACGATGACGGGCGCGATCATCGCCGGGGCCTTCGCGATGCTGCCCGGCCGCTTCATCGCCGAGACGCTCGGGTACTGAGCGCCCGGGTCGTCGACTCGTCGGCTGGATGCAAGTCCGCCGGCCGCCGTCGAGCCGAATGCCTGCCCCGAAGGCGCGAAGCCGCGACCCGGCTAGGTCTCGGCGGGTGGGTCGACGTAGGCGGTCTTGGCGTCGGCGCCCTTGGGCCGGGGCTCGTCCAGCGGGACGCCCTCGGCCAGGTAGTAGACGCTGCGGGCGATGTTGGTGCTGTGGTCGCCGATCCGCTCGATGTTCTTGGCGACGAAGTGCAGGTGGGTGTAGGCGCTGATGGTGCGCGGGTCTTCCATCATGTAGGTCAGGTAGACCCGGAAGTTGGACTCGTACAGGTCGTCGATCTGCCGGTCGCGGAGCCACACCTCGCGCGCCAGCACGGGATCGGTGCCGGAGTAGGCGCGGAGCACGTCGTGAAGCTGCCAACCCGCCAGCTCGCCCATGCGCGCCACGGTTTCGAGCGTGCCGCGGTTGGCGAAGCCCTTCAGCACCGGCAGCCGCAGGGCGATGTTCTTGGCCAGGTCGCCGCTGCGCTCCAGGTCGAAGGCGATCTTGATCGCCGCGATCGCCTGGCGCAGGTCGACGGCCATCGGCTGGCGCAGCGCCAGCAGCCGGATGGCGTCCTGGGAAATCCGCTGCTCGAGGGCGTCGATTTCGGAGTCTGCCTCGACCACCTGTTCGGCCAGTTCGGGATCGGGCTCGAGCAGCGCGCGCAGGCTGAGCTCGAGCTGCTCGGCGGCCAGCCCGCCCATCTCCTGAACGGCGCCGCGTAGGCGCTCGAGCTCTTCGTCAAACGACTTGACGATGTGCTCCGACATTCGCTCCTCCCGCTAGCCGGATCGGCCCGTGATGTAGTCCTGGGTTCGCTTGTCCGTGGGACTGGTGAAGATCTTTTCGGTGTCGCCCTCTTCGACCAGGATGCCCAGGTGGAAGAACGCCGTCCGCTGCGAGACGCGCGCCGCTTGCTGCATCGAGTGGGTGACGATCACGATCGTGAAGTTCTCGCGCAGCTCGTCGATCAGTTCCTCGATTCGCGCGGTGGCGATCGGGTCGAGCGCGGAGCAGGGCTCGTCCATCAGGATCACCTCGGGGCGTACCGCGATCGCGCGGGCGATGCACAGGCGCTGCTGCTGTCCCCCGGAGAGGCTCGTCCCCGGCTCGTGGATCCGGTCTTCGACCTCCTGCCACAGGCCGGCCCGCTGCAGGCTCGACCGCACCAGTTCTTCGGTCTCGTCCTTGCGCGACACCAGACCGTGCAGGCGGGGTCCGTACGCCACGTTGTCGTAGATCGACTTGGGAAAGGGGTTCGGCTTCTGAAAGACCATGCCGACGCGCGCGCGCAGCTTGACCGGGTCGAGGGTCCGGTCGTGGATGTCCTCGCCGTCCAGGCGGATCTTGCCCTGCACCCGGCAGCCCTCGATGGTGTCGTTCATGCGGTTGACGCAGCGCAGGAAGGTCGACTTGCCGCAACCGGAGGGGCCGATCAGGGAGGTCACCTGTCGGGAGTCGATGTCCAGGTCCACGTTGAAAAGCGCCTGCTTTTTCCCGTAGTAGACGGAGACGTCCCGGGCCTCGACCTTGGTATCTGCGGACATCGCTTCTCCTACCAGCGCCGCTCGAAGCGTTGGCGCAGCAAAACGGCGGCGAGGTTCATGGCCATCAGAAAAAGCAGCAGGACCATGATCGCCGCCGAGGTCTTCTCGACGAACGCCCGCTCGGGGCTGTCCGACCACAGGAAGATCTGGACCGGAAGCACCGTGGCCGGCGAAGTGAAGGCCGACGGGATGTCGACGATGAAGGCGACCATCCCGATCATCAGCAGCGGGGCCGTCTCGCCCAGCGCCTGGGCCATGCCGATGATCGTGCCGGTGAGGATGCCGGGCATGGCCAGCGGGAGCACGTGCTGCAGGACCACCTGCAGCGGCGATGCTCCCATGCTCATCGCCGCTTCGCGGATCGAGGGCGGCACGGCCTTGAGGGCGGCCCGGCCGGCGATGATGATCGTGGGCAGGGTCATCAGGGCCAGCACCATCCCGCCGATCAGCGGGGCGGAGCGGGGGAAGCCGAACACGTTCAGGAACATGCCCAGACCCAGCAGCCCGAAGACGATCGAGGGAACCGCGGCCAGGTTGTTGATGTTGACCTCGATCAGGTCCGTCCAGCGGTTCTTGGGCGCGAACTCCTCCAGATAGATGGCCGAGGCGACTCCCAGGGGAAAGGAGAGCAGCAGGGTCACGCACAGGGTCAGGATCGAACCGGTCAGCGCGCCCAGGATGCCCGCCAGCTCCGGTTCGCGGCTGTCCCCGGAGGTGAAGAAGTTCGCGTTGAATTCGCTGTGCGTGTGCCCGCGCCGCTCGAGTTGGTCCAGCCAGGCGATCTGGGTGTCGAGCAGGCGCCGGTCGACCTCCGGGGTGTCGGCGCGGATGTAGCCCTTGTAGTACATGTCGGCGTCGTCGGCGAAGGGCACGGTCACGAGCCGCCGCTCCCCGACCAGCGAGGGATCGGCCATCACCATGTCCTGGAGCTGGAAGGCGGCTCCCGTGCTGACCAGCGACCCCAGGCTGCGCCTGTCGCTTCGGCCGGTCGCCCCCGAGAAGATCTCCGTCAGCGAGTTGCGAACCAGGCTGGTGTAGTTGCCCATCCGCAGACTCTGGGACGAGCGGTCGCCCCGGGGGTCGATCACGTCGGGGTCGAAGTAGATCTGCAGGGTGAGGACGTGGCGCTGAAAGGCTCCGTGGCCCTTGCCGACGATGTCGAAGATCAGCGCGGCGAGAGCCAGCAGCGCGATCGAGACCGCCGCCGCGCCGTAGAAGCGGAAGCGGCGCTCCGCCGCGTGGCGCTTGCGCAGGCGCCGGTCCGCCGCCTCCGTGTTGCGGAAGCTGTGTGCGTCCGACGGCTCGGAGAAGTCGCTCACGTCACTCATACTGCTCTCGGTAACGCCGCACCACCCGCAGCGCGATCACGTTGAGCACCAGGGTGATGAAGAACAGCACCAGGCCCAGAGCGAACGCGGCCAGCGTCTTGGCGCTGTCGAACTCCTGGTCGCCGACCAACAGCGTGACGATCTGCACCGTCACCGTGGTCACGGCCTCCAGCGGGTTCGCCGTGAGGTTGGCGGCCAGGCCCGCCGCCATCACCACGATCATGGTCTCGCCGATCGCGCGCGAAATCGCCAGCAGGATCGCGCCGACGATTCCCGGCAGCGCGGCGGGCAGCACGACCTGGCGGATGGTCTCCGACTTGGTCGCGCCCAGGCCGAAGGAACCTTCGCGCAGCGAGTAGGGCACCGCGCTGAGGACGTCGTCGGACAGCGAAGAGACGAAGGGAATGATCATCACGCCCATGATCAGGCCCGCGGCCATGGCGCTCTCCGAGGCCACGTCCAGCCCCAGCGATTCGCCCCAGCCCCGGATCAGCGGGGCGACGGTCAGGGCGGCGAAGAAGCCGTAGACCACGGTCGGGATTCCCGCCAGGATCTCGAGCATGGGCTTGCCCACGGCCCGGACGCGGTCGCTGGCGTAGTCGGCCAGGTAGATCGCGGACATCAGACCCACCGGAACCGCCACGCTCATCGCGATCGCGGTGATGAGCGCGGTGCCCATGAAGATCGGGATCGCCCCGAAGGCGCCCGAGGAGCCGACCTGGTCGGCGCGCAGGGCCGTTTGCGGGCTCCACTCCAGGCCGAAGAGGAACTCGGCCGGCGAGATCATGCTGAAAAACCGCAGGGCCTCGAAGACCAGCGAGAACACGATCCCGACCGTGGTCAGTACCGCGATCGTCGAGCAGGCGATCAGCAGCAGCATCACGATCTGCTCGACCCGGTTGCGCGCGCGCAGGCTTGTGGCGATCCGGCTGCGCGCGTAGCCGAAGCCGCTGGCCGCCGCTGCGAAGACCAGCGCCAGAAGAGCCAGGTCCGCGGTTTCTCCCAGGCGGCCGAAGCGCTCGGCCGCCGCGATCACTTCCCGGGTCGGTTCCCGGCTGGGAATGTTCCCGGACGCCAGATAGCGGGCGTCTTGCAGGAAGCGCTCCAGCTGATCGGCGGGAAGGCCGCGCACGCTCTCGGGCAGCCCGGACAGCACGAACCACTCCAGCAGGCTGGGAATGCTCGCCGACCAGGCCACGAGCAGGCCCAGGGCGGGCAGCATCACCCAGAGCATGGCGAAGTGCCCGTAGTAGCTGGGAAGCGAGTGCAGGGAGCGCGGATCGCCGCCCGCGACCGCCATGGCCTGGCTTCTGCCGAAGAAGTACGCCAGGAAGGCGAGCGCGGCGATCGCGATCAGGACAACCGTGGTCAAGCCGGCTCCGGAACGGAGCGACCGCCCGCCCGGGCCGCGCGGACCCGGGCGGGGCGATCGGGGGTTGGGAGAAGGGCGATTCCGGCGCCTAGTTGGCGGCCAGATCCGCGAGCTGGATGCTCACCAGGTTCTCCGCCGCATCGCGGACCGCGGCGCGGTCGGAGTCGGGCAGCGGAATCAGTCCCTTGTCGCCGAGGTAGCCGTCCGGGCCCACGGCGCGGTCGCTGGTGAACTCGCCGACGTACTCGCGGATGCCCGGCACCCGGTCGATGTGCGCCGCCTTCACGTAGAAGTACAGCGAGCGGGAGATCCCGTACTCGCCGCTGGCGATGTTCTCGAACGTCGGCTTGGAGCCGCCCACCAGGCTGCCCTGGATCTTGTCCGCGTTCTGCTGCAGGAACGAGAAACCGAAGATGCCCAGCGCCTTCGGGTTCGCCTCGAGCTTCTGGACGATCAGGTTGTCGTTCTCGCCCGCCTCGACGTAGGCGCCGTCCTCGCGAATGGCGTGGGCGACCGCCTTGAAGGCCTTCTTGTCCTGCTTGCGCAGCGCCTTGAGCGACGGAATCGCCTTGGCGCCGCCCTCCATGGCCAGCTCGACGAATGCGTCGCGCGTGCCCGAGGTCGGGGGCGGTCCCAGCACCTCGATCCGGGTGTTAGGCAGCGAGGCGTCGATTTCGCTCCAGGTGGTATAGCCGTTCGGAACCAGCTTGCCGGCGGCGTTCGGAACGTCCTTGGCGAGGGCCCGGAAGACCTGTTCCTTGGTCAGGCTGTACCGCCCCGTGGCCTTGGAGTTGGCGATCACGATCCCGTCGAAGCCGATCTTGACCTCGACGATGTCGAGCACGCCGTTGCTGTTGCACAGCTCGATCTCCGAGGCCTTGATGCGGCGCGAAGAGTTGGTCACGTCCGGGTGCTGCATGCCGACTCCGGCGCAGAACAGCTTCAGACCGCCCCCCGACCCCGTGCTCTCGATGACCGGCGTCTTGAAGTCTGTGGTCTTGCCGAACTGCTCGGCGACCGCCGTCGCGAACGGGAAGACCGTGGAAGAACCCACGATACGGATCTGATCGCGACCCTGAGCCCCGGCCTGAACCGGCAGGCCGAGTGCGAGCGCGAGAGCCAGAATCCCAAACGTCCTCATTTGACTCGTCTCCTCTTGAACGAAAGTCGTGGGGAGCCTAATCAGGGCCGGTCGCACTGCCGTCACGTTGGTGTGACGAGTTGGTGAAGCCCGGTTATGCTGCGCGGCCGCAGGCGGCGGGCCGGGTCCCGCGCCCGGGAGTCGGGTTGGTCGAACCCACGGTGGAGCGGATCGTGATGGAGGCGGGGGGCGCCGGACTTTCCGGCTGGCAGGCCCTCGCGCCCGGCGGGGCCCCTCGCGCCCTGGTGCTGGCGCTGCACGGCGGCGGCATGCACGCGGGCTACTTTCACGGGCGAGCCCACCCGAGTCTGTCGCTTCTGCGTCTGGGCGCGGCGCTGGGCTTCAGCGTGCTCGCCCTGGACCGGCCGGGCTACGGTGAGTCGAAGGCGCGCTTTCCCGAGGGCCTGAGCATGCGCGGCCAGGCCGATGCGCTCTACGCCGCGATCGAAGACTTCGGGCGCAGCCATCCGACGGGCGCGGGCTGCTTCCTGCTGGCGCACTCCTACGGACTGAAGGTGGCGCTGCACATGGCCGCCGATCCGCGAGGCGCCGAACTGCTGGGGCTCGACGGTTCGGGGGCCGGCCTGCGCTACGACCCGGCCCAACTGGAGCGCGTGCGCCGGGCCCGCGAGCCGGGCGGGGAGGGACCGAGCATGCGCGACCTCTACTGGGGCTGCGAAGACCTGTATCCGCCCGGCAGCTTCGCGCCGGAGACCGCTCCGACCGCCGACATCCCCGCCATGGAGAACCTCGAGGCCCCCCGCTGGCCCGAGATCCTTCCCCCGATCGCGCCCAAAGTCCGGATTCCGATGCGGCTCACGGTCGCCGAGTTCGAGCCCTGGTGGGAGGCCGGCGAAGCGGCCCGCGTCCAGACGCGCGCGCTGTTCTCGGGCGCGCCGCGCCTGGAGATCGAGGTTCAGCCCAAGGCCGCCCACAACATCAGCCTCGGCTGGGCGGCGCGCGCCTATCACCTGCGGGCCCTGGCCTTCGCCGAAGAGTGCATCCAGGCGCGCAGGGGCGGGGAGGCCGCGGGTTGACCGGCGTCTCGCGCCGGACCGGCCCTGGCTCCGCGGGGGGTTCACCGAGAGTTCACCCGGGCGTCACACGGGCAGGCGAAAATCCAGTTCGCTCCTGGCCCGGGGGTGGTGCTCGGGCGGATTCGGCACGGTTCGCGGGGGACGGCGGCGCATGCGCGTAGGCATCAACGGGTTCGGTCGGATGGGCCGGCTCGCGCTGCGCGCCGGCTGGGACGCGGCGGAACTCGAGTTCGTGGCGCTCAACGAGCCTTCCTCCGCCGACGCGCAGACTCTGGCGCTGCTGCTGGAGTTCGATAGCGTCCAGGGACGCTGGAATCGAGCTTGCCGGGCGGACCGAGAGGCTGTCGAGGTCGCCGGCCGCAGCCTGCGGCGGACGGCCCACGAGGATCCCCGCGAGATCCCCTGGAAGGACCTCGGCGTCGAACTGGTTCTGGAGTGCAGCGGCCGCTTCCGCACCCGGGAGCGGCTGCTGCCGCACTTCGAGGCCGGGGTCGAGCGCGTGGTCGTCTCCGCACCGGTCAAGCACGGCGTGCCGAACATCGTCCTGGGGGTCAACGACGACCGCTACGACCTTTCCCTGGAACCGATCGTGACCGCGGCCTCCTGCACCACCAACTGTCTGGCGCCGCTGGTGCGCGTGATCCACGACGGCCTGGGGATCGAGCGCGGGGCGGTGACGACCCTGCACGCGCCCACCAACACCCAGACGGTTCACGACGCACCGCGGGCGGATCCGCGCCGCGCCCGCGCCGCCGGGCTGAGCCTGATCCCCACCTCCACCAACTCCGCCACGGCCGTGACGCTCATCGTCCCGGAACTGGCCGGAAAGCTCGACAGCATCGCCGTGCGCGTGCCGACCCTGAACGCCTCGCTCACCGACTGCGCGTTCCAGGTCGCCCGCCCGACCGACGTGGAGGAGGTCAACGGCCTGCTGCGCGAGGCCGCCGAGGGCGCGCTCGATGGAATCCTGGGCTACGAGATCCGGCCGCTGGTCGGGGCGGACTTCGCGCGCGACCCGCGCAGCGGCGTGGTCGACGCGCTCTCGACGCGCGTGGTCGACGGACGGATGGTCAAGCTGTTGGCCTGGTACGACAACGAATGGGGCTACGCCAACCGCTTGGTCGAACTGACAACGCGGGTGGCGGGGGCGGCACGTGCGTAATCTGCGCGACTACGCGCTGGTGACCGGCAGCTACTGGGCGTTCACGATCACCGACGGCGCGCTGCGCATGCTGGTGCTGCTCTTCCTGCACCAGCGCGGCTTCACCCCGCTGGAGCTGGCGGCCCTGTTCGTGCTCTACGAGTTCTTCGGCATGGTCACCAACCTGCTCGGCGGCTGGCTGGGGGCTCGCTTCGGCCTGGTCCGCACGCTGCTGGCGGGCCTGGGCCTGCAGATCGTGGCCTGCTCGATGCTCGCGATCGATCCCGCGCTGCTGACGGTCGCCTACGTGATGGGGGCGCAGGCGCTGTCCGGGATCGCCAAGGACCTGACCAAGATGAGCTCCAAGAGCTTCGTCAAGCTGGTCGTGCCCGAAGACGACCGCAGCCGCCTGCTGCGCTGGGTGACGCTGATCACCGGCTCCAAGAACACCCTCAAAGGGGTCGGCTTCTTCGTCGGCGGCGCGCTGCTCTCGAGCGTCGGCTTCACCCGCGCGTGCCTGGGGATGGCGGGCGCGCTGGCGCTGGCGCTGGTCGTCGCGGCCTGGATGCTGCCGAGCCGCGCCGGGCGCATGGGCTCGAAAGCCCGCCTGAGTTCGGTGTTCTCGCGCGACGCGCGCATCAACTGGCTGGCGGCGGCCCGGCTTTTCCTGTTCGGCTCCCGCGACCTGTGGTTCGCGATCGCGCTGCCCGTCTACCTCGCGGCCAGCCTGGGCTGGTCGTTCTCCGCCGTCGGGGCGTTCCTGGCGCTCTGGATCATCGGCTACGGATTCGTTCAGGCCTCGGCGCCCCGCTGGGTGGCGCGCACCACCCCGGGCGGCGAGGCCGAGGTCCGGGGGGCGCAGCTCGGCGGCTGGACCCTCGCCCTGTGGGTGCCGCTGCTGGCGATCGCCGGGCTGCTATACGCCGGCTACTCGCCCGAGGCCGCCCTGATCGGAGGGCTGGCGGTCTTCGGCGTGATCTTCGCCGTCGACAGCGCGCTGCACAGCTACCTGATCGTGGCCTATGCCGACAGCGAGAAGGTGGCCATGAACGTGGGCTTCTACTACATGGCGAACGCCGCCGGGCGCCTGACCGGCACGGTCCTGTCCGGCGCGGTCTTCCAAGCGGCCGGCCTCGGCTCGTCCGGCCTGATCGCCTGCATCGGCGCCTCCGCGGCCTTCGTCGCGCTTTCGGCGGGGTTCTGCCTGCCGCTGCGTTTCGCCGAGCGGCGCAGAGCCGCGTTCGCGAGTTGATCCCGGAAAGCCGCCGAGGAAGAATCGCCGCGTGAAGATCGCGGGAATCGGTCTTGCCGTCCTGCTTGCCCTGGCCGGGGCGATCCTGATCTACCAGGCCTGGGTCAACAATCCGCGCGTCGCGCGCGAGCTGCGCGAGCGCCCGGACGGTGAGCGAGCGAACAAGGTGATGCTGATCGCGCTGCCCTCCGGCCGCGAGATCCCGGTCAACTACCTGGAAAAGGACGGGAACGTGTACGCGGCCTCCGACGGCGCCTGGTGGCGGGAACTGCGCGGCGAGGGCGGCCGGGTGGCGCTGCTGGTGCAGGGCCGGGAGCTGGCGGGCCGAGCGCGGGCGATCCGCAACGACCCGGAACTGCGCAGCCGGATCTTCGACGAACTGCGCCCCTCGGCTCCCAAGCTCTTCGGGGTGCTGGTCGAGGTGACGCTGGACGAATGACGTCGGGGAGCGTGATGATGCACGCTCCACAGGGAGAGGAACGCGCATGCCCGCGACGGAAAACGATCTCAAGATCAATCCGGGAGACATCCTGGGATGGCCGGCCCTGAAGATCGACTATCCGACGGATCCGGCGAAGATCGCCGCCCTGCTGCCGCCGGGAATCGATCCGAGCGACAGCGCGAACGTCCACCTCACGATCTACTGCATGCCCGTGCCCGACGAACCCGAGTACGGCGTCCTGATGACCGTCGACGCCGACTATCGGGGGCAGAAGGGCGTGTACACAATTGGATACGGGATCGACCAGGAGTCCGCGATCTACATCAGCAAGGACATGAACGGCCAGCCGAAGTTCCCATGCCAGATCGAGTACTACCGGCTCGGAAAGAACGTCTCGGCCCGCTGCGTCCACCAGGGATACACCTTCCTCGAATTCAAGGGCGCGACCACCGGCCCGGCGGAACTGCCCGAAGCCGGGACCGACTACGAATGGTGGGTCAAGGTCTCGCGGGCCGTGGGCGGCGCGGAGAAGGCCTACGACTTCCCGCCGCACGTGGTAATGGTCAAGGCCGGCTCCCGGCCCGTGTACCGCGAGAGCGTGGCCGGCGAGCTCCGGCTGCTCGAGAGTCCGTGGGACCCGATCGCCGAACTTCTGCCGATGGCGGGAGAGCCGAGCGCCTACCTCTCGATCGCGGAGCATACCTCCCGACAGATCACGCTCGAAGGACCGCTGGATCCGGAGGCGTTCTGGCCCTACGTCGACACGATCGGAAGCTCGCGCTGGCCGGGCACCCTCGGCGGGCCACGCCGGGAAGTCGACTGGAGCGCCTATCCGGCCGGCTTGAAGTAAACCCGGGGCGGGTCCGCTCCACGCGGGCTGGATTCGTCCCGGCGTTCAGCGCTCGATCTGCAGCAGCAGGCCCTTGAGGTACTCGCTCTCGGGGTGGTTCAGCGAGATCGGGTGATCGGGGGGCGCGCCCAGAGTCGCCAGCAGGCGGGCGCCGACGCCGGCGTCGAGCGCCGCCCCGAACAGGATCTTGCGGAACAGTCCCGCGTCGACGTGGTGCGAGCAGCAGAAGGTGAGCAGAAACGCCCCCGGGTTCGCGATCCGCAGGGCGCGCAGGTTCAGGTCCTTGTAGGCCCGCGACGCAGAGCCCGCGTCCCGGCGGCGCTTGGCCAGGGGAGGCGGGTCGAGCGCCAGCAGGTCGAAGCGCTCGTCGGTCTCGCGCAGGAACTCGCCGGCGTCGCTGCCCAGGATCCGGGCGCCCGGCGCGTTGCGTCGCAGCAGCTCGATCGCGGCGGGCGAGGACTCGACCGCGACCACGGACTCGGCTCCGCCGTTCAGCGCGGCGACGCTGAAGCCCCCGCTGTAGGCGAACAGGTCCGCGACCCGGCGGCCCGGGGACAGGCGCTGGAACAGGTCGCGGGCGTCGCGCTGGTCCAGGTAGAACCCGGTCTTCTGGCCCCGGCGCAGGTCCACGACGTAGCGGCGCCCGCGTTCCTCGATCGTCACGGGCCGGTCGGGGACCTCGCCGATCAGGTCGCGCGCCGCTCCGGGCGCCGCGCCCCGCAACCAGACTCCCTTGACGCCGGTCCGGCCGGCGAGCGCCTCGGCGACGGCGGGTACCCGGGTCAGCATCGCAGGTGTGCCCGGCTTGACCACCAGCCAGTCGGCATAGCGGTCCACGGTCAGCCCGGGCAGACCGTCGCTCTCGGCGTTTGCCAGCCGCAGCGCGTCGGTGTCCCGCAGCAGCGGGTGCCGCTCGCGCAGTCCGAGCGCGGCCTCGAGACCGGCGGCGAGCCATTCGTCCCCGGACTTCCAGCCCGTCTCCGGCCCGAGCTGGCAGAGCCGCACCCGGATCTGCGAACCCGGATCGTAGTCTCCCCAGCCGAGCGTCTCGCCGGAAGCGCTGGCGACGGCCACCGCCGCGCCCGGCCCGGGATCGCCTTCGACCGCCTCCACGCTGCCCGACATGATCCAGGGGTGGCCGCGCCGCGGAGCGCGGTCCCGGTCGGGGCGGAGCGTGACCCGCGGCAGATCCTTCAAGCTGACCTCACGGCGGCAGGGGAGGCAGAAAGTAGCGCAGCCGCCGCGCCGGCCCCGGCCGGGGGGAGCTTGACCGCCTTTGGGGCTCACCTAGAATTCGAAGTTCGACCATTCCATGAGGGGGCGATCGGTTTCGACGGGCAGTGGACGTCGTCCGTTGCGTGCCGAGGGGCTGGGTCCTCGTAAATCCACCAGCAACGGTGCTTACAAGTGCCGACGAAAACCTTGCTCTCGCGGCCTAGCTGAACACTAGGAATCCGTGAGCGTCGCCGGACCCGATGCCTGCTGAGGCCCGGCGGCGTCGTCCAGCAGGCTGGTCCAAAGCCACGTCGGGGGGCGGCGGACGAGAACTCTTCCCGACTCGCGCACCGCTCGGCGCGCGCCGAAGCCAGGCGGGGGCGCTAAAACCTCAACACGGGGCTACGCACGTAGACGCGGCCGAAAGAAGCTGATCGGACGCGGGTTCGATTCCCGCCGCCTCCACCATTTTTCGACGCACAACACGTCTCTCCGGGGTAGCCCCCCGGAGAG
>JAGWBS010000072.1:22697-23011 GCA_021295775.1 Pseudomonadota bacterium | reverse complement strand
TCGAGCTCGGCGTGCGCAAGATCCGCCTGCTGCCCAACAATCCGCGCAAGCGCGCGGGACTCGAGGGCTACGGGCTGGAGATCATCGAGCGCGTGCCCCTGGAGATGCGGCCGACCGACCAGAACCTGGAGTACCTGCGCACCAAGCAGGCCAAGCTGGGTCACCTGCTGAGTCTGATGAGCTGACGCCTGCCGTCCGCGCGCACCCGCCCGGGCGTTTCCCGGGGCGCGCCGGCCCACGGGGATTCGATCGACAAACGACGCGCGGTGGCCCGGGCCGCGGAAGCTTCGCGAGCTTGAGGAGAAGGCAATGTT
>JAGWBS010000072.1:0-22478 GCA_021295775.1 Pseudomonadota bacterium | reverse complement strand
GTACTCCAAGCAGCTCCTCTACACCCAGATGCTGCGCGACAAGATCGGCGAGGTCATCGCCGGCACGACCAGCCTGCGCGAGGCGTCCGAACGCATCGCCGGCCAGGACAGCGTGTTCTTCAGCGAGAAATTCGTAGTTCCGCGGCCGCTGCTCACCGCCATCACCTCGGACGAGCCGGTGGCACTGCTGATCGACGAGGTCGACAAGTCCGATCCCGAGTTCGAGGCGTTCCTGCTCGAAGTCCTGTCCGACTACACCGTCAGCGTGCCGGAGATCGGGACGATTCAGGCCAAGCACCTGCCGCTGGTCCTCCTGACCTCGAACGACCAGCGCGAGATGACCGACGCGCTCAAGCGCCGCTGCCTCCACCTGCACATCGACTTCCCCCCGCCGGAGCTGGAGTTGAAGATCCTCGACCTGAAGGTGCCCGGAATCAGCGAGCGGCTCGCCCAGGACATCATCGAACTGATCAACGCGGTGAGAAAGCTGGACCTGAAGAAGACGCCGTCCATCTCGGAGACGCTCGACTGGGCGCGCGCGCTGATGATCCTGAACGCCGAGGAGCTCGACGAAGAACTGGTCGGCGACACGCTGAACATCATCCTGAAGCACCAGGGCGATATCCACAAAGCCCAGACCGAGCTGAACGCGCTGCTGCAGCGCAAGTCGGCGGAGCGCCAGGCCGGCCAGCCCGAAGCCCCCAAGCCAGAGCCCGCGACCACCAAGCGGAGCGTGCTGCACTAGCCTCCGTCCATGCAGAAGAAGATCGTCGAGTTCACGAATATCCTGCGCAAGGCGGGCCTGCGCGTGTCGGTCTCTGAGAGTATCGACGCTTTCCAGGCGCTCGACGAGATGCCGCTCGGCCAGCGGGAACTCTTCAAGGACGCGCTCCGGACCACCATGGTCAAGCGCTCCGACGACATCGATTCCTACGACCGTCTGTTCGACCTCTTCTGGTCGGGCTTCCATGACCAGCTCCGCCAGGAGCTCGAGGGCGCGCTTGGGGCGATGGGCGGCGACTTCGACCTCGAGCAGCTGATGGAGCAGCTCCAGGAGATGCTGGAGAACATGGACGTAGACCTGTCGGCCCTCGCGCAGGCCCTGCTGTCGATGGACGCCAGCCAGCTCGAACAGCTCATCCAGGACGCCGCCGAGGACGTCGACCTGGAGAACATCCGCAACATGCTGCAGATCGGATTCTTCAGCCGGCGGATGCTCGAAGGGAGGGATCTGGAAGGCGCGCAGGGCGAGCTGCGAAGCCTGATGGAGATGCTGCGCGAGCAGGGCATGTCCGAAGAGGAGCTGGGCAAGCTCGGGGAGCTCCTGCAGGCGGTCAGCGAGGCGCTGCGGCGCGCCGTCCGGCAGTACACGGAACGCGAGCTGGACAAGCAGAACCACGACTACATGGAGCGCTTCCGCCGCGAGAGCCTGCAGGAGAAGAGCTTCTACAACCTGACCGAGGAAGACCTGCGCCGCATGCGGGACGTGGTCACCCGGCTGGCGCAGAAGCTCAAGAACGTCGTGACCATGCGCCGGCGGCGCGAACGGCGCGGCAAGTTCGACATCAAGCAGACCGTGCGCCGAAACATGGCCCACGGGGGAGTGCCGTTCGAGTTGGTCTTTCGGCAGCGCCGCAAGGAGAAGCCCAAGCTGGTCATCCTGTGCGACATCTCGAGCTCGGTGGCCAACGTCTCGCGCTTCTTTCTGCAGTTCGCCTACCAGCTCAGCGAGATCTTCACCAAGATCCGCAGCTTCGTGTTCGTGGCGGAGCTTGGAGAGGTGACCGAGGTCTTCCGGGACCGGGACGTCTTCGACGCCATCGACATCGCTCTCGACGGCGGGGACCGGATCAATCCCTACACGCGCTCGAACTTCGGGATGGCCTTCGAGATCTTCTGGCGTGATTTCCTGGCCTCGCTGGACAAGCGCACGACGGTGGTCGTGATCGGAGACGCGCGCAACAACTACAACGATCCCAAGGCCTGGTGTCTGCGCGACGTCCACAACAAGGCAAAGAACCTCATCTGGATCAATCCCGAGTCGCCGGGCGCCTGGGGTTTCGGCGACAGCGTCATGGACAAGTACCTGCCGCACACCGACGTCGCCGAAGAGTGCCGGAATCTCAAGCAGCTCTCGCGCCTGGTCGACCACCTGATTCTGTAGGGCCCGGTCCGGGATCGGCCCACGGTCGCGGAGCGATCGCGGCCGCGGCTCGGGGCCGCTGGGGCGCGGCCGCCGGTCTCGGCCCTCGGGGGCTCCAAAGAGAAAGCCCCCGGCCGAAACCGGGGGCTGTAAAGGGGTCGGAGAGGGCGGTGAATGACTTTCAGTGGGGGGTGAGAGGTTTGGCATCCCGCAGAGGAATGCCGTCCTTCACCGCCTTCTCCGCAAGAAATATGCTTTAGGTCTATCGATTTTATCAATAGGCCCCCCGGGCTGTCAATCTCTGATCCAGATGGGCTGAATCCGGGATCTGTCGCGTAAACGCGCCCCGGCCCCGCGAATGCCGTTTGCAAGTATTTGAATTTTCTGAGGATCCCATTCCCGGCGATGGACCGGGCACGCCAGCTTCCGGCCCCGGACGACGGTCGGGCGCTGGGCTAAATTGACGGCCATGCAGGGACGTTTCCACATCCGCACCTTCGGGTGTCAGATGAACCAGCACGACGCGGAGAAGATGTCGAATCTCCTCCACCACGCGGGCTACCGCCCGGCGCAGGCCCCGCGGGAGGCCGACGTGGTCGTGGTCCACACCTGCTCGATCCGGGAAAAGGCGGAGCACAAGCTCTACTCGGAGCTGGGGGGTCTGCTGGAGCGGAAGCAGCAGCGGCCCGATCTGGTGGTCGGCGTGGGAGGCTGTGTAGCCCAGCAGGAGGGGGAGCGGCTCCTGCGGCGTTTCCCCCGGCTCGACTTCGTGTTCGGCCCCCAGAATCTGACGCACCTGCCGGCTCTGGTGGACGGTGCCCGACAGCGCCATCGGGCATCGAGAACCGATTACGACGACGACCCCCAGGCGCGCTTCGAGCTGCCGGAACGACATCCGGAGTACGCATCTCCAACCCCTGGCCGGGCCTTCGTGACGGTCATGGAAGGCTGCGACCTGTTCTGCAGCTACTGCGTGGTTCCGCGCACGCGAGGACGCGAGGTCAGCCGCTCCAGTCGGACGATCCTGGAGGAGATTCGGGAGCTGGCGGCCGGGGGAGTGGTCGAGGTGACTCTCCTGGGGCAGACCGTCAACGCCTATGGGCGGCCCCGGCCCGGTCGGATCTCCGGCGAGATGCCCTTCGCGGGGCTGATCGAACGGGTGGCCGAGGTGGATGGCATCGAGCGCATCCGCTTCACCAGTCCGCATCCGATCTTCATGGACGAGGCGCTGATCCGCGCCTACGCCGAGGTGCCGCAGCTCTGCCCGCACCTGCATCTGCCGATCCAGAGCGGCTCCACGCGCGTGCTTCGCGCCATGAACCGGCGCCACACGCGCGAGGACTACCTGCAGATCGTCGCGCGCCTGCGTCAGGCGCGCTCCGAACTCGCGATCACCACGGACATCATCGTGGGTTTTCCCGGCGAGACGCCGCGGGACTTCGAGCAGACCCTGAGTCTGGTCCGCGAGGTCGGGTTCTGCGACAGCTTCTCTTTCGTCTACTCGGAAAGGCCCGAGACCCCGGCGCAGCGTCGCGGACTCCGGGCTCCGCCCAGAGAACTGGCCCTGGAGCGGCTCCAGCGGCTGCAGGAGGTTCAGCGCGAGCTGACCCTGGCGGCGGGCCGGAGGCGCGTCGGCGAACGCACCCTGGTCCTGGTCGAGGGCGCCGGCCAGCGTCGGCCCGGCCAGCTCCGCGGGCGCTGTCCCCACAATCGCGTGGTCAACTTCGAGAGCCTTCGGCCTCCGCCGGCAGGCAGTCTCTGCGCCGTCGACGTCACCGCCGCGACTCCGCACTCGCTGCTCGGCCGGTCCGCCGAGGACGCCCCCGCGGCGCTGCCCCTTCTCTGACCCTCAGCCGAAGCTTGACTTCGCCGGAGCGACCGAATACTTTCCGCTGCCAGCGCAGTGGGGAGGGCGCGCCTTGCAGGCCAGAATCGCAGACGGCCTGACCTTCGACGACGTCCTCCTTGTGCCCGGAGCCTCCTCGGTTCACCCGTCGGAGACCGACCTCGGCTGTTCTCTGACCCCGAACATCCGGCTCGCCATGCCGCTGGTGTCCTCGCCGATGGACACGGTGACGGAGCACCGCACGGCGATCTGCATGGCCCAAGAAGGCGGCATCGGCTTCGTCCACAAGAACCTGTCGATCGCCGCGCAAGCGTCGGAGATCGCCAAGGTGAAGCGCTCCGAGTCGGGCATGATCGTCGACCCGGTCACGCTCGAACCCGAGGAGACCATCCACGAGGCGCTGGACGTGATGCACCGGCACCACATCTCCGGTCTTCCGGTGGTGCGCGGAGAGCAACTCGTCGGCATCGTGACCAACCGCGATCTGCGCTTCGTCAAGGATCCCGAGCGCCCGGTCTCCAGCATCATGACCCCGGGCGAGCGCCTGATCACGGTTCGGGTGGGGGTGTTGCTGGAGCGCGCTAAGGAACTCCTGCACGAAAACCGCATCGAGAAGCTGCTGGTCGTGGACGACCATGGCAACCTGCGCGGACTGATCACGATCAAGGACATCGAGAAGGCTCAGCGCTATCCGCTGGCCAACAAAGACGAGATGGGGAGCCTGCGCGTGGGAGCAGCGGTCGGCGTCGCCGCCGACATCCTGGAGCGCGCCCAGGCGCTGATCGACGCGGGAGCGGACCTGCTGCTGGTGGACAGCTCGCACGGCCACGCGCAGAGCGTGCTCGACGCCCTGGAGCGTCTTCACCTGACCTTCCCGGAAGTCGAACTGGTGGGCGGGAACGTGGCCACCAGCGAGGGAGCCGAAGCTCTCCTCAAGGTTCACGTCTCGGCGGTGCGCTGCGGCGTCGGCCCGGGCTCGATCTGCACCACCCGTGTCGTAGCCGGCGTCGGCGTTCCACAGCTGACGGCCATCCTGGACACGGCCCAGGTGTGCCGGCGCCAGGGAATTCCGCTGATCGCGGACGGCGGCATCAAGTTCTCCGGCGACGTCACCAAGGCACTGGCCGCGGGGGCCGAAGCCGTCATGATCGGCTCGCTTTTCGCGGGCACGGACGAGAGTCCCGGCGATCTGGTTCTGCACCAGGGCCGCTCCTTCAAGGTCTACCGCGGGATGGGCTCCCTCTCCGCCATGCGCGAAGGCTACCGCGACCGCTATTTCCAGAGCGAGGCCACCGAACCGTCCAAGCTCGTCCCGGAGGGCGTCGACGCCCGGGTGCCCCACCGCGGACCGCTGACCAACAGCGTGCACCAGCTGCTCGGCGGGATCCGGGCAGGACTCGGACTGGTCGGTGCGGCCGATCTCGACCGCCTGCGCGAGCGCGCGCAGTTCCTGCGGGTCACGGCCGCGGGTCTGCGCGAGTCGCATCCCCACGACGTGATCATCACCGAAGAGCCGCCCAACTACTGGCTCGAGACCTGACCGGAGCCCGTGTCCCCATCCGAGCGCGTCGTCATCGTCGACTACGGATCGCAGTACACGCAGCTCATCGCCCGGCGCGTCCGCGAGCTGAAGGTCTACTGCGAGATCGTTCCGCCCTGGGTGGAGACCGAGCGCGTGCGGGCCGGATCCCCGGGCGCGCTGATCCTGTCGGGCGGCCCGGCCAGCGTCACGCATCCCGAAGCTCCGCAGATCAACGAAGAGATTCTGGATCTCGGGCTGCCGCTGCTGGGAATCTGCTACGGCCAGCAGCTGTTGGTCCAGCACCTGGGAGGGCGGGTGGAGCCCGCCGACGAACGCGAGTACGGGCGGGCGGAGCTCGAGCTGAGCGCCGCCGACGAACCCCTGTTCCAGGGAGTTCCGGCTCGCAGCGTGGTCTGGATGAGCCACGGCGATCGCGTGGCGAAACTCCCGCCGGGCTTCCGGGTGATCGGTACCTCGAGCAACAGCCCCTTCGCCGCGGTCCGGGGGCCCGGTGAAGGCATCTACGGCCTGCAGTTCCATCCCGAGGTGTTCCATTCCGAGCACGGGACGCGCATCCTGGAGAACTTCCTCGGCAGCGTGGCCGGCCTGCGCGGGAGCTGGACGATGGACGAGTTCATCGGCCAGCAGACCCGCGAGTTGACCGAGCGCATCGGGGACGGTCGCGTGATCTGCGGAGTCTCGGGGGGCGTCGACTCGAGCGTGGTCGCCGTCCTGCTGCACCGTGCCATCGGACCGCACCTGCACTGCTTTTTCGTCGACAACGGCCTGCTTCGTTCGGGCGAGGCCGAGGAGGTCGAAAAAATATTCAAGTCTGACTTGAAGATTCCTATTAAAGTTATTGATGCAAAGGATGATTTCATTTCCAGACTTGAGGGAGCGATTGATCCCGAAGCCAAGCGGGTTCGGATAGGGCACTGCTTCGTGGAGGTGTTCGAGCGCGAGGCCGCCAGCATCCCGGACGCCCGCTTCCTGGCGCAGGGGACTCTGTACCCGGATGTGATCGAATCGGTTTCGGTCTGGGGGCCGTCGGCGACGATCAAGACGCACCACAACGTCGGCGGCCTGCCCGAGAACATGCACCTCGAGCTGGTTGAGCCGCTGCGGGAGCTGTTCAAGGACGAGGTGCGCGAAGTGGCGGAAAAACTCGGAGTGCCCGACGCCCTCTGGCAGCGCCACCCGTTCCCCGGCCCGGGCCTCGCCATCCGCGTGGTGGGCGAAGTCACGCGCGAGAATCTGGAGAAGCTGCGCGCGGCGGACAGGATCGTCATCGAGGAGATTCGGGCCGCGGGCCTGTATGCCGGCCTGTGGCAGGCGTTCGCGGTCTTCCTGCCCGTGCGCTCGGTCGGCGTGATGGGCGACGCCCGGACCTACGAGAACGCCATCTGCGTGCGCTGCGTCTCCTCCCGGGACGCCATGACCGCAGACTGGGCCGACCTGCCGAGGGAGGTGCTGGCGAGCATCTCGAACCGGATCATCAACGAGGTTCCGGGCATCAACCGCGTGGTCTACGATATTTCCAGCAAGCCTCCGGCGACTATCGAATGGGAGTGAACGGGTAGGATCGCCGTGGGCGCGGGGTCCGGCGCAGGGCCTCTGGGGGGAGCCTTGGACAAGCGCGCGAAGTTCGCGCATCTGCATCTGCACACGCAGTACTCGATCCTCGACGGCGCGATTCCGATCGAGCGGCTGGTCGACCACTGCAGCGCACGTGGCATGCCCGCGGTCGCCATCACCGACCACGGCAACATGTTCGGCGCGGTCGAGTTCCAGACGCAGTGCGAACGCGCCGGAATCAAGTCGATCATCGGCTGCGAGGTCTACGTCGCCCAGGGCTCGCGCTTCGAGAAAGACGCTTCGACGGGCGGCTTCAACGGGATCAACCACATGATCCTGCTGGCCATGAACGAGACCGGCTACGCCAACCTCGTCAAGCTGGTCAGCAAGGCCTATCTCGAGGGCTTCTACTACAAGCCGCGCGTCGACTGGGAGCTGCTGCAGGCGCATCACGAGGGCCTGATCGCCACCTCCGGCTGTCTGTCGGGGGCCATTCCCTCCGCGATCCAGGCGGGCCGGATCGAACACGCCTGGGAGTTGGTCGAGCGCTACTCGCGGCTTTTCCGGGACCGCTTCTACCTGGAGTTCCAGCGCCACGGGATACCCGACCAGGAGCGGGTCAACCGCGAACTGCTCGGCATGCACCGCGACCTGAACCTGCCGCTGCTCGCCACCAACGACTGCCACTACCTGACCTGCAACGATTCCCATTCCCACGAGGCGCTCCTCTGCGTTCAGACCGGGAAGACCCTTCACGACCACGACCGCTTCCGCTTCGACGGCGAGGGCTTCTTCGTCAAAGACGGCGAGGAGATGCTCGAGGTCTTCCACGACCTGCCGGAGGCGGTGACCAACACGCTCGAGATCGCCGAGCGCTGCGACTTCCAGCTCGCGACCGGCACCAACTACCTGCCCGATTTCGAAGTGCCCGCGGGCCACGACGCCTCCAGCTATCTGCGCCAGGTGACCCACGCCGGACTGCGCTCGCGCCTGGGGCTGGATCCCGAGGAGCCCTATCCGGATTCCAGCCGCGACTACGCGCAGCGGGTCGACTACGAGCTGGGCGTGATCGTGGACAAGGGCTACCCCGGCTACTTCCTGATCGTCTGGGACTTCATCCGCTTCGCCAAGGAGCGCGGCATTCCGGTCGGTCCCGGGCGGGGCTCGGCCGCCGGTTCGCTGGCGGCCTACGCGCTGGGAATCGTGGACATCGACCCGGTCGAATACACCATTCCCTTCGAGCGCTTCCTGAACCCCGAGCGCATGTCGCTGCCGGACATCGACATCGACTTCTGCATGAACCGGCGCGCCGAGGTGATCCGTTACGTCGAGCGGCGCTACAACGGCAGCGAGCAGGACGACCGGCGCGTCGCCGGCATTGTTACTTTCGGCACCATGGCCGCCAAGGCCGCGGTGCGTGACGCCGGCCGCGTGCTGGGCCTGCCCTTCGGGGACGTCGACCGGGTGGCCAAGCTCATTCCCGACACGCTGGGAATCAAGCTCGCGGACGCCAAGCGCGGCACCCGGGAACTGCGGGAACTGATCGAATCCGACCCGCAGGTCGAACGCTTGATGGATCTCGCGGCCTCGTTCGAGGGACAGATCCGCAACCCCGGGCGCCACGCGGCGGGCGTAGTCATCTCCTCCCGGCCGATCACGGACGTGGCCCCGCTGTACCGAGACCCGCGCACCAAGGAGGTGGTGATCCAGTTCGACTACCGCTACTGCGAGCAGGTCGGGCTGATCAAATTCGATCTGCTGGGACTGCGCACGCTCACCATCATCGCCGACGCGGTGGAGCGGGTCCGGGCGCGGCACGATCCGGATTTCGACATCGCCGGGTCGGACCGGAGCGATCCGGAGACCTACGAGCTGCTGTGCGGGGGAGACACCGAAGGCGTGTTCCAGGTCGGCCAGTCCCAGGGCATGACGGACCTGGTGCTCAAGATCCAGCCGCGCGAGTTCCGCGATCTGATTCCGCTGGTGGCGCTGTACCGGCCCGGTCCGCTGCAGTCGGGCATGGTCGACGATTTCGTGGAGCGGCGACACGGGCGCAAGCCGGTGCGCTACCTGCTCCCCGAACTCGAGAGCGTGCTCTCCGAGACCTACGGGGTGATCCTGTACCAGGACCAGGTGCTGCAGATCGCCAACCAGATCGCCGGGTACAGCCTGGGCGAGGGCGACCTGCTGCGCCGGGCCATGGGCAAGAAGATTCCGGCGGTGATGGAGGAGCAGCGCGCCAAGTTCATCGGCGGGTCGGTGGCCAACGGACACCCACGCGACATCGTGGCGCAGCTCTTCGATCTGATCCTCCAGTTCGCGGGCTACGGCTTCGGCAAGGCGCATTCGGCCGCCTACGCTCTGCTCACGCACCAGACCGCCTATCTCAAGGCGCATTACCCGGCGGAGTTCTTCGCTGCCACGATGACCGCGGAATGGCGCGAGCACGACAAACTCGAGCGCTACATGAAGGACGCCTCCAGGCGCGCCATCCGCATGCGCGCACCGTGCGTCAACGCCAGCGAGCGGGAATTCACCGTGGTCGACGGCGGGAGCGGCGTCGCGTTCGGGCTGGCCGGCGTCAAGAACGTGGGAGAGGGGGCCGTCGACGCGATCCTGGAAGCCCGCCGCGAGGGTGGCGATTTCCGCAGCTTCCACGACTTCTGCTCGCGGGTGGACCTGCGCCGCGTGAACCGCCGGGTGGCGGAGAGTCTGATCCGCTGCGGCGCATTCGACTTTACCCGAGAGCGCCGAGCCTCTCTCTGGGAGGGGCTGGGGGCGGCGCTGGAGCGGGGGCAGCGCGAGCAGCGCGACCGGGAACTCGGGCAGGGCTCGCTCTTCGGGGAAAAGGGCGGGGGATCCGAGCCGGCCCTGCCCGAGGTGGAAGAGTGGTCCCAGGCGGATCGGTTGTCGGGCGAGAAAGACACGTTGGGCTTCTACCTGACGGGTCATCCGCTGCTGGAGCACGAGGAGACGCTCCGGCGCTTCGCCAGCTTCGCGCTCGACCGGCTGCCCCCACCGAGTTCGGCCGGTCGCGAGATCTGGCTGGGCGGTCTGCTCACCGGCCTGCGGACGGTGAAGACGCGCCGCGGGCAAACGATGGCGCGTGCCGTGCTGGAGGATCTGTCGGGGAGCATCAACGTGGTGTTCTTCCCCGATGCGTACGACCGCGCCACGGGGCTGCTGCAGACGGACGAGGCGGTTTTCCTGCGCGGCGCCCTGAAGTTCGACTCCGATCGCGCGGAACTCCACGCCGAGCAGGCGGTTCCGATCCGTGACGCCTGGAGCCGCTGCAGCAAGCGGCTGAGGTTGACGGACGAGCGCCTGCGCGAGCTGTGCGTGGTCCTCGATCATGCCCCCGGCGACGTGCCGGTGCGGCTCGAGCTGCAGTAGCCAGAGGGCGCCCTCGCGGTCCTGGACCTGACGCGCCACCGCGTCGCGGTGAGCCGGGAGCTGGTGTCGAAGCTCGACGATCTCTTCGGCGCGGAGGTTTCGGAGTGCCAGGTCGCGTGAGCGGCCTGCTGCTGGCCGCGGCGATCCTGTCCGCGCTTCCCGCGGGCGCGTTCCCTACGGCGGGGAGATTGAACGTGGACGTCGAGGGCGTCGCTCCGGCCGTGGAGGACCGTGCGCCGCGAGCCTCCCTGGAGGTGGCGGCGTTGCTCGAAGCGGTGCTGGAGGCGGTAAGACAGCAGACGAGTCCGGCCGATTACGAGGCTCGCGCGGAAGAGTTCCGGGAGGCGCTGGCGGGCCGAACGACCCAGTTCCTGCTGACCTATCGGATCACCGGCAGTCCGTTTCTGCGCCCCGCGACCCCCGATCCCGGGGAAGACCTGGAGGGCCGTCCGGCGGATCCCGAAATCGAGGCCGAGCCGGCACTCGAATGGCCGGAGTTCGAGGAATCCGGGGCCGAGGAGTGGGTTTTGCCGCTCAACGCCACCATCGACACCCGTCGGCTGCGCGAATACCTGACCGGGCGCGGGCTGCTGGTCGCCTGGGACGCGCGGCCCTCGGTCGTTCTGGACGTGCGCGGATCGGCCGGACTCGACCCGGGGGAAGCCGCGGGTCCGCTGGCGGAACTGCGGCGATATCTGGTCCGTGCGCTGGAGCGGGGCGAGGTGGTGGTCGTCGAGCCCGGGGTGCGGGGGACGCCCCTTTCGGGCGAAGAGGACGCTCTGGATCTGGCCCGCGCGCTGGGAGCGGACATCGGGCTGGAGGTCGGCGTACGCTGGTGGCCGACCGGTACCGGAACCAGCGGCGGAGTGGCCGAGGTTTCGGTTCGCGCCCGTCGGGCCAGCGATGCCGCGGACCTGGCGCTGTCGCGCTTCCAGGGCGCCGGCTATCACGAGCTCGCGCCCGAAGCCCTGCAGCGCGCCCTCGAGGCCGTGCGGGATCAGGTGGCCGAGAACGTCCTGCTCCAACTCTCGCGCAATTGGAGCGAACTGGCGCGTTCGTCGGGGCCCGTCGATGCGGTGCTCCTGGACGTGTCCAGCCTGGTGCATGTGGATGCCGTGAGGTCGGCGATCGAATTCGGGCTGGACGCGGAGGAGGCCGTTCTGAGCGAGTTGGGGCCCCGCAGAGCGCGCCTGCGGGTGACCGCGCAGCTCTCGGCCGGGGCGCTTCAGGATCGCCTGACCGCCATGGCTTTCGACGGCTTCCGGCTGCAGCCGGTCGAAGTGAGCCCGGACCAGATCGTGATGCGGGTCAGGGCGGAGCCCTCCGCGGCCGAGGCGGCCCCCGGCGAACCGCTCGATGCGCTCGATTGACACCTCGCAGGCGGATTGGTATCGAGGCTCTCGCAGCGACAGGCACGTAGCTCAGGGGAAGAGCGCCACCTTGACACGGTGGAGGTCGGCGGTTCGAAACCGCCCGTGCCTACCAGGCGGCCGCCGTCCGACGCTCCCGGCTCGAGACGGTCCGGCCCTCACAAGGGATTGATTTTACGCGGTATTTCCTGTACACGGACGCGCGAGTTTAGATGCTTTCCAAAGCAGGGGAGGAGACATTGACGCGTGGGATTTCGTAGGCGGCGTTGGCGCGATGTCGCGCCTGAAAAAGACAGGGTTCGCGTGAACCGCGCCATTCGGGTGCCGGAGGTCCGCGTCGTCAACAATGACGGTCAGCAGCTCGGAGTGATGTCCACCGACGCGGCGCGAGACATCGCGTCCCGCATCGGTCTCGATCTGGTGGAGATCTCGCCCAACGGCGATCCGCCGGTGTGCAAGATCATGGACTACGGGCGCTACAAGTACGAACAGCAGAAGAAGGCCTCCCAGGCGAAGAAGTCGCAGCACCAGAGCCAGTTGAAAGAGGTGAAGTTCCGGCCGCGGATCGACGACCACGACCTCGAGTTCAAGCTGAAGAACGCCCGGCGTTTCCTTTTCGAAGGCGACAAGGTCAAGGCGACGGTGATGTTCCGGGGCCGGGAAATCGTGCACACTGCCATCGGGCGCGAGTTGCTCGAGCGCGTCACCGAGCATCTGTCCGAGTTCGCCAAGCCCGAATCGCGTCCCCAGATGGAAGGCCGCATGCTGACCATGATCTTTGCGCCCGACCGGCAGGCTATCGAGCGGATCAAGCGCGCCGAGGCCAAGGAGTCCGGCTCCCGGAGCGAGTCGGAGGAGGGCGCCGCGTCCGGGGAGGAAGCCGAGCGGACCGACGCGAGCCAGGACAAGGAGCAGAGTCTGCCCAAGCGCAGTGGATCGAGCCGCGCCCGCTCGCGCGGAGAGACGCTGGAGGACGAGGCGCAGGCTCTGTTGGAGGAGATCGATCGTGCCTAAGATCAAGACGCGGCGCGGGGCGGCCAAGCGCTTCAGGCGCACGGCCAGCGGGAAGATCCGCCGCGGCCAGGCGTTCCGGAGCCACATACTGACCAAGATGAGCAGCGCTCGGAAGCGACGGCTGCGCCGCCCCACGCTGGTGGCGCGGGCCGACGAGCCCCACATCCGCGAGCAGCTTCCCTACCTCTAGCGGGTCCGGCCGGGAGACAGAATGCGAATCAAACGAGGTGTGGCCAGGCATCGCCGCCACAAGAAGATTCTGAAGCAGGCTTCGGGTTTCCGAGGCTCGCGCAGCAAGCTGATCCGCCCCGCGCGTCTGGCCGTCGAGAAGAGCCTCGCCTACGCCTATCGCGACCGGCGTCAGCGCAAGCGCCAGTTCCACCGCCTGTGGATCGTGCGCATCAACGCGGCGGCGCGCCTGCATGATCTGAGCTACAGCCGTTTCATCGCGGGCCTGAAGCAGGCCGGCGTCGAGGTCGATCGCAAGAACCTCGCGGACCTCGCCGTCAACGATCCGGCTGCCTTCGCCCAGCTCGCCGAACTGGCCAAGTCCCAGGCGGCCTGAGACCGCGTCCGGTGACGGACCCGGTTCATCTCGACGCCCTGGAGGCCGAGGCGCGCGGAGAAATCGAGCGGGCGGACTCGATCCAGGAACTGCGTGAAGCGCGCGCGCGCTACCTGGGCCGCAGAGGCTCGATCTCGACGCGCCTGCGCTCCATCGGCCAGCTCGATCCCGAACAGCGCGCGGCGGCCGGGCAGGCGGTCAACGCCGCCAAGCAGCGCGTCGAGCTCTGGGTGCAGAAGCGCCAGACGGAGCTCGAAGGCGAGAGCCAGAGCCGCTCGCTGTCGGAGCGGCGGCTCGACGCGACGCTGCCGCCGCCGAGGCGGGCCCGCGGCGCCTTGCATCCGGTCACCCGGGTCGAGCGGGACATGGCCGAGTTTTTCTCCAGCCTGGGCTTCGAGATCGAAGACGGCCCCGAGGTCGAGACCGAATACAACAACTTCGACGCGCTCAATATTCCGGCGGACCACCCTTCGCGAGACCTGCAGGACACGTTCTTCGTCGCAGGCGGGCACGTCCTGCGCACCCACACCTCACCCGTCCAGATCCGCGCGATGACGGGGCGAGAGCCCCCGTTCCGCTTCATCGCTCCGGGTCGGGTCTACCGCTGCGACTCGGACGGCACGCACTCGCCGTTGTTCCATCAGATCGAGGGCTTCTACGTCGACGAGAACGTGACCATGGCCGATTTGAAGGGCGTTCTCTACGCGTTCGCCCGGCACATTTTCGGCGAGGTCGAGTTGCGTTTCCGGGCTCACTACTTCCCGTTCACCGAGCCCTCCGCGGAGATCGATTTCCGCTGGGGAGAACGCTGGCTGGAGTGGGGCGGCTGCGGAATGATCCACCCCCGGGTACTCGAGAACTGCGGCATCGACTCCGCTCGCTACCGTGGTTTCGCCTTCGGGATGGGCATCGATCGGGTGGCGATGGATCGCTACGGCGTGCCCAGCATTTCCCTGCTCTTCGACGGCGACGTGCGCGTGCTGGAGCAGATCCGGTGAAGGTCTCCCTGGGCTGGCTGTCGGACTTCGTCGACCTGCCCGCCTCGCAGGCGGAGTTCGAAGAGCGTCTCACTCTCGCGGGTCTGGAGATCGAAGGCGTCGAGTCGACCGGACCGGAACTGGGCGGAGTGGTCGTCGGCCGGGTGATCGAACGCGAGCCGCACCCCCGGGCCAACCGGCTGTCGCTGTGCAGGGTGGACCTGGGAACCGGCGAGCCTGTCGAAATCGTCTGCGGAGCGCCCAACGTCCGCGCCGACCTGCGCGTCGCCGTGGCCCCTCCGGGGACGGTTCTTCCCGACGGGACCAAGCTCAAGAAGGCCAGGATCCGGGGGATCGTCTCCTCCGGCATGATCTGTTCGAGCCGCGAGCTGGGCCTGGGCGACGACCACGAGGGGATCCTCGAATTGCCCGACGACTCGCCGGTGGGCGCTCCGCTGGATCAGGTGGTCGGCGCCGGCGACACCGTGCTGGACTTCGAGATCACGCCCAATCGCGGCGACTGGGCCTCGATGCTGGGCATGGCCCGGGAAGTCCGCGCGCATTTCGGCGGCGAGCTGCGGCTGCCCGCCTGCGATCCCGCGGAGGGCGAGCGGGGCGCGGCGTCGGACGTGGCGATCGAGATTCACGACCCGGAGAGCTGCCACCGCTACGTCGGGCGAGTGGTGCGCGGCGTCGCGATCGGCCCGTCTCCCGATTGGCTGGTCGAACGCCTGCGCGCGGCGGGCCTGAGGTCGATCAACAACGTGGTCGATGTCTCCAATCTGGTCCTGCTCGAGTTCGGCCAGCCGCTGCACACCTTCGATCTGGCCCGCCTGCGGGGGGCGGAGCTCCGGGTGCGTCGGGCCGAGGACGGGGAAGAAATCGTCACGCTGGACGGCGAGCGCCGCGTGCTGGGGCCGGACGACTTGGTGATCGCCGACGCCGAGCGGCCGGTCGCCGTCGCGGGAGTGATGGGCGGAGCGGACACCGAGGTCCACGAGGCCACGCGCGAAGTTCTGATCGAGAGCGCCCACTTCGATCCGATCCGCGTCCGGCGGACGGCGCGGCGGCTCGGTCTGCGCACCGAGGCCTCCTACCGCTTCGAGCGCGGGGTCGATTCGGAGGGGATCGTCCGCGCGGTCGACCGCTGTGCCCGGCTGATCGCCGAGATCGCCGGAGGCGAGATTTCGCGCGGGCGCGTCGAGGCTGTCGGGGGGGCGTTCCGGCACTGCGGCGAGGTCGAGCTCGAGCCGGACCTGCCCGCCCGGCTGCTGGGAGTGGAACTCTCGGAGAGCGACGTCGTCGAGCTGCTCGCGCGGGTCGACATCCCGGCCACCCGCGAGGGCGAATCGCTGCGCTGCGGCATTCCCAGCTACCGCAACGATCTCCGGATCCCCCAGGACCTGGTCGAGGAGGTGGGCAGAATCCACGGCTACGACCGAATCCCCTACACGCTGCCGAGCGCCGCTCTGCGGCCTGTTTCCGCGCCGCCCAGAGCCACCCGCTGCGACCTCGCTCGCGACAGTCTGTGCGCCTCCGGTCTGCTGGAAACGCGCAGCATCCCGATGGGCCCCGCCTCGGACTTCGACGCGCTGCGGCTGGACTCCGACGATCCCCGCAGGCACTCCGTGCGCGTGGTCAATCCGATCGTCGAGAGCGATTCCGAACTTCGCACCAGTCTGCTGCCCGGTCTGCTGCGCGCGGCGCGGCGCAATCTGGCGCGCCAGGTCGAGGCCGTGCGCCTGTTCGAGATCGGACGGGTCTTCCTGGCTCGCGACTCGGGCGAACTCCCCGACGAGCTCGATGCCGCGGCGGCCCTGTTGACGGCGCCGGAGCGCACGGGACTGTGGGAGACGCAGCGAGCGCCCGTGTACTTCGAGGCCAAAGGCGTCGCCGAAAAACTGGTCGAGGATCTGGGCCTACCCGCGAGATTCGACGCGGAGTCCGGGGCTGCCTACCTCCATCCGGGAGCCTGCTCGCGGATCCGTTCGGGACGCCGGACGATCGGCTGGGTGGGAGAACTGCACCCGGCGGTGAGCGCCCGTTACGGAATCGAGGTCGAGTGCGCGGTGTGCGAAATCGACCTCTCCGCATTGCCGGGCCTGCCCCGTTTGGAGACCAAGATCCAGCCCGTCTCGGCCTTTCCCGCCTCGCGGCGCGACCTGGCCGTGCTGGTCGACCGCGAGCAGCCGGCGGGTGCGATCCTGGACGCCATCCGCCGCTCGGGCGGGCCGCATCTGGCGGATGTGGAGCTGTTCGACTGCTACGAGGGCCGGGGCATCCCGGAGGGACGGCGGAGCCTGGCTTTCCACCTGGTGTTCCAGCGCACCGACCGCACCTTGACCGAAGCGGAGGTCGGGGCGGCCACCGACAAGCTCACGCGAATGCTCACGAGGCGCTTCGGTGGGGAGCTTCGTCAAGTCTCGCGAGGGAGGACAGGATGACCAAGGCAGACATCGTGGAGACGATCTATGAGCGCGTCGGTTTCTCGAAAAAGGAATCCGCCGAACTGGTCGAGACTGTCTTCGACGTGATCAAAGAGGCCCTGGTCAGCGGCGAGAAGGTGAAATTCTCGGGCTTTGGCAACTTCATCGTCCGCGAGAAGAACGCGCGCAAGGGCCGCAATCCCCAGACCGGCGAGCAGATCCAGCTCGAAGCGCGCCGGGTGCTGACCTTCAAGCCTAGCCTGGTGCTCAAGAACGAGTTGAACCAGGCGCCGGAGGGTCGGGACGAACCCTCCACGTTTTAACCCGCCGGGGCAGTACAATCCCCACCAGCGGCGCAGTCGTCCGCGGACGCTCGCCGGCTCGGATCGAGGGGTGCGATGGCGGAGATCCAGCAGATTCTGGACGGGATCCCCGACAAGAAGTACTACCGCATCGGGGAAGTCGCGAAGATCACGGCTCTCGCGCCCTACGTGCTGCGCTACTGGGAGACGGAGTTCAAGACCATGGCTCCGCTCAAGTCCCGCTCCAATCAGCGCATGTATCGCCGCAAGGACATCGAGACGATCCTCAAGATCAAGCACCTGCTGCGCAAGCGGGGCTTCACCATCGCGGGAGCGCGGCAGTACCTGCAGGAGGAGTCGCGCGGTCGCGCCGAGGCCGATCTCGCGGCCCGGCCGTCCACGGCCCAGGCGCTCCAGCGCCTGCGCTCGGACCTGGTGAAGCTGCGCGAGCTGCTGGCTTCGTCCTAGCGGCCCGGCCGCCGCTGCCGACCACCCGGGCCGAACGCCGCTCAGCGCCCGAGCATGAGCTGGCGCCGGCGGGCGAGCGCCGCCGCGATCGGCGAGACTTCGGCGGGCTCGGAACGCGGCTTCGCGGACTTCCGGCGCGATCCGGAAGACTTGCTCCTCGCTCGGCTCGATGCTTTGCGGGCGGCCTTCTTGCGCGCGGCGGTCTTTTTCCGGGCCGACTTGGATCGGGCGGCTTTCTTGCGAACCGCCTTTTTGCGGGCGGCCTTCTTACGGGCCGGACTGCGGCTCTGCGCCTTTTTGCGCGCCGCTTTCCGGGCGGTCTTTCCACCCGTGGCCTTCTTCCGCCGGGTCTGCTTGCGAGCCGTCTTCGTGCGCTTCGCTGCCATTCTCCCCTCACCAAGTCAGGACTGGAACGGGCGGAGTATATCCCGGCTCCCGGACAAGTCACCCGCCGGGTCGGTCGGCCGGCAGCCTCCCTGGCGGCGCTTCGCGGCTCCACCGCCGATCCGCTATTCATCCCGCTGCAGGGGGATCGGTGAAGGGCGGGACATCCAGGGACGGGGCGTTGCTGTTTCGGGCCGGAGTGGGCGGGGCGTTGATGGGCCTGGCGAATCTGGTTCCGGGCGTCAGCGGAGGCACCATGCTGCTTGCGGCGGGCGTGTACCCCGCGCTGATTCGCGCGCTGGCCGAGCTGACCCGCTTGCGGCTGAGCTGGCGCCCCGTGCTGCTGGCCGGAACGGTGGCCGCCGCCGGGGCGCTGGCCATCGGACTGTTCGCGGGCTGGATCCGGGAGCTGGTGATCGGCCAGCGCTGGGTCATGTACAGCCTCTTCATCGGCTTGACGCTGGGAGGCGTGCCCCTGATCTGGAGGCTGTCGCGCCCGGCCTCGCCGTCGTTCTGGATCGGCGCCGCGCTCGGCTTCGCGCTGCTGCTGCCGATGGCCCTGGGTCCGCCGACGGGGAGCGCGGGGGAAGGCGGCGCGATCGGGCTGATGCTGGCGGGGGTTGCGGGCGCCGCGGCGATGATCCTTCCGGGGATCAGCGGAGCCTATCTGCTGCTCCTGCTGGGCCAGTACGAGGCCGTGCTCGGCGCGGTCGAGCGGCTGAAGCAGGTTCTCTTGTCCGGGGGGGCGGATGCCGCGCTGCTCACCGAAGCGCTTTCCGTCCTGATCCCCGTGGCCGCGGGGGGGCTGCTCGGCCTGGCCGCGGGGACCCGCGCCATCGGCTGGCTGCTGGAACGGCACGCCAAGCCGACTCATGGAGTGCTGCTGGGCCTTCTGCTGGGGGCCGTCCTGGGGCTGTGGCCATTCCAGGCGGGAGTTCGTCCGCAGGCCGGGGAAATCGTGGCGGGACGCGTGCTGACGCAGGCCGAGGCCGCGAGCCTCGAGCCGGCGCAGTGGCCGGTCCGCCGCTTCGCGCCGACGGCGGGCCATTGGGGCGGGGCGCTCGGCCTGGCCGCGACCGGATTGCTGGCGACGACTCTGCTGGGCCGGCTGGACAGAGACCCGGAATCCAAGCTCTGACCGGGCTGGTCGGGGCGGAGAGATTTGAACTCTCGACCTCTTGAACCCCATTCAAGCGCGCTACCAGGCTGCGCTACGCCCCGACGGGGAGGCGAGTGTAGCGGAGTTCGCCTGCGCGGTCGTCCGCTGGCGACGAGCGCCTGCGGAGGCGAAACTATTTCGACCGGGAGCCGGCGCTTCCGGACCGGTCGATCGACAGGGGGGTGGCGATGGGCGGAGCGCGCCGCGCGGCGCGAGTCATGACGGCCTGCGCGCTGGCGCTGTGCGTCGGGCTGGCGGGCTGCCGCAGCGTGCCGGAACCGCCGTCCCGGCCGACTCACGCGCGGGTCCACACGGTCTCCAAGGGCGAGACACTGTGGAAGATCGCCAAGCGCTACGGGACATCGGTCAGAGAGATCCAGCGGATGAATCGGCTGCAATCCGATGGGATCCGGCCGGGACAGCGGCTGTATCTCCCGGTACCGAAGCGCACGCACGTCGTGCGGCGCGGCGACACGCTGTGGTCGATCGCACAGCGTTACGGGTCGAGCGTGAGCGCGCTCGTCCGAGCCAACCGTCTCAGTGACTCGCGCTACCTGAAGGTCGGCCAGCGCTTGACGGTGCCGGTGCTTCGCGCCGTTCCCGCCCAGCGGCCCGCTGCGACGGCGCGCGTATGGACGCGGTCCGATCCGCGCGGGCGCAGCGCCGGGAAACCCACCCGCTTTCTGTGGCCGGTGCGGGGACCTTTGATACGAAATTTCGGGATGAGCTCCGGCGCCAGCCACGACGGGATCGACATCTCGGCCGGGCAGGGGGTGAAGGTGGTCGCGACGGCGGCGGGCCGGGTGATCCACGCCGACGACTCACTGGCGGGTTACGGCAACCTCATCATCCTGAAACACGCCGGGAAGCTCTCGTCGATCTACGCGCACAACCAGGAGATTCTGGTGCGGGTGGGCGACTTCGTCGACCAGGGTCAGACGATCGCCCGGGTCGGGAAGACGGGCCGGGCGAGCGCCCCCCAACTGCACTTCGAGATCCGCCAAGACGGGCGCGCGCGCGATCCATTAAAGTACCTGCCGTGACCCCCGCCGAGCGGCTGCGCGCCCGGATCCGGGAAGTCCCGGACTTCCCCAGGCCGGGGATCCTGTTCAAGGACATCACGCCACTGCTCCAGGACGCAGCGGCGCTGCAAACCGCGGTCGACCTGCTGGCCGAGCCCTTCGAGGGCCGGGCGGTGGATACGGTAGTGGGAATCGAGTCGCGCGGCTTCATCCTGGGCGCGCCGCTGGCGCTCGCGCTCGGCGCCGGCTTTCAGCCTGCGCGCAAAGCCGGGAAGCTCCCCAGGGAGACCCTGCGCGAGAGCTTCGAGCTGGAATACGGCAACGAGCAGCTCGAGATGCACCGGGACGCGCTCGAACCCGGACAGCGCGTTCTGCTCTGCGACGATCTGATCGCCACGGGCGGAACCGCAGCGGCCACCTCGCGGCTCGTGCAGCGGATTGGCGCCGAGATCGTCGGAGCGGGATTTCTGGTCGAGCTGGAATTCCTGGACGGGAGACGCGCCCTGCCGGAGATCGAGGTGCACTCGGTCATTCGCTATTAGCGGCCGCGCGAATCCAGAAAGTCCCGCGCGGCGGAGCGCGGAGCCTCGCCGCCCCGGTCCACGCGCAGGTTGAGCCGCCGCATGGCGTTCTCGTCCAGCGCGCCTTCGAGTTCCCGCAGGGCGTCGACGACTTCCGGTCGTGTGCTCCGCAGTCGCGCGCTCGCCAGCACGAGCGCGTCGTAGGGAGGGATGACGCCGAGATCGTCTTCCAGCAGAGCGATGTCGTAGGCCGCGATCCTCCCGTCGGTGGAGTAGGCCGCGATCACATCGACCTGGGCGTCGCGGACGGCCGGATACATCAGCGATGGGTCCATGCCGCGCAGGCCCGCGAAGTCCAGACCGTAGGAATCGCGCAGCGCGCGCCACTCCGGCCGGGCGAAGAACTCGTATCCGCTGGCGATCTCGAACCGGGAAGCGAGGCGCGCCAATTCGCTGATGCGTTCCACTCCCAACTCGGCGGCGTGCTCCTTTCGCATGCCGACCGCGTAGGTGTTCTCGAAGCCCAGGGACGCGATCACCCCAACGCCGGCCTCGCGTTCCAGAAAATCGGTCACTTCCCGCAGGACTTGCGCGCGCTCCGGGGGCAGCTCCTGACGCTTCATGATGGTGGCCCAGATGGTCCCCGAGTAGTCCACGTAGACATCGATCTCGCCGCTGCGCAGCGCATCGAAGGCCACGGTGGATCCCAGCGACGGTACGGAGCGCGTCTCGGCCCCGGCGCGGCGTTCGATCTGCAGCGAGAGCAGTTCGCCCAGGACGTACTGCTCGGTGAAAGGCTTGCTGCCGATCGCCACAGGCTGCGCTCCGGGGGCGCCCAGGCGGGGGACCAGGCTCCCGACGGCGACGCCCAAGAGCAGCAGGGCGATTCCCAGCGTGAGCGCCAGGCCCGCGCGGTTGCGGGCGCGATAGGCGCGTTCGATGCCGCGGATCAGGCCATCGAGCGCCAGGGCCAGACCGGCGGAACCCACGCAGCCCAGCAGCACGGCGGCATAGTTGCGCGTTTGCAGGCCACTGAAGATGTAGTTGCCCAGGCTCGGAGCCCCGACCGGGGTGGACAGCGTCGCCGTCCCGACCACCCACACCGCGGCGGTCCGGACGCCCGCGATGATTACGGGAAGCGCGAGCGGAAGCTCTACCCGCCACAGCCGCTGGCGGGCGGTCATGCCCACGGCCCGGGCCGCCTCGATCACCGCCGGCTCGACGCCCGCGATCCCGGTCACCGTGTTCCGCAGCATGGGCAGGACGCTGTAGAGCGTCAGGCCGATCAGCGCCGGCAGGAACCCGATGCTGCTCAGCTCCACGCCAGCGCCGCGGTCGAGCCAGCCCGAGGCCCAGGCCAGCGCAGGCACCATGAAGGCCAGCAGCGCCAGGCTTGGGACCGTCTGGACGACGCTCGCCGCTCCGAGCGCGGCCGACTCCAGCCGGGGCCGGCGCGTCACCCAGACTCCCAGAGGCAGGCTCAACGCTCCCCCGAGGGCCAGGGCGAGCAGGCTGAGCTGCAGGTGGGCGGTCAGATAGCCCGGGAAAAGAGCCAGCAGTTCAGTCAAGCCCCGACCCTCCCGCGGGCCGGGTCTGCAGCCCGCCGATCGCGGCGAGCTGCCGGCGCGGACTGGCCATCAGATTCGCGACGTACCCGTTCGCGGGTCGATCCAGAAGTTCGGCGGGGGTTCCGACCTGTGCGAGCCGGCCCCGATCCAGAACCGCGATGCGGTCGCCCAGAAGAAGGGCTTCCAGGATGTCATGGGTTACGAATACAGTTGTTATTTCATG
>JAGWBS010000071.1 GCA_021295775.1 Pseudomonadota bacterium | reverse complement strand
CAGACCAACATGATGGTCTACGGACCCGGCGGCTATCGCTACACCGACTTCCTGCGCCTGGGGCTTCCGCTGCAGATCCTGCTGGGAATTCTGGCGGTGCCGGCGATCGCGCTTCTCTGGGGGGTGTGACTCTGCGCTGGCCGCGGCCTCCGCGGTCGGGCAAGATCTCGACCCGATGCCGACTGGACGCATAGAGATCTTCCCGCACGAACCGCTGCGGTCGCCCGTGCTGATTCAGGCCTTCGCGGGCTGGAACGACGGGGGAGAGGCCGCTTCCCACGCACTGGCGACGCTGCTCGAGACGCTCGAAGCGGAGCGCGTCGCGGTCGTCGAGACCGAGGAGTTCCTGGACTTCACGGTCGTGCGGCCGAGCGTCCGGATGGAGGGGGACAGCCGCCGCATCGTCTGGCCCGACCACGAGTACTTCGCGGTGCGCTCGGACGCCCAGCCATTCGATCTGGTGATCGGTCTGGGCGTCGAGCCCCATCTGCGCTGGCGCGCGTACTGCGAAACGCTGGAACAGCTCCTGGCCGGACTCGGCATCGAGCAGGTGACGCTGCTGGGCGCGTACCTCGACGAGGTGATCTACTCCCAGCCCGTGCAGGTGATGGGATCGTCGACGCGCCCCGAGATCCAGAGCCGGCTGGGAGGCGAAGCCGGTCGCTACGAGGGAGCGACCGGAATCGTCGGCGTGCTGGGACAGAGGCTCGAAGAGTCCGGTCTGCCGGTGCTTAACCTCTGGGCGGGCCTGCCGCACTACGTCTCGCGCACGCCCAATCCGCGGGCGGCCCTGGCGCTGCTGCAGAAGTTCTGCGAGTTGTCCGGCTACCGGCTGGATCTGACGGACCTGTCCGAGCAGGCGGTGGCGTTCGACCGCGAGGTCTCGGAGATGATCTCCAACGATCCCCAGCTCGTCGCCTACGTGCGCGAGCTGAAGAAGCGCGCCTTCTCCCAGTAGCTAAAGCGCGCGCAGGCGCTGGTGGACCATGCGCGTCGCGGGCGAGCGGTTGAGCGTGTAGAAGTGAATCCCGGGCGCGCCTCCCTCCAGCAGTTGGCGCGCCTGCTCCGCGGCCCAGTCGACGCCGACCTCGTGCGTCCGGCGGTCGTCCTCCCCGGCCGCGTCCAGGCGCGCGGAGAGGGGTTCGGGAATCCGCGCGCCCGACAGCGAGGCCATGCGCCGAATGTTTTTCACGCTGACGACCGGCATCAGTCCGGGAACGATCGGCGCTTCGACGCCCGCGGCCCGCGCCCGCTCGACGAAGCGGAAATAGTCGCGGTTGTCGAAGAAGAGCTGCGTGATCAGGAAGTCGACGCCGGCGCGCCACTTGCCCACCAGCATCCGAATATCGTCCTCGGGGCTGGGCGCGCGCGGATGGGTCTCCGGGTAGCACGCGCCCGCCAGGCACAGTTCGCCGCCGCCGGGCCGCGCGCGGATGAACTCGACCAGTTCGCTGGCGAACTCGAGCGCGTCGGCGGGCGGCTCGTAGCCCTCGGGACGGTCCCCGCCCAGCGGCAGCAGGTTGCGGATCCCTCCGGCGCTCAGCCGGTCAAGCGCGGCGCTCAGCTCGGCGCGCGAAGAGCCCACGCAGGACAGGTGGGCCATGGCGGTGATTCCCACCTCCTGCTGGATCTGGGTGACCAGCTCGACCGTCCTGCGCCGCGTCGATCCGCCCGCCCCCCAGGTGACCGATACGAAGTCGGGCTCGAGGCGCTTGAGTTCGGCGATGGTGTCGAACAGGCCCGAGAAGCCTCGCGGTGTCTTCGGCGGAAAGAACTCGAACGAGAACACCGGCCGCCCCTGGGAGAATCGCTCGATGATGCGCACGGAGCCTCCTGCGGAGGGCCTGTCGGTCGGCCGGGCTGGCCGCGATTCTATCGCCCGCGAGCGAGCCTGCGCGCGCCCCGCCGCGCGCGCCGCGACAATGCCCGCGCGGATCCCCCCGCCCGCGCCGGGGCTCGGAGCCGCACCGCGGCCGCTTCGGACGCTTGAAGTCGCCGGGAGCTTGCTGCACTAATGCGTCCTCTCCAAGCGGCCGGAGCCCCATGAGCGAAGCGATTTCCACGCGCGATGCCGCCGGGGCGCTCGACGCCGCGGCCCGGCTGCTCGACCGTGCCGTCCGCAACGCCCGCGGCCGGGAGATCGACGACCAGCAGGTCGCCGTCGCGCGGCTGGCGGACCTGGCGACGGAGCATCGCTCCGCGCTCGACCTGCTCTCCTACGCCGAAGGCGCCGGCGAAGGCCACGCGCCGCTTGCGGTCAGCTGGGCGGGGCAGGTCGTGTCGCGCATCGGCCGTCTGGTCGACGATCACGCCGCGGACCACGGGCTGACGCCGGAGGATGCGCTCGACCGGCGGGAACGGGAGTTCGCGCGCGGGGCCTGCGCCGAACCGCGCCTGCGCGAGATCGGCCAGGGCGTCGCCCGCGACCGGGGCCGCAACGAATCCCCGCTCGGGGAGACGCTGGAGCAGGTCCGCGCCTCGGTGCGGGAGTTCGCCGACGGCGAGGTGGCGCCGAGCGCGGAGGCCATCCACCGCCGGGACCTGCTCGTGCCCGAGTCGTTCATTGAGCAGATGAGCGCACTGGGCTACTTCGGGCTGTCGATCGACGAGGCCTACGGCGGGACGGCGCTGGGCCACGTGGCCATGTGCATCACCACCGAGGAGCTGTCGCGCGCCTCGCTCGCGGCGGCGGGCTCGCTGATCACCCGCCCCGAGATCCTCGCCAAGGCGCTGCTGGCCGGCGGGACAGAAGAGCAGAAACGCACCTGGCTGCCGCGCATCGCCAGCGGCGAGGCGATGGTGGCGGTGGGCGTGACCGAGCCCGACATCGGCAGCGACGTGGCCAGCGTCAAGTGCCGGGCCGAGCCGGCACGGGTCGGAGGCCGCGAGGGCTGGGCGATCGACGGTCCCAAGGCGTGGTGCACCTTCGCGGGGCGTGCCGACATCATCGCGCTGCTGGCCCGGACCGATCCCGACCCGGCGCTGGGCGCACGCGGCCTGTCGCTTTTCATCGTCCCCAAGCCGCGCTTCGACGGCCGCGAGTTCGAATACCGCCAGCCCGGGGGCGGGCGCATCGTGGGCAAGGCCGACGCCACCCCGGGCTACCGCGGCCTGCACTCGTTCAGCCTCAACTTCGAGCGCTATTTCGTTCCGGCCGACCACCTGATCGGCGAGGAGGGGGGCCGGGGGCGCGGCTTCTACCTGCAGATGGGAGGCTTCGCCGCCGGCAGGCTGCAGACCGGGGCGCGCGCCACGGGCCTGGCCCAGGCGGCGCTGGAGAGGACCAGCGAGTACGTGCTGGACCGCAGCCAGTTCGGCCGGCCGCTGATCGACTTCCAGCTCACCCAGTACCGGCTGGGCTGGATGGCGACGCGGGTCGCGGCCGCGCGCGCGATCACCTACGCGGCCGCGGAGGCCATGGACCGGGACGCTCGCGCCGCCGCCCCCTACGCCGCGCAGGCCAAGCTGCTGGCCTGCGACACCGCGGTCGACGTCACCCAGGCGGGTCAGCTCCTGCACGGCGGCTGGGGCTACGCTGAGGAGTATCCCATCAGCCGCTACGTCGTCGACGCGCAGGTGCTGCCGATCTTCGAGGGAGTCAAGCCGACGCTTCAGCTCAAGGTCGTCGGCCGCGCCCTGCTGGCCTGACCGCGGGGGTCGGACCTCGGATCACCGCCCCCGTGGGCTTGACACACAGGAGCGCGCGCTTACGCTGCCGGCCCGCTCGCGAACCGGACGGGTGCGCCCGGCTCCGCGCACGCACGCTGCGCGCCGCCGGGGGATGGAAAACTGGAGGAAACGCGAAGATGGCATCGAAAGTGCGGCCGCTTCACAACCGCCTGATTGTGCAGCGCATCGACGAAGACGAGAAGACATCGGGCGGAATCATCATCCCCGACACGGCCAAGGAAAAGCCCTCCGAGGGGCGGATCCTGGCGGCGGGTCCCGGCAGGCGCAACGACGAGGGAAAGCTGGTGGAGATGGAGGTCAAGCCCGGCGACCGGGTCCTGTTCTCCAAGTATTCCGGTACCGAGGTCAGCCTCGAAGGCGAAGAGCATCTGATCATCTCCGAGGACGACGTCCTCGCGATTCTGGAGTAGAGCGATGGCCGCGAAAGAGATTCGATTCGACGAAGAGGCACGCAAGGCATTGAAGTCCGGGGTAGACGCCCTGGCCGACGCAGTTCGGGTCACGATGGGCCCGCGCGGGCGCAACGTGCTGATCGAGAAGAGCTGGGGAGCCCCGACCTCCACCAAGGACGGCGTGACGGTCGCCAAGGCGGTGGAGCTCGACGACAAGTTCGCGAACCTGGGCGCCCAGATGGTCAAGGAAGTCGCCTCGAAGACTTCCGACGTGGCGGGCGACGGCACCACCACCGCGACCGTCCTCGCCCAGACCATTTTCCAGACCGGCCTCAAGCTGGTGGCCGCCGGCGCCGGCCCCATGGCCCTCAAGCGCGGGATCGACAAGGGCGTGGCCGTGGTGGTCGAGGCGCTGGGCAAGAACGCCCGCGAGGTGCGCGGCCGGGAAGAGATCGCCCAGGTCGGCACCGTGTCGGCCAACGGCGACGACGACATCGGCGAGATGATCGCCGAGGCGATGGAGAAGGTCGGCAAGGAAGGCGTGATCACGGTCGAGGAGGCCAAGGGCATCCAGACCACTCTCGACGCGGTCGAAGGCATGCAGTTCGACCGCGGCTACCTCTCGCCCTACTTCGCCACCCACCTCGAGCGCATGGAAGCGGTGCTGGATGACGCGTACCTGCTGATCCACGAGAAGAAGATCGCCAACATGCGCGACATGGTGCCCCTGCTCGAGGCCGTGGCGCGCTCCAGCAAGCCGCTGGTGGTGATCGCGGAGGACATCGAGGGCGAGGCGCTGGCCACGTTGGTGGTCAACAAGATCCGGGGCACGCTCAACGTGGCCGCGGTCAAGGCGCCGGGCTTCGGCGACCGCCGCAAGGCGATGCTGCAGGACATTGCCATCCTGACCGGCGGTACCTGCATCAGCGAGGACCTGGGCATCAAGCTCGAGAACGTCACGCTCGACGATCTCGGGAGTTGCCGGCGGGTGGTGATCGACCGCGACAACACCACGCTGATCGCCGGCGCCGGCGCCAAGTCGGACCTGGAGGGCCGCATCGCCCAGATCCGCGCCGAAATCGAGGAGACGACTTCCGACTACGACCGGGAGAAGCTCCAGGAACGGCTGGCCAAGCTGGCCGGCGGCGTGGCGGTGATCCAGGTCGGCGCCGCGACCGAGGCGGAGCTCAAGGAGAAGAAGGCGCGCGTGGAAGACTCGATGAACGCCACGCGGGCGGCCGTCGAGGAGGGCATCGTCGCGGGTGGCGGAGTCGCGCTGATCCGCGTCGAGAGCGCGCTCGACAGCCTGGAACTGGAAGGCGACGAGGCCCTGGGCGCGGAGATCGTCCGGCAGAGCCTGTCGGCGCCTCTGCGGCAGATCGCGGAGAACGCGGGCCTGGAGAGCGCGGTCGTGCTCAGTCGGGTGCGCGAGAAGTCCGGCAACTACGGCCTGAACGCGGCCACCGAAGAGTACGGCGATCTGGTCCGGCAGGGCATCATCGACCCCGCCAAGGTTGTCCGCGCCGCACTGCAGAACGCCGCGAGCGTGACCGGGCTGCTGCTCACGACCGAGACCGCCGTGGTCGAGGAGAATAAGCCCGCGCCGCCGATGCCCCCGGGCGGCGGCGCCGGCGGCATGGGAGACATGGGCGGCATGGGTGGAATGGGCGGCATGGGGGACATGGGCTTCTAGCTCGGCGAGGCCCGGCGCGGGTCCGGCCCGCGCCCTCCGATCCCGACCCGATCAGCCCTCCAGTTCCTGCGCGATCGCGATGCAGGCCTGGCGTGCGGTCCGCCCGCTGCGCGACGCGCGGTCGAGCGCAAAGCGCAGCGCGCGCGCGTGCAGTTCCGGCGCGGGGAGCCGCTCCGCCAGGCCCAGTTGGCCGGCGTGGTGGTCGACGATCCTCAGCCAGGTCGGCTGGTCGAACGCCAGGAACGCCAGAGCCAGTCCGAAGCGGTCGGACAGCGAGATCTTCTCCTCGGTCGTCTCCGCGGGCCGCAGCAGCCCGTCGCGGTCGAGGCGCGCCTCGAGGTTCTCCGACATCCGCTCGGGCAGCAGGTGCTTGCGGTTGGAAGTCGCCAGCAGCAGGACGTTCGGGGGCCGGGCCTCCAGCCCGCCGCTCAGGGCGGCCTTGATGCGCTTGTAGCTCGCGTCGCCCTCCTCGAACGAGAGATCGTCGCAGAACAGGCCGAAGCGTCCGTCCCGGCCGCGCAGCGCGCGGTAGACGGCCGGCAGGTCGAGCAGGTCGTCGGGGCGAAGCTCCACCAGCTTCAGCCCCTTGGGCCCAAACTCTCCCAGCAGCCCGCGCACGGCCGAGGACTTGCCCGTGCCCCGCTCGCCGAAGAGGAGCACGTCCAGCGCGGGACGACCGTTCACGAAGGCCGAGACGTTGGCGCGCAGGCGCTCCAGCGCCCGCTCCACGCCCACCAGACCGTCCAGCGGGTAGATGTCGGGATGGGCGATCGGATCGAGCCGGCCCCCGCGCCAGCGGTACGCCCAGCTCTCGTCCCACTCGCCTGGCCCGGAGGAGGACGCATGCGAGGCCAGCGCGCCGTCCAGACGCTCCAGCACTCGCCGGGCGAGCGGCAACAGGTCGGTCCACGACGGATTCGGCATGGCTTCAGAGCTTGAGCCGGCCACGGTGCCGGCTGCCGAGGTTGAACAGGCGGGCGACCAGAAGACCGGCCCCAAGACCCAGCGCCAGCAGCACGGCGCCCGCCACCATCCAGCGCCAGTTCGCCAGCGAGGTGTCCAGGCGCGAAAGCTCGGCTTCCATCTCCCGGTTGCGCCGGCGCAGCTCCTGCATCTCGCCGATCTCTCCGGCCTGGACCTCCAGTGCTTGGTCGAGTTGCTCGATGCGCTGCCTGGCCTCCGCCAGTTCGGCCCGTACCCCGGCCAGCACCACCCGGGCCGGGGCATCCGAGGTCGTGTAGCCCGTGGGCAGCCAGCCCTGCCGGCCGTCCTCGGTGCGGACCTGGACCCAGTCCTTCTGCCGCGCCAGGCGGGTGACGGAGTCGCCCGACTTCAGGACCTTGAGGATCTTGAATTCCACTCCGGGGCCGGCCCGCATGTTCAGGCGGATCTCGTCGCGGATGTACTCCTGCGCGGAGGCCGGCCCGGCCAGCAGAAGCCCCAGGAGGAACGCGGCGCGGACGGAGCGCGCGCTCATCGGTCGTCCCGGGCGGGTGGCCCGCCGCTCTCGGTCCATTTTCTCACGGCTAGAAGAATACCCGCGCCCAGAACAATGCGGCCAGGACGCCGGCGAAATCCGCGCACAGGCAGGCCGCCACGGTGTGCCGCGCCGCGCGGACTTTCACGCTGCCGAAGTAGAGCGCCAGCACGTAGAAGGTGGTCTCCGTGCTCCCGTTCATGATCGAGACCAGATAGCCCACGAAGCTGTCCGGACCGTAGCTCTCCATGGTCGCCGTCATCACCCCGAAAGCGCCGCTGCCCGAGAGCGGCCGGATCAGCGCCATGGGCAGCGCCTCGGCCGGAAATCCGATCTGCGAGGTCGCCAGGTTCAGCACCGAAGTCAGGGCCTCCAGCGCCCCGGAAGCGCGGAACATCGCTACCGAGAAGAGGATCGCCACCAGGAAGGGGATGATCGTGACGGCGATGTCGAAGCCCTCGCGGGCGCCCTTGATGAACGACTCGTAGACCGGAACGCGCCGGCTGAAGCCGAACAGCACGATCCCGGCCATCAGCGCGGGCATCAGCCAGTTGCTGTTCAGGTCGCGCAGGCTTTCCAGGGAATCCTCGCCACCGGCGAAGTGTCGTGCGGCCAGCGCCGCCAGGCAGACGATCGCGGCGATCGCGGCCCAGCCGCGGAGACGGTCGCCGGCCGGCCGGTGCCGGGCGATGTCCTCGGCCTCGCCGATCCCCTCGATGGAATCGGCGATCGACCCGTCGGCCGCGTCCTCGCCCGAGTCGTCGGAGGGAAAGCGTTCGAGCGCGTAGCGCGGCCGGTGTTGCAGCAGCTTGACGACCGCGACCGCCACCAGCGTGGAGCAGAACGTCGCCAGCACGCTGGGGAGGAAGATCCCGGCCGGGTCGGACGAACCCATGCTGGCGCGCACCGCGATCACGCCCAGGGGCATGACTGCGACCCCCGAGGTGTTCAGCGCCAGGAAGGTCGCCATGGCGTTGGTCGCGACCCCGGGGCGGGTGCTCAGGGTGCTGAGTTCGCGCATGGCCTTCAGCCCGAAGGGCGTGGCGGCGTTGCCCAGCCCCAGGATATTTGCCGCCAGGTTCAGGATCATCGCGCTCATGGCCGGATGGTCGGCGGGCACGTCGGGAAACAGCCGGCGCATGGCGGGGGCGAGCGCTCGGCCGATGGCGTTCATCAGACCCGCGTCGCGCAGCACGCGCATCAGCCCCAGCCACAGGGCCATCACTCCCACCAGCCCGATCGCCAGTTCGACGGCCCCGGGCGCCGCGTCCAGCCAGGCCCGGTTGATCTCGCCCATGCGCCCGGTGTAGGCGGCGACGAGCACCGCCCCCACGATCAGGACGAGGAAGATGGCGTTCAGCAAGAGCTTGCCTCCGGGGGCCGCGATCCGCCTCGCGGAACGTAGCGCAGGCCGCGGAGCCGACTAGGGGCCGCCGGCGCCGGCGCGGCCGGCGACCCGCTTTCCGGGGCGCGGGCCGCGCGGGTTGATCGAGCGCCGCCCTCCAGATACTCTGAGGGTCAGGTTCCGGTTTCCCGGGCATTCGCTCGGGGCGACCGGCTCGGCGGGGCTGCGCGACGGGCGGGCGGCGGCCGGGGCGGGAATCTGGGTCCCGCGTACAGCGATGCGACCGACAGGAGGTGATCTAGTAGAGATGGCTAAACCAAGAACAGTGACAACTGAGGTGGTTTCCAACTAGGTCAACTCTAGTGCACCTGGTGGTTGACCTGGGTTGGCCCAGGACCACCGAGCCCCGAGGGTCCGCTTGGTCACTGAGCGGGCGGCTGCACCGTCGGTCGCAGAGTCCTCGGGGCTTTTCTTGTTTTCCTTCACGGCAGGGAGGGTCAGCAAGGCGTGGATTCTCGCGGCACATTCGAAAAGATCCTGAACGGTCTTCGTACGCAGGCGGGCGAGGCGACGTTTCACCGCGCCGACGCCGGCCCGGTCGCGGTGTGCAATTCCTGGAGCTCGGCGCACTACGCGCTGGCCCTGCTTCCGCTCGACCCCCGGCGAGCCGCCGCGGAGCTGCAAAGCGTCTATCGACTCTGCAGCCAGCCGGACGGACTCCTGGCGCTGGAGCGGGTGATCGATCCCGAGCTCTGCGCGGAGCGGGCCGCCGCGCTCGGCGAGATCTACCGCCCGGACGGGACGTCGCTGGTGATCGGCCCGCCGACGGCCGCCTACGCCGCCGCGCGCGTGGCGGGCGCGCTGGGCGCTGAGGCGCGGGATCTGCTGGAGATGGCCAGCGCGCATCTCGACGCGATCTGGGGCGAACGCCTGCCTCCCGACACGCCCCTGCCCGTGATCCTGCACCCGCTCGAGGCGGGCGCCTACGGCAGCCCGATTTTCGACGAGGTGATCGAGTCGACCGACGCGCGGGAGTGGATCGAGGAGACGGGAACGCTGGTCCGCTCCGCGGCCGCCTGCCGGATGGATCCGGACCGGGCCCTGCGCGCCGGACACCCGTTCGTGGTCGAGGATCCGATCTTCTGCGGCTGGCTTCTGCTCGCGCTGGAGGCGGCGGCCCGCGCCTGGGAAGGTCTCGGCGGCGCCGAGACTCAGGTCACCAAGCTGCGCATCCGCGTGGAGATGATCGCGCGGGGGATCCTGGACCGTCTGTGGTGGAGCGGCGAAGAGATCTTCGTGGCCGTCGACCGCGCGCGGCAGCGTCCGCTGCGGGCCGTGACCATGGGCGGTCTGGTGCCGGCTGCGTGCCGCTCGGTGATCGAGGAGGGCGAGGCCAAGCAGGCCATCGACCGGCACCTGCGCCCGGGAGTCTCGCCGCTGTGGGGCAACCGCGGGGTTTCGTTCAACCCGATCGCGCGCGACGTCGGCCTCGATCTCGACCAGGTCCGCTGGCGCGGCAACGCCATCTCCCCGCTCACGCACTTCTGGGCGCACTTGGCGCTGATGAACGCCCGCCGCCCGGCCGACGCGCGCGCCGCGCGCACGCAGATCGAAGAACTGGTCGAGACAGCGGGCTCCTGGGAGTTCTACGACGCCATCACGGGCAAGGGCTACGGCGCCGGCGGCGAAGCCGGCCACGGCGGGAGCGCGCTCGCCCTCGACATGGAGTCGCGCGAGGAGGCCCCCTAACCGCTCGGCGCGCGTAGCGCGCCGCTTCGGGCCTGGGCTAGCATCCGCCCCGGAGAGATGCCGGAGCGGTTGAACGGGGCGGTCTCGAAAACCGTTGAGGGCGCAAGTCCTCCGGGGGTTCGAATCCCCCTCTCTCCGCCACAGAAGCTCGACCGGCTTGTCGTTGCCCCCCGCCGGACTCGCGCAGCAGGGCCGCGATCCCGCGGAGCTGGTCGGCTCTCATGCCGCCGTACTCCTTGCGCCACCGGTAGAAGGCGGCCTCGCTGATCCCCAGCCTCCGGCTCGTCAGCGGGCAAGCAGGTCGCTTGCGGGTCCCCAGAGGTAGGCGTCGGGTGCGTCGCGGGCGATGAGGGTCTCGGCGCGGGTGCGGTAGATCTGCGCTTCCCACTCGACGGTCTCGCGGTGGGCCTCGTCGTCGACCGAGGGCCGTGCCCAGAAGCTGCCCGACAGCACCGCGTCGAGGGCGTTCTGCGCGACCTCCTGGGGCTCGGTGAAGGTGGCGGGGAGCCCGCTGGAGCGCATGAACGCGACCACCTGCCGGGTGTCCTCGTCGCTGGGGAAGGTGTTGGTGACGCCGGGCCAGATCGTGCCGGCCGCGACGCGCGCGCCGGCGTCGCGGAGTTGGCCGTAGAGGCACTCCATCAGGCTGACGATGGCGGACTTGGTGACGGCGTAGGGACCGTTGCCGTACATCGTTCCGGTCCCGCCCGCACCCGAGGTGGTGGCCAGGACGTAGCCTTCTTCGCCGGCCGCGAGCATGCGGGGGACGAAGGCCTTGATGCCGTACACGCACCCCAGAAGATTCACGCGGGCGTGAAGCTCCCAGGAATCGGGGTCGGGATCGAGAAGCCCATGCCCGGGCCCGCCCGTGGGCGCCACGTGGTTGAGCACCAGCACGTGGGTAGTGCCGAAGTGCCCGTAGACAGCATCCGCCAGCGCCAGCACCGAGGCGTGGTCGCTCATGTCCGCCCGCAGCGCGATCGCCTCGTTTCCCTCGGAGCGCATCTCGGCGGCGCGCGCCTCGGCGCCCTCGGCGTCGATGTCGGCGAGTACGATCCGGCACCCCCGCGCGGCGAAGCGACGCGCGATGGCCAGACCGATGCCTCGCGGATTCACGGTGCCGGTCACCACCACGACCTTCTGCTCCAGGTCCCGCATGTCCAGTCCTCCTCGTTCGCGTACTTGAACGTAATCCAATTAATTCTGATCGCTGTCGTCATCGTTGGACTCACCGTCGTCATCTTCTTCGAGGCCGTACTCGGGTTTTTCCAGCCTCTTCCCGAAGGGGCCATCAAGCTGCGGACCTTCGACACCGACGGGAGCGCCCACGAAACGGTGGTTCAGCTTTGGGAGGGTCCCGATGGCGTTCTCTGGCTGGAGTCGGGGCACCACTTCCGGGGCTGGTATCGTCGAGCCGTGGATCACCCCAGCATCGAGATCGTCGTTGGGGATGAGACCCGGCCCTACACCGCCGTCCCGCTCGACACCAAAGAGGCGCGGGCGGAGGTTAGGGCGATCAAGCAGGCCGTGAACGGGAAGCTCATGGACCGCCTCTACTCAACAGCCCGGAGTGATTCACGGCTCGGTCTGCATGAGATCGGTCTCGATGTCCGACGCGTGGATCCAAATGGGGACTAGATCCTCGCCCTGCACAACACGGCGCTCGTAATAGTTGCGCACCGCGTCCCAGGTGAAGGGGTACGAATGGAAGAGATCACCTTCACCGAACATACGCGGGTCGGCTTGAGCGCGCAGTTCCATTTCCATCGTGCTGCGCAAGCCTTCTTTAACCGCCGCGTACTCGGCGTCGGCAGCGAGATTGTCGAGGCAGTCCGGGTCGGTTGTGATATTGAAGAGCTCCTCGCCCGGCCGTTTACCAAACGACCAATCC
>JAGWBS010000008.1:14733-74636 GCA_021295775.1 Pseudomonadota bacterium | reverse complement strand
TCTCCGCTCGGGACCTGGTCCTGGCCATGCGCGATCGCGGGCACCGGGAGGTGGAGTACGCGGGCGAGCGGGCCGAGCTGCTGCAGAGCCTTCCCGCCGCGCTGGAGCCGCGGGACGCACTGATTTTCATGGGCGCGGGCGACGTCGGGTCGATGGCGCGGGAGTTCCTGGATGCGGAGTGAGGCGCTGCGGACTGAGCTGCGCGCGCTGCTGGGGCGGCGCGTCGCGTTCGACGAACCGCTGTCGAGGCACACCTCGCTGCGCGTCGGCGGTCCCGCCGACGCGCTCGCGCGCATCGACAGCCGCGAAGAACTGCTGCGGATCCAGCACTGGTGCCGCGACCGCGGCGTCGGCTGCTGGGTGGTCGGCTCGGGCTTCAACACCCTGGCCCGCGAGGAAGGCGTGCGCGGTCTGGTTCTGCGCCTGAGCGGCCTGCGGCGGGTCGAGCGCCTGGACGGCGGGTCGCTGCGCGCCGAGGCGGGGGCGACCCACACGCAGGTCATCCGCTTCTGCGAACAAGCGGCGCTGACCGGACTCGAATTCGGAGCGGGCATCCCGGGAACCGTCGGGGGCTGGGTGGCGATGAACGCGGGGATCCGGGAACGCGAGATGGGCGACGTGCTGCATGCCGTCGAGTACGCCGAACCCAGCGGAGAGGGCTGCTTCGCGCTCGCCCGCGAGGAGCTGAGCTTCGAATACCGCTGCACGCACCTGCCCGACGGAGCCGTGGTGGTGGCCGCCACCTTCGAGACCCGGCCGGGCGAGCCCGAGCGGATCCGCGCGGCCACCCGCGCCCAGCTCGAGCAGCGCCGCGCCTCGCAGCCGGTGGACCGGCTCTCGTGCGGCTCGGTGTTCAAGAACCCGCCCGGCGATCACGCCGGCCGGCTGATCGAGGCGGCGAACCTCAAGGGTCTGCGGGTGGGCGGCGCCGAGGTCTCCGAGGTGCACGCCAATTTCTTCGTGAACCGCGGCGAGGCGACCGCGGACGACGTGCTGGAGCTGATCGGACACGTGCGCGAACGCGTGCTCCAGCACGCGGGGCTGTGTTTGGAAACCGAAGTCCGAGTTCTGGGGGGTGCGACGTGAACAAACGCAAGCCGAAGAGCCGCAGGCGTGGCCGGCGGACGGCGGGCGTCCTGCTGCTGGCGGGAACGCTGGCCGCGGGAGCGGCCTACGCCGCGCGCGGACTCGAGTTCGAGTCCCGTCCCGACTATCTGCGCCACGAGCTGCTGAGCTTGGCGAAGGTCGACTTCGTGGGCCTGCGCGCGCTGGAGGCGAACTCTCTGTGGGAGCGGGCGGAAGTGCCCGCGCGGACGCCGCTGATCGACCTGGATCTGGCGGCGATCGAGGAGAGCATCGCCAGCCACCCGCGGGTGGAGAGCGTCCAGGCGACCCGGCTCCCCCCGGAGCGGCTGGTGATCGGGGTGAGGGAACGACGGCCCGTGGCGTTCGACGCCGACACCCGGCTGGGCATCGATGCCGACGGCGAACGCTTTCCGATCGACCCGCGGGAGAGGGCCGGACTGCTGCCGGTCAGAGGCGAAATCGGCCCGGCCCTGCCGGTGATCGAGGCGCTGGGCGAGTTCGGGATCGAAGTGACGCGGATCGAAGCGCTCGCCGACCGGGGCGTGCGGCTGGAACTGTCCGAGCCGGCGCTCGGAGTCTGGCTCGGGTCCGAGACCCGGGCGGCGCTGGAGCACTGGCTGCGTCTGCGGTCCAGCGGCCTGATCGAGCGTCACCGTCCGCTGGAGGTCGACCTTCGCTTCTCGGACCAGGCCATCCTGCGAGGGGTCGAGAGAGGAGAGAGCTGATGGCGCGGCAAGACGAATTGACCGTCGGACTGGACATCGGAACCACCAAGATCTGCGCCGTCGTGACCGAGCGCCGCGGGGACGCCCTCGACGTGATCGGGCTCGGCACGCACCCCTCGCGCGGTCTGCGCAAGGGCGTGGTGATCGACATCGACGCGACCACCGACTCGATCCGGCGCGCCGTCGACGAGGCCGAGATGATGGCCGGCTGCGAGATCAACGCGGTCTACGCCGGGATCGCCGGGGGCCACATCCAGTCGCGCAACGAGCTGGGCATGGTCGCGATCAAGGACCGGGAGGTGAAGGCCGCGGACGTGCGCCGCGTGAGCGAGCAGGCGCAGGCGGTGGCGATCCCGGCGGACCGGGAAGTGATTCACGTGCTGCCGCAGGAGTACGCGATCGACGGCCAGGACGGGATCAAGCAGCCGATCGGCATGTCGGGCGTGCGTCTGATCGCCAACGTCCACATCGTGACCGCGGCCGTGACGTCGGCCCAGAACGTGGTCAAGTGCTGCAACCGGGCCGGCCTCAACGTGATCGACATCGTGCTCGAGCCGATCGCCTCCAGCGAAGCGGTGCTCTCGCCGGACGAACGCGAGCTGGGCGTCGCGCTGGTCGACATGGGCGGCGGCACCACCGACATCGCGCTCTTCCTCAACGGCACCATCAAGCACTCCGCGGTGCTCTCGCTGGGCGGATACCACTTCACCAACGACGCCGCGGTGGGCCTGCGCACGCCGTTCGAACAGGCCGAGCGCATCAAACGTCGCTACGGCTGCGCGGCCCCGCGCTTCCTGCCGCGGGACGAGCTGCTGGTCGTGCCCGGGGTGGGCGGTCGCCAGCCCAGCGAGGTGAGCCGCAAGGAGCTGGCCGGATTCCTGGAACCGCGCGCCGAGGAGATCCTTTCGCTGGTCCGGGACGAGATCGAGAAATCCGGCCATCTGGGACAGATCCCGTCCGGAGTGGTGGTCACGGGAGGGAGCAGCGCGCTGGACGGGCTGCCAGAACTCGCCGAGGAGATCTTCGAACTGCCCACGCGGCGCGGCACGCCGCAGGGCATCGGCGGACTCCTGGACCGCGTCCAGGGTCCCGAGTACGCCACGGGCGTGGGGCTGGCCATCTGGGGCTCCCAACGCCCCGGCAAGCACCGCTTCCGCGTCTACGACGGATCGACCTTCCGCAAAGTCCGGCAGCGGATGCGGGAGTGGTTTTACGGAGAGATGGGCTAACAGTCACTGACGCGTGTCGCTTCGCGGCACGCCGGGTGGGGGAGAGACCGATGATTCAATTCGAGCACGAGTACGCCGTCAGCGCGCGCATCAAGGTGATCGGCGTCGGGGGCGGTGGGGGCAACGCCGTCAACACCATGATCGACGCCGGACTTTCCGGGGTCGAGTTCATCGCCTGCAACACGGACGCGCAGGCTCTGGCCGACAACCGGGCCGGCGTCAAGATTCACCTCGGCGACCGCCGGCTGGGAGCCGGGGCCGATCCCGATGTGGGGCGCGATGCGGCGGAAGCGACGCGCGACCGGATCAGCGAACACCTGGAGGGCGCCGACATGGTTTTCGTCGCCGCGGGCATGGGCGGCGGCACCGGGACCGGAGCGAGCCCGGTGATCGCCGAGGTCTCCAAGAAGCTGGGCGCGCTGACCCTGGCGGTGGTCACCAAGCCGTTCGGTTTCGAGGGCGCGGTCCGCGCGCGCCAGGCGCAGGAGGGCGTCGGCGCGCTGCACGATGCCGTCGACACGCTGATCACGATCCCCAACGACCGCCTGCTGGAGATCGCCGATCCGAGCACGACCATGACCGAGGCCTTCCAGCTCGCGGACGAGGTGCTGCTCAACGCGGTGCAGGGGATCGCCGACGTGATCACGACCCGGGGCGAGATCAATCTCGACTTCGCCGACGTGCGCACGATCATGAACGAGATGGGAATGGCCCTGATGGGCACCGGCCGCGCCAGCGGCGAGAACCGGGCGAAGAAGGCCGCCGAGGCCGCGATCTCCAACCCGCTGCTCGAGGACATGTCGATCCGCGGGGCCCGGGGAGTGCTGGTCAACGTGACCGGAGGCTCGAGCCTGACTCTGCACGAGTTCAGCGAAGCCCTGACGCTGATCAAGGACCAGAGCCACGCCGACGCCAACATCATCTCCGGCCGGGTGGTCCAGGAAGACCTGGACGACGAGGTGCGCGTCACCGTGGTCGCCACGGGCCTCTCCAAGCGCGAGCAGCACCGCGGCGCCCCGGGCGAGGAGGCCAGGACGTCCAACGGCAACGGGGTGCCCCTGCGGCGCGAGCCGGAGAAGGCGCCGAATGGGAATCAGGCGAACGCGGCCTCATCGAACGCTTCCCCGGCCGGGGAACCCAGCCCCGCCGAGAACGAGGAGCTGGAAGTCGCCGAGAGCGCTCCGACCTCGCCGCTCGACGACGAACTCGACGTCCCGACGTTCCTGCGCCGCGCGTCCAAGAACAGCGAGCGTCTCGCCTGAGAGCGGAAAACGCGATTCGCGCCCGCTTCGGTCGGCGACCGGTCCGGCCTTCTCGCGGCGGGGGAGAAGCCCGGGCCGGGTTCCGCGCGTGCGGTCGAAAGTTCACCCGCTTGTCATATCGATCCGCTTAGGTTTCAATCCCCGCTCAATCCGTTCCGGCCAAGCCGGCGGGGATGATCATGGGGAGGGGAAATGCAGGTTCGCACCTATAGGAAGAGGCTCGCGATCTTCTCGGCAGTCTTGAGCTGCGCGCTGGTTCTCGGGGGCGGCGTATCCGCCCAGGAAACCGAGGCCGAACAGGACGACGCGCCGGGCGGCATCGAATCGATCACCGTCACCGCCGAAAAGCGCCAGGCCGACCTGCAGGACATGGGGGTCTCGATCCAGGCCTTCAGCGCCGAAGACCTGGAGCGCCAGGCGTTGCACAGCACGCAGGACTTCGGTGCGCTGGTGCCAGGCCTGACCTTCGTCGCCGCCTCGCAGAACCCGGGGCAGCTCACCATCTCGGGCCGCGGGCTGGTGCACGCCGACAACCACCCGATGCAGCCCTCCACGGTCGGCATGTACGTCGACGGCGTCTACATCACCGCGGGCAACTCGACCATGCTGCAGCTGCTCGACATCGAGAGCGTCGAGTTCCTGAAAGGGCCGCAGGGAACCCTGTTCGGCCGCAACACGATCGGCGGCGCGGTGATCATCAATACCAAGCGGCCGACCTCGGAACTCGAGGGCCGGGTCAACGTCAGGCTGGGCAACTACGGCCGCCGCGACATCGGCGGCACGCTCAATGTGCCGATCATCGACGAGAGCCTCTTCGGCCGCTTCTCCTGGGTCAGCAACCGCCGCGACGGGTTCTGGGAGAACGACCTGCCCGGCAACGAGTTCGACTTCAACGACGACCACGACGACGCCGCGCGCATCGCCCTGCGCTGGCTGGCCAGCGAGTCGCTGACCGCGGACTACATCTTCGAGTGGTACCAGCTGCGCGAAGGCATGGCCCTCAACCCCATCAACAAGGTCCACGAAGTGGTGCCCGCCGGGGGGGTCTCACAGGAAACAGGAATTCCCTGTCATCCGGCTCAGCCCGCCTGCGACCAGTACGGGCGCACGAACCTGGCCGGATTGATTCGTCCCCCGGGATCGATTCCCGGCGTAAGCCATTCCCAGCCGGACTGGCCGGGGGGGCTGCACGAGTACGACTGGCGCGACCCGGACCCGCTCTATTTCGGGGGTCTGGCCGAGGGAACCGACCAGAACAAGAACACCTGGAACCACAGTCTGATCCTGGACTACGAAATCTCCGAGAACCTGTCCTTCAAGTTCCTGGGGGGATACCACGAGTACAAGATGAACGTCCGGAGCGACCAGGACGGCACGCCGCTGGCCCTGGCCGACTACGGCACGGACCTGCTCTACGACTCCCTGAACACCGAGCTTCAGCTCGTGGGCGACCTCCTCGAAGGCGCCGCGGACTTCGTGCTGGGCTTCACGTACTTCGAGGAGGAATTCGACTCCGATCAGTACGCCGATCAGTACGGCGGGCGGGACGTCTTCTTTCCCCTGGCCAGCAGCGCGCTCAATCAGGGTGAGTCTGATGCCCTGGGTTATTTCGCCCACCTCAACTACAGGCCCTCGGACCGCTGGGAATTCAGTACCGGGATCCGCTACTCGAGCGAGGACAAGGACATCAGCCGTCACCAGTGCTCGGGGCAGGTGTTTGGCCCGGCCGGCGCCGTACAGAACGTGATCGACCCCTACACGCGCGCTTCGGCAGAGAACTGCCGGGTCCCGAACGGTGCCGATACCAATGGGGACGGAAACGCGGACGTGTTCTTCGACTTGAACAAGTCGGCGAGCTTCAGCGCGTGGTCCCCGATGGCCCGCGTCAAGTACTACTGGACCGACGAGCTGATGACCTATCTGAAGTGGTCCAAGGGCTTCAACTCCGGCGGCTTCGGTCCGCGCGCCGCCAACGGCAGCGATCTGGCGACTCAGGCCTACGAGCCGGAGCTGCTCTACTCCTGGGAGTTCGGCTTCAAGTCGCGCTGGTTCGACGACCGGCTGCAGTTCAACGGCGCGGCGTACTACGACGAGCACGAGGACCAGCAGATCGCCACCTTCATTCCCGGACAGGGGGTGGCGACGCGCATCGACAACGCGGGGAAGTCGCGCATCCGGGGCTGGGAGTTCGATCTTCGCGCCCTGCCCTTCGACGGCCTGGAGGTGACGCTCAACCACGCGTTCACTTACGCGACCTTCTCGGAGTTCATCGTCGGCACCCTCCCCGACGGGACTCCCAACAACCAGGCGCGCAACCGTGTCTTCGCCCACCTGCCCAAGCGCAAGTGGGGCGGCTCGGCCCGCTACACCTTCGCGTCCCAGTCCTGGGGCACGCCGGAGCTGGGGGTGACCTTCATCCGGGAGAGTCCCAAGCGCAGCCTCGGCGACGTGACGCAGAACCTGCACATCACCAGCAGTTCGTACACGCTCTGGAACAGCCGCTTCTCGGTCTACGACGCGGGTGGCGTGCAGGGCCTCTCGGTCTCGCTGCAGGTGCAGAACCTGGGCGACCGCAAGTACATCTGGGGTCAGGCGATCGACTTCGGAGCCCTGGGCTGGACCAACGTCCACATCGCCGATCCGCGGAACTGGTTCGTCGAACTTACCTACGAGTTCTGATCGGGGCGCCTCCCCACCCCGGCCTGCGCATCGCTTCGGGAGCGCCGGTGAGAGATCTCGAACGAGACCTCTCGCCGGCGCGGCCAGGAGCGGTGGGCACCGTACCGAACGCTGGCGCGCCACTCGGGAACGTCTGAGAGGCTCTTCCTCTCCGGCCGCCATCCACAGGGCGCCCGGACCGGGCTGTGCGGGGAGAGTCCTGCCCGACACCCGTTTCGGTTTCGAGCGGTCCAGGCGGCTGTGCGGCGAGCCCCCCGACCCGGCGAGGGTCCGCCGACTCGGTCAGCGCTCGACGAGGTCGAGTTCGCGGAAGAAGTACGCCACTTCGGTGCGCGCGGTTTCCGGGGCGTCGGAGCCGTGCACGGCGTTCTTCTCGATGTCGCTGGCGAATCGCTTGCGAATCGTCCCCTCGTCCGCCTGCGCCGGGTCCGTCGCGCCCATCAGCTTGCGGTAGCGGCCGATCGCATCGTCTGCCTGCAGCACGGAGACCACGCAGGGGCCGGAGGTCATGAAGTCCACCAGGCTGGAGAAGAACGGCCGCTCCCGGTGGACGGCGTAGAAGCCCTCTGCCTGGGGACGGGTCAGGTGCAGCATGCGCAGGGCGACCAGCTTCAGCCCGGCCTCCTCGATCATACCCAGGATCGGGCCCAGATGTCCGTTGCGCAGCGCGTCCGGCTTGACGATCGACAGCGTGAGTTCCATGGCGGGCGGGAGGGTAGCCCCGGCCGTTCGATCGTCAACGCGAAGAGCTCAGCGGCGCTTACCGAGCGTCTTGCCAATCAGCTCGGGAAGCGCTTCGTGGGCCGCCTCGGGGACCCGAAAGCGAGTCATCCAGTGCAGCACCGCCAGGTCTTCCGGCTCCACCGTCCGGCGTCCGGCCAGCAGCGCGCGGCCGCGCAGAAGCTTGACCGCCTTGACCAGGAAACTGCGATCCGTCAGCAGCGCGGCGGGATCGTCGCAGCCGTAGTCGGCGACCAGGCTGCGCAGAATCTCGAGCAGCGAGTCCTTGACCCGGCCGGGGACCTCGACTTCGCCGACCGCCTGCTGGAGCGACGCCAACTCCGCGCGAGAGAGCACCGGCTCGACCTCCGGCTGTTCGCGGACTTCGCCGCTGGCGAAGCGCTCCAGCAGGGCGCGGGCCGCCTCGGGCGGGTCGGCCTGGAGCAGCGAATCGACCCGCAGCTGGAGGGCGAATCGGTCCAGGTGCGCGGGGTCGAGCGGTTCGTTGTAGTACTCGTCCGAAACCGGGTTTCCGGTGGCGATCGCGGTCATCAGCGGCAGCTCGCGCTCGCCGAAACGGCGCTCGTTGAGCACGCGCAGGAGCACGTTGAGCGCTTCGCCCGGCGCGCGGGAGATGTCGTCCAGCACGCAGACTTCGCAGCTCAGCACCCCGCCGGGCTCGATGCGCTGCGCGATCCGCTCGCCGTCACCCTCGTCCAGGGGGCGGCGTTCCAGCACCACGTCGCCGACCAACTCGGCCATGCGGGTATCGCGGTGGAGCTGGTAGAAGAAGAAGCTCAGGCCCGAACCGCCCGCCACCAGCTCCGCCATGCGCGTCTTGGCCGTCCCCGGCGGCCCTTCCAGGTAGACGTGCTCGCGGGACAGCAGCGCCAGCAGCAGCGCCTGCTTGGCGCTGTCGTGACCCACCACGTGGCGGTCCAGCAGACCGCGCAGGCGCTGGAGCGCCCCGCCGCTCAAGCCCGGGCTCCCGCGGCGGCGGGCCGCTCGCGCAACCCCATCCCGCCGCCCGGGCCGGGCCGGGCCAGGAAGCCGCGCCCTCCGGTTTCGCGCGAGAGCCGGTCCAGCACGGGCGGGCACGGGCCCAGCCCCACGAACACGGTGTGGACGCGGACCCCCAGCCGGCGCGCCAGCCGGCGCTCCGAGAGCACCTCCGGGTCGCCGGCCACGGGCAGTCCGTCGGTCAGCATCACCACCTGACGGTCCGCGCCGGGCGCGTGTTCCAGTTCCTCGAGCGCCGCGCGCAGCGGAGCCTGGTAGTTGGTCCGGCCACCCGGTTCGGCCCGCTCGAGCTGCCCGAGAAGCCGCGCATAGCCGCGGTGCAGGAAGCGCGAGTCGCAGCGGTAGCGCCGTGCGCGATGATCGAACTCGACATAGGCAACGCGCGAGCGGCGGCGCGCGGCGTAGCGGACCAGCGCGTCCGCCAAGCCGGCCGCCCAGCGGTGGAGGCGCCCTTCCATCGACGCGGAGACGTCGCGCAGCAGCGCCAGTTCGCCGGCCGCGTCCTGGCGCTGGCGGCGATGGACGCGCGGGCGCTCGGGCAGCCGAGCCTCGGCGAAGAGCGCGGCATCGACGGGGTCGGCGTCCGCCAGTTCGTCCAGGCGCCTAAGTTCGCGGTACTGGCGCGGGGCGCCGCCGGGATCGTCCCGCACCTGGGCGGAGCCGCGCTGGCTCGTCCCGCGCAGCGCGCGCAGCAGCAGTCCGACGTCGACCGGGTCCGTCCGCCGGGAGGGCCCGATCCGGTTCCGGGGCAGGGCGAGGTCGAGAATTTCGACCGGCTCGGCGCCCTTCGACCCGGATCCTCCCCAGCCCGCGGCCTTCGCCCGGCCCTGTCCGCGACCCGCCGGCGGCGCCTCGCCCAGTTCGCCGGCGATCTCCTCTACGCTCCGCTCCAGCTCCACGGCCGTCTCGGCGTCCAGCCGGCGGCCGAGCAGGTAGCGCAGCACGCGCAGGTCCGCGGCGTCGGCCCGCTCCCGTCCCCGCCAGAACGCGTGCGCCCGAAGCGCGTCCGCCAGTACCCGCGAAAACCGGCGGTCCGAGAGTCCGCGGAAAGCATCCGGCCAGCGGCGGGCGAGCCGCCACCAGGCCTCGCGCGCCCCGCGGCCGATCTCGACGCGGCGCGCGCGCTGCTGCAGCTCAGCGCGCAGCGCGGGCGTCCAGCGGGGTGCGGAGCGCTCCGCCGCGGTCGCGTCGAGCAGCCGGCGGGCCGCGGACCAGTCGCCTCCCGCGACCAGGCCGGACAGGCGGATCTGAAACCCGAAGCCGTCCAGCAGCGAATCGAGCGCGGCGGCGGAGACCGCCGGGCCCGGAGTGGCGGTGGCGACCGCGGTTTCCAGCGCCAGTGCGCGCCCCTCCCAGCGCCGCTCGGAGAGCAGCCGCAGCAGCGAAGCGAGCAGCGTCGGCGGGGCCCGGAACAGGTCGTCGATCAGCACCACGCGCGCCGTCAGTAGCGCGCCCGGACGCAACTCCTCGCTGAGGCGCTCTCCCCCGTCCACGCGCCGCCGCCGCAGCGCGGTCTCGCCCAGCAGTTCCGCGCGCCGCGTGTCGCGGTGAAGCGAGACCGCGACCGCCTCGGCAGCGACGTGGTGGGCCAGCTCGGCCGCGAGCAGCGACTTGCCGCAGCCCGGCGGCCCCTCCAGATAGACGTGCTGGCGAGCCAGCACGGCCAGGATCAGCGCCTCCTTGGCCTGCTCCTGGCCGGCCACCCGCTCGTCGAGCGCCTCCCGCAGGGAGCGCAGCGGGTTCACGGCGCTCCCCGGGGGAAAGCTGGCTTCGTCCCGTGAGACATCGGCCCGCCAGGGTACTCAATCCGCGAGGCGCGCTGGAGACGGAGGGATCGAGCGGCGGCCCGCGACCGCGATGGGGCGGCGGTCCCGGCGCCGGGTTCCGGCAAGCCCGCTCCGAAGAGCGCGGCGTATACTCGCGCGCCATGCGTCCGGCCGCCTGTCTCCAAACGTCCTCGAAACCAGGCCCGGCTTGAGAGGCGCCGGACCGCGCCGCGGCGCCTTCCGCGCGCTGCGCCACGCGGCCTTCCGCTGGCTGTACTTCTCCGTCGGCCTGTTCCAGGCGGGCTTCTGGCTTTCCCACATCTCCCTGCAGTTTCTGACCGGCAGCCTAGCCGAGACTCCGGAGCAGGCTTCGCTGTACGTGGGCCTGTACTTCGCGGCCGCGCACCTGCCCGGCCTGCTGCTGGTGCCCTGGACCGGCATCGCCGCCGACCGGCTCGACCGGCGGCGCATGCTGATGGGCGCCTACGCCGCCCAGGCTTGCGTGATCGGCAGCTTGCTGGCGCTGCTGCTGAGCGGCGCGCTGAGCATCGAGTGGCTGCTCCTGCTGGTGGTTGGCATCGGCTGTAGCAATGCCTGGGCCAGTCCCGCCCTGATGGCCTCGGTGGCCGACGCGGTGCCGCGCCGTGATCTGCGCAGCGGGATCGCGCTGCAGGCGATCGCCGCGAACTTCACGCGCGTGGCGGGCCCCTTGGCCGCGGGGGCAGTGTTCGCGCTGTCGGGGCCGGCGGCCGCGTTCGGAACCCTGCTGGGCGTGATCGCGGTCGTGCTGGCGATGCTCGGACGGATGCGGCTCGCTGCCCACGAGCGCGATCCCGGTTCGACCAGCGTCCTGGGCCAGCTCCGCTCGGGCATCTCGCACGCGCGCGAACGCCATCCCGCCGGACCCGTACTGATCAGCGTCGCGGTCATGTCGGTCTTCGGGATTTCGCACACGGCCCTGCACCTGCCCTTCGCGGAACAGCTACTAGGCGACGGCCGCTACTTCCCGCTGCTGAGCGCCTCCACCGGGCTGGGGGCGCTGGCCGGATCGCTCTTCGCCAGCCTGCAGCGGCGCACTCCGAGCCTGCGGCGCGCGGGCCTGCAGCTCGCCGCCTACGGCCTGGCCCTGATCGCCTTCTCGCGCGCTCCGGGACCCGCCTTCGCGATGGGCGCGCAGCTGGCGGTGGGCTTTTTCTACTTCACCACCATCATCATGCTTCAGACGCTGGTCCAGCAGTGCATCGACGACGCCAAGCGCGGCCGGGTGATGAGCCTGTTCAACATGTGCTGGGGCGGACTGGTGGCCGTCGGAGGGCCCCTGATGGGCGGCGCCGCCGGCGCCCTCGGCCCCGCCGCGACCATCGCGCTGGGCGGAGCGCTGTGCGGATCCTTCGGGCTGTACCGGCTCGCGCGGGGCGGCTGAGCGATCCGGCTATACTCGCCGGCCGGAGATCGCATGGCGCTGGTGCCGCTCGAAACGAAGGACGTCCCCAGCCACCGCGTCGCGGTGGTGACCGGGGCCTCGTCCGGCCTGGGCGTGGCGATCGCGCGCCAGCTGGCCGAGCTGGGCTGGAGCGTCGCGATCGGCGCCCGGCGCGTCGACCGGCTCCGGGAGGTGGCCGCCGAAATCGAAGCCGGCGGCGGAAAAGTGTTCGCCCACGAGCTCGACGTGACGCGCTACGACTCGGTGGACGAGTTCTTCCGCGCCGCCGAGGCCTCCCTGGGCGAAGCGGACGTGGTCGTCAACAACGCGGGCGTCGGGCGTCCCGGACCGATTCACGAGACGCCGCCCGAGCGCATCGCCCACGAGATCGCGACCAACCTGATCGGGCCCTTCTACGTCGTGCGGCGCGCCCTGCCCTGGATGATCGAGCGCGGCCGGGGCGGCGAGCTGGTGTTCATCGGCTCGGACGCCGCCAAGCACCCGCGCCCGCGCCAGACGCTCTACAGCGCCAGCAAGGCCGGACTGGAGAACTTCCAGCAGGCGCTCGCGTTGGAGCTGGAGGGCACGGGCGTGCGCACGACGTCGATCCGGGTGGGTCCGGCGGTCAGCGAGTTCGCCTCCGACTGGGACCCCGGCGACGCCGAGAGCCACATCCCCTATTGGCGGCGTTTCGGCCTGCAGCGCTTCGAAGGCGCGATGCCCGCCGAGCAGGTCGCGCACGCGGTCGCGTTCGCCGTCACCCGTCCGCAGGGCGTGCTGCTCGACACGCTCGAAATTCAGCCCGCCGCGCCGATCGGCGACCCGGAGACCCCGTGATGGCCGAGACCGTCTTCGACAAGATCCTCAGCGGCGAGATCCCGTCGCACTGCGTCTATCAGGACGAGCACGTCTACTCCTTCCTGGACATCCACCCGATCGCGCGCGGCCACACGCTGGTCATCCCGCGCGAACGCGTCGCCTTCCTGCACGAGCTGAGCGACGCCGCGGCCGGCGCGCTGGGCCGGGCCCTGCCGCGCATCTGCCGCGCGGTGCGCGCCGCCAGCGGGGCCGAGCACTACAACGTGCTGCAGAACAACGGCGCGCCCGCCCACCAGGCGGTCTTCCACGTGCACTTCCACGTGATTCCCCGGCTGGGCGAGCGCGGGCTCGGGATCGGCTGGAAGCCGGGCGGTCTGGAACCCGAGGATGCCCGACGGCTGGTCGAGGCCATGCGGGCCGCGCTGGAGGCCGAAGACTAGACCGCCCGGGCGGTTCCGGGACAGCACGGCCCGAGACGGCCCGGGGTCGGGGGCCGGCTCGAACCGATCTAGCCCGGCGCCCCGCCGGCGCGTTCGAGCAGCGCCTCGGCGCCGGCGGAATCGAGTTCCTCGGCCTCTTCGACCAGCAGGATCGGAATCCCGTCTTCGATCCGGTACTTCAGCCGCGAGTCCGGGCAGAACAGGAACTGCTCGGCCTCGAAGTACAGCAGAGGTTTCTTCGACTTCGGGCAGACGAGAATCTCGAGCAGCTGAGGGTCCAGGACCACGGCGCAGCCGCGCCCGGGCTCAGGCCGCGCGGAAGCGCGACGTCTCGTCGGAGAGTTCCATGGTGTCGGCCTGGTCGGGATGGATCGTCTGGGCGCGGACGAAGAGATCCTGTTCCGACTCGGGGATCTGCGGATCGGGCACGCAGCAGTCGACCGGACAGACTTCGGCGCACTGTTCCTTGCCGTGGAAGCCGACGCATTCGGTGCACAGCGCAGGGTTGATCACGAAGGTCTCTTCGCCTTCGGTGATCGCCTCGTTGGGGCACTCCGGCTCGCACACGCCGCAGTTGATGCATTCTTCCGTGATCAGTGTCGCCATTCGTCACAACTCCTCGGGAGCGGTTCTCAGTGGGTGATCTGGACTTCGCCCATGTCCCCCGGAATCGTCCCCACCAGCAACTGCTCGCCTTGCCGCGCCAGGCGGAAAGCGAGCCGGCCGCTGCTGGGAAGGGCCTCGAGCTGCAGCTCGGTCGCCATCAGCTCTCGACCCAGGCGGACCAGCGTCTTGAGCTGGGCCGCCCCCCTGCGATCCAGGCGGCGGACAGGCAGGTCCTTGAAGTTCGAGACGGACAAGTGTACATCGGGGACCTCGCCTGTGCCTTCGCACAGGGGGCAGACCCTGCCGAGCGCCTCGCGTAGGACCCGTTCCACGAAGGCGGTCTGGTTGGGGAGCCGACGCAGAAGCGCGACCACTTCCGGATCGATCCGAAAGGTCGCGCGCTGTTTCGGCCGGGGGATCTTGGACATGGGCGTACAGCAATTTGCTGTACGCCGCTTGCGACGTCAAGCGAGCGCGGCAACGGCCGCGCACGTGAAAAGGGATCGCAAACCCATATACTCAGTGCACTCCCTTACCCGGAGGTGTGTCCTGGACAAGGACATCGAGGAGACTCAGGCTCCTCCGGAACGCAAGCGGGTCCGCAGACGCAGGCGTTCCTATCGACCGAGAGCCGCCGATGGCGGCGCGGATGCGACGGTTTCGGCCGTCCCGGCCCATCCGATGCCGGATGAGGAGACGCGCCCGCACGCGCCCGAACCGGGCCACCCGCGGCCCGGAGGTCCGCGGTCCGGAGGCTCGCGCCGGCGGCGGCGCCGCTACCGCTCCGGCCCGGTCGACGAGCGGATGGCGCAGATGCTCGGCGTGCTGCGGCGCCAGTTCGGGCTGCGGCACTTCCGGCCCGGCCAGGAAGAGGTCATCCGCGCGGTGCTCGACGGCAAGGACAGCCTGGCCGTGCTGCCCACCGGCGGCGGCAAGTCGCTGACCTACCAGCTTCCCGCGATGCTCCTGCCGGGAGTGACGGTGGTGGTGTCGCCCCTGATCGCGCTCATCCGTGACCAGTTCGAAAAGCTGCGGGCCACCGGCGTGGAGACGGTTCGGGTCGACAGCTCGCTCACCGGGACCCAGAAGGAGGAGGCCCTGGAGCTGATCGAAGGCGGCAGCCAGAAGGTTGTCCTGATCACGCCCGAGGGCGCCACCGGACCCGCCTTCAAGAAGCGCGTCGCCGACACCGAAGTCTCGCTGTTCGTGGTGGACGAAGCGCACTGCGTGTCGGAGTGGGGGCACGACTTCCGCCCCTCGTACCTGGCCCTGGGCGCTCTCGCCGAGGAGCTGGGACGGCCGACGGTGCTGTGCCTGACCGCGACCGCCCCGCCGCTGGTGCGCGCGGAAATCGTCAAGCGGCTGTCGCTGGTCGACCCGGCCGTCGTCGTGCGCCCCGTGGCCCGCCCGAACCTGCGCTTCGAGGTGAACCGCTGCTCGGGCGAGGACGAGAAACGCCGCGAGCTGATCCAGTACCTGCGCCGCCTGAGACGCCCCGGGATCGTCTACTGCTCCACCGTCAAGGACGTCGAGGAACTCGGGGCGCTGTGCAAGCTGGCGCGGATTCCCGCCGAGATCTACCACGGGCGCCTCACCAAGGCCGAGCGCGACCACTCCCACAAGCGTTTCATGTCGTCGGGCAAGCGCATCGTGATGATCGCGACCAGCGCCTTCGGCCTGGGCGTGGACAAACCCGACATCCGCTACGTGATCCACTACCAGGTGCCGGGCTCGCTCGAGGCCTACCTGCAGGAGGCGGGCCGGGCCGGCCGCGACGGCATCGCCGCCCGCTCCATCCTGATCTGGGATCCCGGTGACCTCTCGGTCCAGCGACACTTCCTGTCCGAGGGGCCGGCCACCCGCTCGCAGATCAAGAAGGTGGTCGAGGGTCTGACCGCCTGGACCGCGGATGGCCGGGCGGGCGACCCGTCGACGCTGGCGATGGCGACCGAGGTCGGCGTCACGCGCACCAAGGCCGTGCTGGAGGGGCTGCGCGACGCGGGCCTGGTCCAGGAGGTCGACGGGGAGTTCCGTCTGACCGGCGAGATCGCGATTCCCGACGTGGTGCGCCTGCTCTCCAAGCACAACGAGGAGCGCAAGACGACCGACCGGCGCCGCCTCGACAGCATCGTCGACTACGCCAACAACGACTCCGAGTGCCGTGTGGCCCACATCCGGCGCTACTTCGAAGACGGCGAACCGCGCAACTGCGGCCACTGCGACGTCTGCGAGCCCAAGCTGCGCCGGCGGCGGCGGCGCCCCCGGCCGCGCAACTCTGGCGGCCGGCGCGAGAGTTGAAGCACCCGATCCTCAAGATCGAGGAGCGCTCGCCCGAGATCTACGCAGTCTCCGAGCTGCTGCTGGAAGAGTTCTCGCGCCTGCGCCTGTGGCTTTTCGACCTGGAGGCGACCGGTCTGGACACCGCGAGCGAGCGCGTGACCCAGATCGCCGGCATCCTGCTCGCCGACGGGCGAATCCACGAGGACAGCGCGTTCACCCAGTTCGTCGAACTGGAGCCGGGCGTCGAGATCCCCCGGGAAGTCCAGGAGCTGACGGGGATCGTGCCGGAGACGCTGGCGGGTGCGCCGCCCTTCGCCGAGGCCTGGGCCCGCCACCTGGAGGCCGCGAGTTCGGCCGACCTGTGGATCGGGCAGAGCGTGTTCGAGTTCGACGTGCCGCTGCTGCTGGCGGAATTCGAGCGCCGCGGCATGCCGGCCGAGCTTCCCGGCATACTGGACTCGGTGGTGCTCGCGACCCATCTGCTGGGCGCGCCCGAGCGGGGCGAGCGCTGGAGCACCAGCCGCCTGGTCAAGCACTTCGGCGCCGACGTCTCGGGCCTGCGCCGCCACGACGCGCTGGATGACGTCAAGATCCTGGGCCGCATTCTGGAGCCGATGGTCGAACGCATCCGCGACGTGCACTTCGACCGGCTCGACATCCGCGACCCGCTGCCGGTCCGCCGACACCCCCCGGTGTAGTCCGTCAGGCCTCCCGGAGGGGCTCCAGGCGCACCGCGCAGAACTTGAACTCGGGGATCTTCCCGTCGGGATCGAGTTCGTCGAGGGTGAGCAGGTTGGCCGCGGCCTCGCGGAAGTGGAAGGGCATGAAGACGGCGCCGGGGCACTCGCGCTCGGTCAGGCGGGCCTTGAGGACGACGCTGCCGCGCGCGCTGACGACCCGCACGCGCTGGCCCTCGGCCAGGCCGAGGGCTTCGGCGTCGCCGGGGTGCACGCCGACGAAGGCCTCGGGCTCGATCCGATCCAGCGCCACGGCGCGGCGCGTCATGGAACCGGTGTGCCAGTGCTCCAGCAGGCGGCCGGTGTTGAGCACCAGCGGGAACTCTTCGTCCGGCAGTTCGGGCGCGGCGGTCCACTCCGCGGGCACGAAGCGGGCGCGCCCCGACGGCGTGGGAAAGCCGTCCTCGAAAAGGATCTCCGAACCGTCGCCGCGCTCGGGGTCCGGGTTGGGCCAGAGCTTGCCCGTCTTGCCCAGGTTGGCGTAGCGGAGCGTGCGGTAGTTCTCGGTCAGCGCCGCCATCTCGTCGAAGATCTGCTCGGGCGAGTCGTAGTGCATGGGATAGCCCATGCGGCTGGAGATCTCGGCCGTGATCCGCCAGTCGATCCGCGCCTGGCCCGGCGGCTCGAGTGCCGGCCGTCCGATCTGAACCCGGCGGTCGGTGTTGGTGTAGGTGCCGAGCTTTTCCATGTAGCTGCCGGCCGGCAGGATCACGTCGGCGAACTCGGCGGTCTCGGTCAGGAAGATGTCCTGAACGGCCAGGAAGTCCAGCGTGGCCAGCGCCTTGCGAACCTTGTTGACGTCGGGGTCGGACAGGAACGGGTTCTCCCCCATCACGTACATGCCCTTGATCCGGCCCTCGAGCGCGCCGCGGGTGATCTCGACCACCGTCAGCCCGGGCTCGGGATTCAGCGGCCGGCCCCAGGCGCGCTCGAACTTGGCCCTCGCCTCGGGATCGCCGACCGGCTGGTAGTCGGGGTACATCATCGGAATCAGGCCGGCATCGCTGGCGCCCTGCACGTTGTTCTGGCCGCGCAGCGGGTGCAGGCCCGAGCCCGGCTTGCCGACGTTGCCAGTCAGCAGCGCCAGCGCGATCAGACAGCGCGCGTTGTTGGTGCCGTACACGTGCTGGGAGATGCCCATGCCCCAGTAGACGATGCTGCTCTTCGCCCGGCCCAGTTCCAGCCCGATCCGGCGGATGGTGTCCGCGTCCACGCCGCAGATGCGGGCGGCGGTCTCGGGCGTGTAGCGGGCCACCGTCTCGCGCAGTTCCGAATAGTTCTCGGTGAAGCGCTCGATGTACCCGCTGTCCGCCAGGCCGGCGTCGATGATCACGGCCATGACCGCGTTGTAGAACGCCACGTCGGTGCCCGGCTTGATGCGGCAGTAGTAGTCCGCGTGCTCGGCGATCGGAGCGCGGCGCGGGTCGACCACGATCAGTTTGGTGCCCCGCTTCCGAGCCTGCTTGAAGAAACTGGCGGCGACCGGGTGGTTGGCGGTGGTGTTCGTTCCCGCCAGCAGCGCCACCTCCGCGTTGCGCACGTCGCCGTAGGTGGTGGTGACCGCCCCGCTGCCGATGCCTTCGCGCAGCGCCGCCACGCTCGAGGCGTGGCACAGGCGGGTGCAGTGGTCGACGTTGTTCGTGCCCCAGCCGGCGCGCAGCATCTTCTGGAACAGGTACGCCTCTTCGTTGGAGCACTTGGCGCTACCGAAGCCCGCGGTCGCGTCGGGCCCGTGCTCCCGCAGGATCCCGGAGAGCCGGCGCGCCACCAGCTCGAGGGCTTCGTCCCAGCTCGCCTCGCGGAAGGCGGGCAGGACCTCGGCGTAATCGACGATGCCTCCGGGCTTGCGCCGGCCGTCGTGCTCGCCGCGCACGTCTTTCGAGAGCGGTCCCTTCGGATAGGCGGACTCGCGCCGGATCAGCGGCGTGGTCAGGCGCTGAGGGTGCTGGGCGTAGTCCCAGCCGTAGCGGCCTTTCACGCACAGTCGTTTCTGGTTTCCGGGGCTGTCGCGGCCCTCGGCGAAGACGATCCGGTTGCGCGCCCGGTCCACGTGATAGGTGAGCGCGCAGCCCACCCCGCAGTAGGGGCAGACGGAGTCGACCGGGTCGAGCCGCTCGCGCGGACGCAGCTCGGAATCCAGCGGCTTGTCGACCAGCGCGCCGGTCGGGCACACGGCGGCGCATTCCCCGCACGCCACGCAGGTGCTGTCGCCCATCGGGGCGTCCAGATCGAAGGCGATGCGCGCCGCGTAGCCCTTGCCGCTCCGGCCGATGACCTCGTTGCTCTGCACGTCGTCGCAGGCGCGCACGCAGCGGTCGCACAGAATGCACGCTTGGTGGTCGACCGCGATCACCGGCGAGGAAGCGTCGGCCGGCCGGTCGGCCTGGCGCGGCAAGGACCCGCCCCAGGCGTCGTAGCGGCGGGCCAGCTCCAGCAGGGCGTTGTCCCCCAGCGACGTCTCCCGCGCGTCCGACTCCGGCGGAGGCTGGTCGCTCATCAGCAGCTCGACCAGCTCCCCGCGCCGACGCTCGACCCGGGCGCTGGAAGTCTCGACCTCCATGCCGGCCTCGCAGGGGCGCACGCAGGAGGCGGCCAGCGCGGGAGCGCCGACGTCCACCACGCACACGCGGCACACGCCCACGGGCGAGAGCCGGGGATCGTGACACAGCGTCGGGATGTCGATGCCCGCGCCGCGCGCGGCGTCCCAGATCGTGGTGCCCTCGGGCACGCGGACCCGGCGCCCGTCGATCGTGAGCTCGATCACCCGCCCGCCTCCGCCGGGCCGGGCGTCACCACCAGGCGTTCCCCCGCGCCGAGCGGCACCCCGGGCCCGTTCGGGAAAAAACAGCCCTCGAGCGAATACGCGCTGCGCCCCCCTTCTCCGGACCCGTGGGACGGCTCCAATCCCGCGTTCGCGAGCACTTCGGACAGGGTCCCCACCGGCACCTGCACCGAACTCCCGCCGCCGGACCCGCTCGCCCGGCACTCCACCGTGACTCGAGCCCGCGGATCGTCCGCGCGCACCGCCTCCAGGTACTCTTCGGGCGTATTGAAGCCTCGCATCGCGTCGGGGTCGGGCAGTTCCTCGGCGGCCACGCGCACGAACTCCGCCGCCTCCAGCAGGAAGAGCGGCCGCAGGCGCCCGGCTTCGATCAGAGCGCCGGCTGTCTTCGCGAGAGCGCGCGGGTAGACGGCGCTGAGCGTCTGCACGTGGCCGTCCACGACCGGCGCGACCGCGTCTCCCCGCTCCAGCAGGGCGCTCACCAGCGCCGGGGTCAGATACGGCGCGTCGGTCGCGGTGACGAAGGCGCGCGGCGCGGAGATCGCCTCCAGACCCTCGCGGATCCCCGCCAGCGGCCCCAGCCCGGGCTCCCGGTCCGTCACCCGCCGGGCGTCGAGCGGCGGCAGCTCCAGGGCGTCCGAGCCGACGACCACCAGCTCGTCGACCACCTCGCGCAGAACCGAGCAGACGTGCTCGACCATGCGCCGGCCTCGCCAGGGCAGGAGCGCCTTGGGCCGCCCCATGCGCGACGACCGGCCGCCGCAGAGCACCACTCCCGCGGCGCCGCTCATTCGGGCGCCCCCCGCAGGAGGGAGAGCAGCGGCGCCAGCGCGACCTGTCCGAGCCCGCAGATGCTGGTCTCGGAGAGCGTGGCGTCGAGTTCCTCCAGCTTGGCGCGGGTCCGCGGATTCACGCCCTCGCGCTCCACCAGCGCCACGGCCTTGTGACTCCCGACCCGGCAGGGGACGCACTTGCCGCAGGACTCGTTGCGGAAGAAGCGCGCGACGTTCAATCCGACCTCGGTCAGATCGCGCCCCTCGGCCACGAAGATCGCCGCCCCCGAGCCCAGCATGGAGCCCGCCTCGCGCAGCGCCTCGAAGTCCAGTGGCGTGTCCAGGCCGTCCGCTCCCAGGAAGTTGCTCGACGCGCCCCCCGGTGCGACGGCGGACGGAGCCCGGCCGTCCCTCATTCCGCCCCAGAAATCCAGCAGCTCGCCCAGCGGGGTTCCCATCGGCACCAGCACCACCTGCGGCCGTTCCACGTCGCCGCTGACGCTGACGAACTTGTGCCCGGCGAACTCCCCCCGGCCCAGACCGCGCCACCACTCGGCGCCGCGGCTCAGGATCCCCGCGGCGTGCACGAAGGTCTCGACGTTGTTGATCAGCGTCGGTTGGCCCCAGAGCCCCTTGGAACCGGGAAAAGGGGGCTTGTTGCGCGGTTCGCCGCGGCGTCCCTCCATGCACTCCAGCAGTGCCGTCTCCTCTCCCAGGATGTAGCCGCCGGGCGAGACGAAGACGTCCACGTCGAAGTCGAAGCCGCTGCCGAAGATGTCCCGTCCCAGCGCCCCCGCCGCGTACGCGCGTTCCAGCTCGGCCGCGAGCCGCCGACGCTCGGGGGCGTACTCGTGGCGGATGAAGACCCAGCCGCGGCGCGCGCCCACGCTGCGAGCCGCCAGAGCCATGCCCTCGATCACCAGGTGAGGCAGGTCGGTCAGGATCTGGCGGTCCTTGAAGGTGCCCGGCTCACTCTCGTCGGCGTTGCAGATCAGGTAGCGGGGCTCCGACGCCTCGGCCGCGACCAGCGACCACTTGCGCCCGGTGGGGAAGCCCGCCCCGCCCATGCCCCGCAGCCCCGCGTCCTCCAGCTCCCGGATGCAGGCGGCGGGATCCCCGGCCAGACGCGAGCGCAGCGTCGAGTAGTGCTCGGCGCGGTCCGAGTACAGCTCGGCGGCCCAGGGGCCCGCGGTCCGCGCCGCCAGCGGACGCGACTCGCCGCGCGAGAGATCCAGCTCGATCCCGCCGTCGTCGAGTTGGGCCGCCGGCGCCCGGTCGCAGCGGCCCAGACAGGAAACTTCCCGCAGCTTCAGGCCCGGCTCGCGCTCGGACAGGCGCGCCAGCGCTCCCTCCCCGCCCGCCAGGGCGCAGGGAAGGTCGCGGCAGACCGCCAGCTCGCGCTCTTCGGGCGGAGAACGCCGGAAGTGGGTGTAGAACGTCGAGACGCTCTCGAGGCGATGCAGCGGCAGGCGCAGGCGCGCGGCCAGGTCCCGCAGGCCGGATTCCGACAGCCAGCCGTCCCTCTCCTGCAGCAGAGTCAGCTCCGAGACGATCGCGGAAGGTTCACTTTTGGCGCCCATCGCCCCGTCATTCTAGCGAGCGGCCCCGCCGCAGGTGCCCGGCAGCCTGATAAGCTGCCCGGCCGATGCCCGACCCTGCCCCCCTTCGCGGTCTGACCGTCGTGGATCTCAGCCGGGTACTCGCCGGCCCCTACTGCACCATGCTGCTGGCGGATCTGGGCGCGCGCGTGATCAAGGTCGAACGGCCGGGGTCCGGCGACGACGCGCGCGGGATCGGCCCCTTCGTGGCGGGTCGGTCCGCCTACTTCGCCTCCCTGAACCGCGGCAAGCAGAGCATCGCCCTGGACCTGAAGCAGCCGGCGGACCGGGACGTGTTCGAACGCCTGCTGGAGCGCGCCGACGTGCTGGTCGAGAACTACCGTCCGGGGACGCTGGAGCGACTCGGGTACGACTGGGAAACCCTGCACCAGCGCTTCCCGAGACTGGTTCTGGCCTCGGTGTCGGGATTCGGGCAGACCGGGCCGTACCGCGAACGGCCCTCCTACGACCTGATCGCGCAGGCCATGGGCGGGATCATGAGCCTGACCGGCCTCCCCGGGGACCCGCCGGTTCGCGTCGGGACGTCGGTGGGCGACATCGCCGCGGGACTCTTCGCCGCCCTGGGCATCCAGTCCGCGCTGCTGGAGCGGCAGCGCAGCGGCCTGGGGCGCCGCGTCGACGTCGCCATGCTCGACTGCCAGATCGCCATCCTGGAGAACGCCATCGCCCGCTGCGCGGCGACCGGCAGCGCGCCCGAGCCGCTGGGCTCGCGACACCCCTCCATCACGCCCTTCGACGCCTTCCGCACCGCCACCCGGCCGATCGTCATCGCCGCCGGCAACGACCGGCTCTTCCACCAGCTCTGCGCCTGCCTGGGCCGCCCGGCCCTGGCCGACGACCCGGACTTTTCCGACAACGACCGGCGCAGCCGCAATCACGAAGCGCTCAAGCGCGCCCTCGAGGAAGTGCTCTGCACCCGGCCGGCCGAGCGCTGGCTGGACGAACTCGAGCGCGCCGGCATCCCCTGCGGCCCGATCAACGACGTCGCCCAGGCGCTCGCCGATCCGCAGGTCCGCGCCCGCAACATGGTCGTGCGGGCCGACGACCCCGTGTCGGGCCGGCTCGAGATGGCCGGCAACCCGATCAAGCTCTCGGAGGTCGCCGATCCCGAGACCCGCCGCCCCGCTCCCGAACTCGACGCCGACCGCGAGGCGATCCTGCGCGAGCTGACGTCCGGAGGTCCGAACTCGTGAACTCCGGCGTGCTCGACCCGCTCCGGCAGCACCGGGCCAAGCTGAAGGAGCTGCGCCACCGCGTCACCGACCCGTCCGCGATCGACCTGATGCACCACGCCCCGGAGCGGACGCTCGGCGCCTACGGCCGAAAAATCCTCCCGGCGCTGGCCGGTGCCTGACCGACGCCTCTGTTCCCGGCCTACAGGACGACCAGGACCTGGACCGTGGCCGCCGTGGCGACGATGGCCAGCGCGTAGGAGAAGTACGCCCCGGGCGCCGCCGCGCGCTCGCCGCCCAGATCCAGGATCAGGTGGCGCAGGTGGTGGCAGCAGTGCCAGAACAGCCCGATCAGGAAGCCCGCCAGGAAGGGCTTACCGACGGCGCTCGAGGCCAGGGCGTGCAGGCGCTCGTACTCCAGCGGCAGAAATCCCAGACCGCCCAGGAGCCCCACCCCGAGAACCAGGCCGGGCAGAAGGAGGGCCAGCTGGTAGCCGCCGGCGCCGAAGATCATCCAGAGCAGGGGTTCGAGCCTGTGGATCAGCTTCACAGCACACCTCCCAGCAGCAGCAGGACGCCGATCCCCGTGGCGAAGCACAGCGCGATCCCGCCCAGCCCGAGCCCCGCCATCGGGATCGGCGGACCGGGGACCGGGCCGACGCGGCCGACCATGATCTTGCGGCCGATCCACATCCAGCGGAGCGTGAAGTAGACGCTGAAGCCGAACACCGCCAGGCTCAGCGCCAGCACGGCCGGGTGCCCGAGCGCGTCCAGATACTGCGCCCAGGCCTCCGGGCCCTGGCCCAGCGCCCGCACGCCCAGCAGCAGTCCGACGCCGCCGACGAACATGAAGACGCTGGTGAGGGCGAAAAGCACGTAGTTGCGGTAGCGCGCGTGGGCCAGCGGAAAGCCGCTGGGCGGCCGGGCCGGCGCCACCGGTGTCGGGGAGGCGTTCTCGCTCATGTCATGCTCTTCTTGGGCAGGATGCCGGTCCACTGCAGCGCCCCGGTGAGCTTGGCCTGATTGACGGCCATGGCCGGGTCGACGTGCTTGGGGCAGACCTGCGAACACTCGTTGGCGTAGGAGCACGACCACACGCCATTGTGGCCGTGCATGGCGTCGTAGCGCTCCGCGTTGCCCTCGTCGCGCGAGTCCAGGTTGTAGCGGTGCCCCAGGGCGATGGCGGCGGGTCCGACGAAGTCGGGCTCGGAGGCCAGCACGGGACAGGCCGCGTAGCAGAGCGCGCAGTTGATGCACATGCTGAACTGCTTGAACTCTTCCAGCTGCGCGGGCGACTGGCGGTACTCGCCCTGCTCGACGTCCTTCTCCAGCTTGCGCACGATCCAGGGCTTGACGCTCTGGATCTTGTGGACGAAGTCGTCCAGCTCGACCACCAGGTCGCGCACGATCGGGAAGTTGGACAGCGGCTCGACCCGGATCGTGCCCTCGTAGTCGCGCACGAAGGCCGCGCAGGTGAGCACCGGCCGGCCGTTGACCAGCATCCCGCAGCTCCCGCACACGCCCATGCGGCACGACCAGCGGTGCGAGAGGGTCGGGTCGATGTCGTCCTTGATCGCGTTCAGCGCGTCCAGCACCACCCAGTCGGGCATGCAGGGAACCTCGTAGCTGCGGAACTCCGGCTCGGACTGCTCTTCGGGCCGGTAGCGCAGGATCTCGAACTTGCGGGTCTGCGTTTCCATCAGTACTTGCGCTCCTGGGGCTGCCAGCGGGTGATCGTCACGTCGCGGTAGTCGAGCCGCGGCCCGTCCGCCGCGAAGCGGACCAGCGAATGCCTGAGGTAGTCCGCGTCGTTGCGCTCGGGGTAGTCGCGCCGGGTGTGCGCGCCGCGCGACTCCCTGCGCGCCAGCGCGCCCACCGCGACCGCCTCGGCCACGTCGAGCAGGTTGCCCAGCTCCAGCGCCTGCACGATCTCGGTGTTGAAGATCCGGGAGGAGTCGCCGATGCCGATGTCGGCGTAGCGGCCCTTGAGCTGCCGCACCGAGTCGACGCAGGCGGCCATCGAGTCCTCCTCGCGGAACACGCCGCAGCCCTGCTCCATGGCGCTGTTCAGCTCGCGGCGGATCTGGGCGATCTTCTCGCCCCCGACCTTGTGGCGCAGCGCGTCCAGTCGCGCCTCCTCGGCTTGGGCCTGGCCGACCAGGGCCTCCCGCGGGCCTTCGCTGGCGCCCTGGCTGGCGTAGGCGACGGCCGCCTCGCCGGAGCGCTTGCCGAAGACCAGGCACTCGGGAAGGGAGTTCGATCCCAGCCGGTTGGCGCCGTTGATCGACACGCACGCCACCTCGCCGGCGGCGTACAGACCCTCGACCCCCGGCGTGGCGCCGTCCACGTCGGTGTCGACCCCGCCCATCATGTAGTGCACCACCGGGCGCACCGGGATCGGCTCCCACACGGGATCGATGCCGACGTAGTTTCGCGCCAGCTCGCGCACGAACGGGATGCGCTGGTCGATCTTCTGCTCGCCCAGGTGCCGCAGGTCCAGATGGACGTAGTCGCCGTAGGGACCGCGCAGGCCGCGGCCGGCCTCGAACTCGAGGATCTCGGCGCGCGAGATCATGTCGCGCGGGCCCAGTTCGGCCCGGTCGCCCACGCCGTAGTCGTACTCGACCAGGAAGCGTTCGCCGTGCTTGTTCTTGAGGTGGCCGCCCTCGCCGCGCGACGCCTCGGTGATCAGGATGCCCGTGCCCGGCAGGCCGGTCGGGTGGTACTGCACGAACTCCATGTCCTTGAGCGCGACGCCCGCGCGGTACGCCAGCGACATGCCGTCGCCCGTCTTGACCGCGGCGTTGGTGGTGAACGGAAAGATCCGGCCTCCGCCGCCCGTGGCCAGGATGACCGCGCGCCCCAGGAAGCACTTGACCTCGCCGGTGCGCAGATCGAAAGCCGCCACGCCCCTGCACACGCCGTCCCGCACCAGCAGGCGGGTGGCGAAGTACTCGTCGTAGCGCACGATGCGGTCGTACTTCAGCGAGGTCTGAAACAGCGTGTGCAGCATGTGGAAGCCGGTCTTGTCGGTGGCGTACCAGGTGCGCTTGACCGACATGCCGCCGAAGAAGCGTACGGAGACGCGGCCATCGGGCTCGCGGCTCCAGGGGCAGCCCCAGTGCTCGAGCTGGGTCAGCTCCTTGTGGGCCGCATCGACGAAGACCTCGACCACGTCCTGGTCCGCCAGGTAGTCGCTGCCCTTGAGCGTGTCCTGGATGTGCAGCTCCAGGCTGTCGTCGTCGCGCGCCACGCCCGCGGCGCCGCCCTCGGCCGAGACCGTGTGGCTGCGCATGGGATACAGCTTGGACACCATGCCGACGCTGACGTCCGGCGACGCTTCGCAGGCGGCGATCGCCGCCCGCAGGCCGGCGCCGCCGCCACCGACCAGCAGGATGTCGTGCTCAATGACCTCCACGGGATCCCCTCCGGCGGCTTCCGAGAAAGGCGCCTTCCAGACCAGTTCGAATGCGGGCGCGGGAGCCGCTGCCACCCCAGGATGCTGCGTGCGGGCGGCAATCTATCAGAAAGGCACGGCGGCCCCAAACCCTCGAGCCGATCCCGGCTCCAGCTCCCCTGCCCCGGGCAGCTGCGCACGGATAGGGGATCCGGACCGCGGGCAGCCCCTCGGGAGCCGGCCTCAGCTCCCGCGAAGCAGCGCGTCGATTCCGGCCGCTTCGCCCAGCACCGCCCCGTCCCGGTCCGCCGGCCCCGCCGGGACGTGGGCCTCCGCCGCCAGGCGCCACACCCGCGGGGGCGTCAGACGCAGCGCCCGCTCGATCTCCTCGAGCTGGTCGGCGGAGAGCCAGTCCGGCAGCTCACGCCGTACGGACGCTTCGAACTCGCCGGCCGCCACAGCGCTGTCCAGAAACGTACGCAGGGTGGTCACTCCCCGGACCCGCTCCGGGGCGCGCGCGCGCAGCCGCGACCCGATCTCGGCCCCCCAGCCCTGTCCCAGCACGTCGACCCGCCCGATCCGCATCGCGTCGATGCAGGCCAGCAGGCGGGGCGCCAGCTGCGACGGGCGCAGGCTGCGCACCCCGCGGCGCGAATCGCCGAAGCCCGGCAGGTCCACGGCGATCGCCCGCCGGCCCGCCGCCGGAGCGCGCTCGAGCAGCGGCGAGAACACGCACGAGGTGAGCCCGAGATCGTGCAGGCAGAGCAGAGGCACGGCGTCCTCGGGCGCCCCGGCGTCGCGGAACGCGAAGCGCGTGCCGCCGGCCTTGAGCGCCTGTGCGGGTCGGGGACCGCCGCGCGGCCCGCCGGCCGCGAAGCGGCGCCGGAGCTTGGCGACGGCCCGGCGCTCGAGGCGCACGCGCAGCGCTCGGGGCAGGCGCACCCGCACCACCGAGCCCAGATCGACCAGCGCGGGCCGGCCTTCGGGCGTCGCGATCACGTTGGTCGGACTGCGCAGATCGGTGTGGAACAGGCCGCGCGCGGCCAGCTCGTCCAGGATGACCTGGAGCCGGTCGAAGAAATCCTCGTCCAGGCGGCCCGTGTAGCTGCGGCGCTGCAGCGGCACGCCGGGGACGTACTGCATGGCGAAGGCCAGGCGATCGACGCGGCCCAGGGTGCGAGGCACGCCGGGCACGCCGCCGAGCCGTTCCAGGAGGCCCAGCTCGCGGCGCACCAGCCAGGACGCGAGCAGGGCGCGCACGGGCCACGCGCGTTCCGCGTAGTCCTTGACGACGCAGCGCCGTCCGCCCTCGGAGGTCAGCAGCAGCACGTCGGGGTTGGCCAGGCCTCCCCGGTTCAGCACGCGGACGCCCGGCCCCCACAGATCGGACCGGAGCGGCTTCAGGCCAGACCCCAGCGCAGCGCCATGGCCGCCACCCCCAGGCCGACGGCCAGCGCGGTGCCGATCTCGTCGTTGTCCGCGAAGCGCACGCGGCTCCAGTCGCGCTCTTCCACGGCGCCTCCGCCCAGCGGCACGTAAGCCGTCGGGCGGGGGATCAGCCGCGGGACGGCCACCGCGTAGCGCCGGAACTCGTCGCCGTAGAGCTCCTCAAGCCGCGCGCTCTCGATGCGGTCCTTGTAGGGCAGGTAGTAGCCGAAATAGAAGCCGCCGAAGAGCCCGAACAGCAGCAGCGCCCCCCAGGTGTTCGCCATGTACAGGAAACCGCAGCCGATCAGCAGCGTTCCCAGATAGAGGGGGTGGCGCACGTAGGCATAGGCGCCGCTGACGGTCAGCGCGTCGTTCTTGTGCAGGTGCCCGGTCGCCCACAGGCGCAGCGTCTCGCCGGCGGCGACCGGAACCAGCCCGACCAGCAGCGACTGCAGGCTCGGCCGCGCCAGCGCCAGGCCCAGCGCGGCCAGCGCGTAGATCGGCCAGAGGCGCGGGCGAAGCCGTTTTCGCAGGCCCATGCGGCAAGAGGTAGCCGCCCGGACCGGAGGCCGCCAACCCGGCCCGGGAAGCCGGCGGAAGCGATCGGGCCGGCCCCGGCGAGCGCCGTGGAGGGGGCCGGAGGGACGGCGCGGGGGAGCGAGCTACAGGTTGTCGGGGGAGAGCAGCCAGACTCCGTCGATCGTGCGCCAGCGGTCGGAGCGCTCCAGCTCCAGTTCCCAGAAGCGCAGCCGGCGCACGTGGCGCCCGAACAGAACCACCTCGACCGTGGCGTCGTCGAGGTCGGCCAGGCGCATCTCGCGCACCTCGATCCGCTCGATCTGGTCGTGGCGCAGATCCTCCCAGCGGACCTGCAGCGCGAGCGAGGCGAAGTAGTCGTTGTAGGCCTCGGGAGAGGCGAAGTACTCGGGCAGTCCGGGGCGGGAATAGGTCAGCTCGGAAGTCAGCGAAACGCCCTCGAGCTGGCTGTAGAAGCTCTCGACGCGCCTGGCCAGGGCGGCGGCTTCCGCGTCGGCGACCACCCCGACGTCCACCTCCTCCGCCGGAGCCTCCTCGCGCTCCAGCCACTCCCACGGGAGCAAGGAACCCGGAGAGGGCAGCGAGATCCCTGAGCAGCCCGCTCCGAGCAGCGCCAGGCAGGCGGCGAGCGCGACACTCCGTCTCATACCGCCCCCTCGACGATCGCGGCCTGCGCCGCGGCCAGGCGCGCGATCGGGACCCGGAACGGAGAGCAGCTCACGTAGTCCAGGCCATTCTGTTCGCAGAACTGGATCGAGCGCGGATCCCCGCCGTGCTCTCCGCAGATGCCCAGCTTCAGGTCCGGTCGGGCTCGGCGCCCGCTTTCCACCGCCAGGTGGACCAGCCGGCCCACGCCCGAAATGTCGAGGCTCACGAACGGATCCTCGGGCATCAGCTCGCGCTCGACGTATTCCGGCAGGAAGCGCCCGGAGTCGTCGCGCGACAGTGCCATCGTGGTCTGGGTCAGATCGTTGGTCCCGAACGAGAAGAAGTCCGACAGCTCGGCGAGCTTGTCCGCGACCAGCGCCGCCCGCGGGACCTCGATCATCGTGCCCACCTGGTAGGCGATGCGGCGGCGGTGCTTGCGGAGCACGTCGCGGACCGTGCGGTCGATCAGCTCGCGCAGCACCGCCATCTCCTCGGCGCTCGAGGTCAGCGGCACCATGATCTCCGGACGCGTGCGAACGCCTTCCTCGGCGCACACGCAGGCCGCCTCCGCGATGGCCCGAGCCTGCTCCTCGTAGATTTCGGGGTAGGTGATCGCCAGCCGGCAGCCGCGGTGGCCGAGCATGGGATTGAACTCGTGCAGCCCGGCGACCTTGCGCCGCAGCTCGGCTTCGGACACGCCCAGCTCGGCCGCCATCCGAGTCAGCTCGGCGTCCGACTGGGGCAGGAATTCGTGCAGCGGCGGGTCGAGCAGGCGGACGGTGACGGGGCGGCCCTTCAGGGCCCGGAAGATGCCGACGAAGTCGTCGCGCTGCATCGGCAGGATCTCTTCCAGCGCCTCCGCCCGCTCCTCCGCGCTGTCGGCCAGGATCATGCGGCGCACCGCCAGCAGGCGCTCCGGCTGGAAGAACATGTGCTCGGTGCGGCACAGGCCGATGCCTTCCGCGCCGAACTCCACCGCCTGTTCCGCGTCGGCGGGCGTGTCGGCGTTGGCGCGCACGCGCATCCGCCGGAACTGGTCCGCCCAGCGCATCAGCGTGCGGAAGTCGTTTCCCAGCGGGGCCTGGACGGTCGCCACCTCGCCCAGGTAGACCCGGCCCGAGGAACCGTCCAGGGTCAGGACGTCGCCCTCTTTCAGCTCGATCCCGCCGAGCTCGCCGCACCGGCCCTCCGAATCCACCTGCAGCGTGCTGCAGCCCGCGATGCAGCACTTGCCCATGCCGCGCGCGACCACCGCGGCGTGCGAGGTCATGCCCCCCAGGGCCGTCAGGATCCCCTGGGCGGCGTTCATGCCCCCGATGTCCTCGGGCGAAGTCTCGCGCCGAACCAGGATCACTTTCTCGCCCCGGGCGGCGGCCTCCTCGGCCGCCTCCGCGCTGAACACCGCCCGCCCGCTGACGGCGCCGGGCGAGGCCGGCAGCCCCTGACCCGCCGGCGGCGGAGCCGAGGCGGCATCGAGCATCGGGTGCAGAAGCTGGTCGAGCTGGGAGGGCTCAACGCGCATCACGGCGGTGCGCCGGTCGATGACCTTCTCGCGCGCCATGTCCACCGCGATCTTCACGGCGGCCCGCGCGGTGCGCTTGCCGGTGCGGGTCTGCAGCATCCAGAGCTTGCCGCGCTGCACGGTGAACTCCAGATCCTGCATCTCTCCGAAATGGCGTTCGAGACTCTCCGCCACCCGGCGCAGCTCCCGGTAGCAGTCCGGAAGCACCTCCTGCATCGAGGGCGGCGCTCCGGGAACGCGATCGGCGCGGGTGATGGCGTGCGGGGTGCGGATGCCGGCGACCACGTCCTCTCCCTGGGCCTGGGGCAGGTATTCGCCGAAGAAGCGCGGATCGCCGGTCGAGGGATCGCGCGTGAAGGCGACGCCGGTGGCGGAGTCCTCGCCCAGATTGCCGAACACCATCGCCTGCACGTTGACCGCGGTGCCCCAGTCGGAGGGGATGCTGTTGATGCGGCGGTAGGTCTCCGCGCGCGGGATGCGCCAGGAGCCGAAAACCGCCGCGACCGCGCCCCAGAGCTGGTCCAGGGGCCTTTCGGGGAACGGCCGGCCGGTGGCGTCCGACACGATCGCCTTGTACTCGCCGACGAGCTGGAGCAGGTCATCGACCGACAGCTCGGTGTCGCCCTCGACGCCGCGCTCGCGCTTCATGCGCTCGAGCGCCTGTTCGAAAAGATCGTGGTCGACGCCGAGGACCACGTCGCCGTACATCTGGATGAAGCGGCGGTACGAGTCGAACGCGAAACGCCGGTCCCCGCTCTGTTCGGCCAGGCCCTCGACGGTGCGGTCGTTCAGGCCCAGGTTGAGGACGGTGTCCATCATGCCGGGCATCGATACGCGCGCGCCCGAGCGCACCGAAACCAGCAGGGGCCGCTCGACGTCCCCGAACCCGGCCTCCATGATGCGCTCGACCTTGGCCAGCGCGTCCAGCGCCTCTCGCTTCACGCGCGCAGGAATCTTCCGCCCGCGGGCGTAGAACTCGTTGCAGACGCCGGTGGAGATGGTGAAACCTGCGGGCACGGGCACCCCCAGGCGGCTCATCTCCGCCAGATTGGCTCCCTTGCCGCCCAGCGTGTTGCGCATGTCGGCCCGGCCGTCGGCGCGGCCCCGGCCGAACGAATAGACGCTGCGCTTGGGCTCAGCCGGACCGCGGGAACGGCGTTTGGGGCCGGTCTTCCGGGCACTCCGGGTCTCCGGGCGCTTGCGACTCGCCAAGTTCCACCGCCTCCTGTCCGGGCTCCGGCGCCGGGGGGCGCGCGGGCGCGGAATAGCGTAGGCCGTCAGGTTCCGGATCGCCCGAGGCGTCTTTCGCCCGCGCGCGCGGAGTATCTCCGCGCCCCAGGGGGCCGTCAAGCTGCCGCGACGCCAGAATCCCACGCAGAAACTCCGCGCTGCGCAGCTCGATCCCGATGTGGAAGCGGAAAAAGCCCAGCATCTCCCTCTCGACTCGGTCGACGTCCTGCCGGCTCAGACCCAGTTCGCCCCGCCGGCTCAGCGGAGTCCGGATGCCCCGCTCGAGGGCGTCCAGCACCCGGGCGGACAGGAGGGCGGTTCCCTCGGGAGCGCAGCGCGGACACAGACCGCCGCCCTGGGCCGGTGCGAACCCGACCCGGCCGCGCAGCGGGGCGCCGCATTCGACGCAGGCGGACAGTTGAGGGCGGTAGCCGAGCCGGGCCAGAGTCTTGGCCAGCAGGAGCAGCGCGAACAACCGGTCGGGTTCCTCGCGGGACAGCACCTCCAGCACGCCCCGGGCGAAGGGGAACATCCCGGGGTGCGCCTCGCCCTCGCCCGTGATGCGGTCGAGAAGTTCCAGGAAGTGACAGCCGACGGCGAAGCGGGCCAGGCTGTCCGTCAGCCCTTCGATCGGCCGGCTCAGACGCGCGGCCTCCAGCCGCAGCATGGAGGAGCGCGGCGGGTCGACCAGCCGGGCGTCGAGCAGACTGAAAAGTTCGAGCACGCCGGGGAAACGGCGTCTGGAGCGGAGCGCGCCCTTGGCGATCGCCGAGACTCGTCCCAGCTCCTCGGTGTACAGGTGCACGATGCGGTCCGACTCGCCCCAGTCGCTGCTGCGCAGGACCAGCGCCCGCGTGCGGTATTCGCGGGGCATGCCGCGATCCTACAGAACGGTGTAGGCGATCGAGAAGAACACCCCGATGCCGAGGATGTCGATCGTCATCGTCACCAGCGGGCCGGAGGCCACCGCGGGATCGACGCCCAGTCGATTGAAGCCGAGAGGCAGCAGCGTTCCCAGCGCGGCGGCCAGGACCATGGAGCTGAACAGGCCCATCGCGACCACCTGCGGCAGTTTCTCCGAGCCGAAGCCCATCCAGGTTCCGGCCCCGAACAGCGCCAGCGAGAACGCCAGCGCCAGCAGCAAGCCGACGCCGAGCTCGTTGGAGACGATCCGGCCCAGTTCGCCGACGTTCAGCCGGCCCGTGGCCAGGCCGCGCACGACCACCATGGCGCACTGACTCCCGACGTTGCCCCCCATGGCCAAAACCGCCGGCAGGAAGAACGAGATCTGCAGCATCTTCTGCATCACCGGCTCGAAGCGCGACAGCAGCCAGATCCCCGCCAGTCCGCCGGCGAAGCTGACCGCCAGCCACGGAAAGCGGATCCAGGCGGCGCGCAGGGGGCCGGGCGAGGTGACCTCTTCCAGCGTCGTGCCCGCCAGCTTGAGCAGGTCCTCCGTGGCTTCCTCGCGCATCACGTCGATCACGTCGTCGACGGTGACGACGCCCACCAGGCGATTGCTGGCGTCGACCACCGGCACGGCCAGCAGGTCGTAGCGCGAGACGATGCGCGAGACCTCTTCCTGGTCGGCGCCGGTGGTGACCCGGATCGGGTCGACGGTCATGAAGCGGCTCAGCCGCTGGTGGGGGTCGTGCATCAGCAGTTGGCGCAGGGACAGCACGCCGACCAGATTGTGGCGCTCGTCGACCAAGTAGACATAGAAACTGGCCTCGCGCTCGCCGCTGGTCCGCAGCCGCTCGATCGCCTCCTCGACGCTGAGGTCCTGCTCCAGCGCGAAGTAGTCGGGCGACATCAGCGCGCCCGCCGTGTCCTCGGCGTGGCCGAGCAGGCGCTCGACATCTTCGGAGGCCTCGCCGAGGGTGGCGAGGATGGCGTCGGCCCGCTCCCGCGGCAGCTCGCGCAGCAGCACGGAGGCGTCGTCGCTGGACATCTGGCGCACGATGCGGCCCGCCCGCTCGGGATCCAGTTCGCCCAGCAGGTCGGCGCCGGCGGCGAACTCCAGCATGGCCAGTGCCTCCGCGCGCAGCTCGTCCGAGCGGAGCAGGTCGAAAAGCGCCCGCCGGGGGCCGGGAGTCAGGTGGTCGAGGACCTCGGCGATGTCGCCCGGGTGGCTCTTTTCCAGCAGCTTGCCCGCGTTCGACCAGGCGCCGCGGCGGACCAGCCGCAGAATGCTCGCTTGCAGCACGTTGCCGCGGCGCTCGGACATGAGCTCTCCCCCGGGACCCACCGGGCCGGAACGGGATTCGAAGGCGTCGCGATTCTCGCGAACCCCTCCCCTTCCCTCAAGCCGCGCCGCGGCGCGGCGTCAGAGACGCGTCAGCTCGCGGTAGGCGGCGAAGCGGGCGTCGATGTCCGAGCGGTCGAGAGAGCGGAAGCGGTCCAGACTGAAGCGCTCCACGCAGAACGACGCGACCACCGTGCCGAAAGCCATCGCCCGGCGCAGCGCGCGCGCGCCGATCCGGCGCGCCCCGGCCAGCGAACCCATGAAGGCTCCGGCGAAACAATCGCCCGCGCCGGTCGGGTCGGCGGGATCGCTCAGGGGGAAGGCGGGCGCGGCGAACACGCCCTCGTCGTCGAAGAGCAGCGCGCCGTGCTCGCCGCGCTTGACGATGCCGACCCGCGGGCCGAGCGCGCGGATCGATTCGCCGGCGCGCACCACGTTGACTTCGCCGGTCAGAAGCCGGGCCTCGCCTTCGTCGACGATCAGGCAGTCCACCTTGCGGATCGTCGCGACCAGTTCCTCGCGGGCCGTCTCGATCCACAGGTTCATCGAGTCCATCGCCGTGAAGCGCGGCCGCGCGGCCTGCTCCAGCACGTCCCGCTGCAGGCCCGGGTGGATGTTGGCCAGGAACACCAGGCCGCAGCGGCGCTGGGCGGCCGAGAGCCGCGGCTGGAAGCGCTCGAAAACCCCCAGTTCGGTGAACAGCGTGTCGCGCTGGTTGAGCGAGCTGCCGTAGCGTCCGCCCCAGCGGAAGGTCGGACCCGGGGCGCTCTCGATGCCCGAGACGTCGATCCCCTTGGAGGCCAGGAACTGCAGATGCTCGGGCGGGAAATCGCGCCCGGCGACGCCGACCGGCAGCACGCGCGTGAAATAGCTGGCCGCCACCGAGGAGTAGCAGGCCGCGCCCCCGAGAACGTCCCGGACCGATCCCGCCGGCGCCTCGATGTCGTCGAGGGCCACGGAGCCGACGACCAGCAGGCTCATCGGGCCTCGGGACAGGCCTCGCGCAGCGTTTCCGCCATCAGCGCGGGGCTCGCGGCGACCGGAATGCCCGCCTTCTCCAGGGCCTCGCGCTTCTCGGCGGCCGTGCCCCGGCCTCCCGAGACGATCGCGCCAGCGTGGCCCATGCGCTTGCCCGGAGGCGCCGTGGCGCCCGCGATGAACGCCACCACCGGCTTGGTCATCTCGGAGCGGACGAACTCGGCGGCCTCCTCTTCGGCGCTGCCGCCGATCTCGCCGATCATCACCACCGCGCGGGTAGCGTCGTCCTTCTCGAAATTCTCCAGACAGTCGATGAAGCTGGTGCCGTTGACCGGATCGCCGCCGATCCCGATGCAGGTCGACTGGCCGATGTCCAGCGCGGAGAGCTGGCCGACGGCCTCGTAGGTCAGCGTGCCGGAGCGCGAGACCACGCCCACCGTCCCGGGCTTGAAGATCGGGTACGGCGCGATCCCGATGCGCACTTTCAGGCTCGGGTCGAGCACGCCCGGACAGTTGGGGCCGATCAGGCGGGACGCGCTGCCGCGCATGGCGTGGCGCACGCGCACCATGTCGCGCACCGGGACGTGCTCGGTGATGGCGACGATCAGGCCGATGCCCGCCTCCGCCGCCTCCAGAATCGCATCGCCGGCGCCCGGGGGCGGCACGAAGACCACCGAGGCGTTGGCGCCGGTCTCGCGCACGGCGTCGCGGACGGAGTCGAAGATCGGCAGTCCGCAGGCCTGGCCGCCGCCCTTGCCCGGCGTGACGCCTCCCACCACCGGCGTTCCGAACTCGAGCGAGAGGCTGGTGTGGAGTTGGCCGGTCCGGCCCATGCCCTGCACCAGAACCCGCGTGTCCGCGTCGACGAAGATGCTCATGCGCTCACCGCCGCGACGATCTTCTCCGCGGCCTCCTTCATGTTGGCGGCCGGCGTGATGTCGAGCCCGGAGCCGCCCAGGATCTCGCGGCCCTTCTCGGCGTTGGTCCCGTCGAGCCGCACCACCAGGGGAACCGTCACGCCGACCTCGCGGGCCGCCTGGACGATGCCCTCCGCCACCATGTCGCAGAGCACGATGCCGCCGAAGATGTTGACCAGGATCCCCTTGACCTGTGGATCGGCCAGGATCAGGCGGAAGGCGTGGCTCACCCGCTCGGCGTCGGCGGTCCCGCCCACGTCCAGGAAGTTCGCCGGGGTGCCCCCGGCGTATTGGATGATGTCCATGGTCGCCATGGCCAGTCCGGCGCCGTTGACCATGCAGCCGATGTTCCCGTCCAGCGACACCCAGCTCAGGCCGTAGCGGTCCGCCTCGGCCTCGCGCGGATCCTCCTCCTCGGGGTCGCGCAGCTCGGCGATGTCGGGGTGGCGGAACAGCGCCGCCTCGTCGAACGAGAGCTTGCAGTCCAGCGGCATCACCCGGTCGCCCGAGGTGATCAGCGGGTTGATCTCGATCATCGAGCAGTCTTTTTCCATGAACAGCCGGTAGAGATTGCGCAGCAGCTCCACAAAGCGGGCGTTCTGCCGGCTCGTCAGGCCCAGATCGATCCCCAGGTCGCGGGCCTGGAACTCGCACAGCCCGACCAGCGGGTCGATCTGCAGCTGCAGGATCTTCTCGGGCGTCGCCTCCGCGACCTCCTCGATCTCCATCCCGCCCTCGACCGAGGCGATCACGCCGATGTTGCGCGTGCCGCGGTCGACCAGCAGGGCGAGGTACAGCTCGTCGTCGATCTGCGAGGCCTCCTCCACGTAGAGCTTGCGCACCAGCTTGCCCTCGGCGCCGGTCTGCTTGGTCACCAGGCGCATGCCGAGCATGTCCTCGGCGGTCTGGGCGGCCTCGGCGGCCGATCGGGCGAGTTTGATGCCCCCGGCCTTGCCGCGTCCGCCGGCGTGCACCTGCGCCTTGACCACGACGGTTCCGCCGATGCCCTCCGCCGCCGAGGAAGCCTCGCCGGGAGTGCCGGCCAGGCGCCCCGGGGGCACCTCGACGCCGTAGTCGCGCAGCAGCGCCTTGGCCTGGTACTCGTGGATGTTCACGCCTGTTCCCGCCCCGCTAGAGCTCGATCTCGGCCAGCAGGCGCTCGACGTGCTGGATGCTCTCCTGCAGCAGCTCGCTCTCCGCCTGGTCGAGCTCGAGCTCGAGGATTTCCTCGATGCCGCCGCGCCCGAGCCGCACCGGCACTCCCATGTAGATCCCGGAGGCTCCGTACTCGCCCTCCAGCCAGGCCGCGCACGGCAGCACCCGCTTCTGGTCGAGAAGCACCGAGGCCGCCATCGACACCGACGCCGACGCCGGCGAGACGAACGCGGAGCCGGTCTTGAGCAGTCCGACGATCTCGCCCCCCGCGCCGCGCACGCGCTTGACGATCGCCTCGATCGCGCCGGCGTCGAGCAGCTCCGTCAGCGGCACGCCGTTGACGCTGCAGTGGCGCGGCAAGGGGACCATGCTGTCGCCGTGGCCGCCCAGGACCAGGGCGACCACGTCGCGCGGCGCCACGCCGAGCTCCTCGGCCACGAAGTACCTGAAGCGCGCCGAGTCGAGCACGCCGGCCATGCCGAAGACCCGCTCCCGCGGAAAGCCCGTGATCTGCTTCATCGCGTAGACCATGGCGTCGAGCGGGTTGGAGACCACGATCACCACCGCCTCCGGCGAGTGCGTCCGGATGCCCTCGGCGACCTGTCGGATGATGCCCAGGTTGGTCTTCAGCAGGTCGTCGCGGCTCATGCCCGGCTTGCGCGCCAGGCCCGCGGTCACGATGTAGAGATCCGAGCCGGCGGTGTCGGCGTAGTCGTTGGTGCCGGTCACCGAAACCGAGCTGCCCCAGCCGTCGAGCGCGTGGGCGATGTCGAGCGCCTTGCCCTGCGGCAGACCCTCGACCACGTCGAACAGGACCACGTCGCCGAGCTGCTGCTGAGCGACGAGCTGTGCCTGGACACCGCCGATGTTCCCGGCGCCGATCAGGGAGATCTTGGCCCGACCCATGCTCCGTCCTCAGTCCATGTTGGCGATGATCGCGTCGCCGAACTCCGAACACTTGAGCAGAGTGGCTCCGTCCATCAGCCGGTGGAAGTCGTAGGTGACGCGCTTCTCCGCGATCGCGCGCGAGATGCCGTTCTCGATCAGCCGCGCCGCGTCGCCCCAGCCCATGTGGTCCAGCATCATCACGCCCGACAGGATCACGGAGCTGGGGTTGACCTTGTCCTGGTCGGCGTACTTGGGAGCGGTGCCGTGCGTGGCCTCGAAGATGCCGTGGCCGGACTCGTAATTGATGTTCGCGCCCGGCGCGATGCCGATCCCGCCGACCTGCGCGGCCAGCGCGTCCGACAGGTAGTCGCCGTTGAGGTTCAGGGTGGCGATCACGTCGAACTCGCGCGGCCGGGTGAGCACCTGCTGCAGCGAGATGTCCGCGATCGCGTCCTTGACCAGCACCTGCCCCTCGGGGGGCTCGCCGCCGCAGTCGTCCCAGCCGATCGCCTTGCCCGAGAACTCCCGCCACACCAGCTCGTAGCCCCAGTCGCGGAAGGCGCCCTCGGTGAACTTCATGATGTTGCCCTTGTGCACCAGCGTCACGCTGCTGCGGCCGTGCTCGATCGCGTAGCGCACGGCGGCGCGCACCAGCCGCGAGGTCCCCTCGCGCGAGACGGGCTTGACGCCCAGGCCGCTGGTCTCGGGAAAGCGGATCTTCTCGACCCCCATCTCCTCGCGCAGGAACTCGATCACCCGGCGCACCTCGGGCGAGCCCTCCTCCCACTCGATGCCCGCGTAGATGTCCTCCGAGTTCTCGCGGAAGATCACCATGTCGACGTCCTGCGGGCGCTTGACGGGACTGGGCACGCCCTCGTACCAGCGCACCGGGCGCAGGCAGACGTAGAGGTCGAGGATCTGGCGCAGGGCCACGTTGAGGCTGCGGATGCCGCCGCCCACGGGCGTGGTCAGCGGTCCCTTGATGCCGACCAGCAGATCGCGGAAGGCCTGCACGGTCTCGTCGGGCAGCCACTCGCCGGTGGCGTCGAACGCCTTCTGGCCGGCGAGCACCTCGTGCCAGGCGATCTTGCGGGCGCCGCCGAAGGCCTTCTCGACCGCCGCGTCGAACACCCTCACCGACGCCGCCCAGATGTCCCGCCCGGTCCCGTCGCCTTCGACGAAGGCGATCACGGGGTCGTCCGGGACCTCAAGGGTGCCGTCCGGACGCATCGAAATCGGAGTTCCGGGCACGCGGTTCAGGTCGCTCATCGACGGGGGTCCTCCTGGGGCGCGCGCAGTATAGGGGCGGCCCGCGGCGGGCGGCAAGCTTCCGGGGGGCGTCTCAGCCTAGCTCCGCCGCGGCCCGCTCGAAGGCTTCGCGCAGCTCCGGGTAACCATGGGTCACAGGGAACTGGGGGAACTCCTCCACCACGTTGGGGGGCGGACGGAACAGGATGCCGGCGTGCGCCGCGGCCAGCATGCTGGTGTCGTTGTAGGAGTCTCCCGCCGCGATCACGTCGAAGCGCAGCTCGCGGAAGCGCAGCACGGACTCGCGCTTCTGATCGGGCATGCGCAGGCGGTAGTCGACGATCCGGCCGCCCGCGTCCACTTCCAGGTCGTGGCAGAACAGCAGCGGGAAGCCCAGCTTGCGCATCAGCGGGGCGGCGAACGGATAGAAGGTGTCCGAGAGAATGACGACCTGGAAACGCTCGCGCAGCCAGTCCAGGAATTCGCCCGCCCCCTCAAGCGGGTCGAGCGTCGCGATCACGTCCTGGATGTCGGGCAGGCCCAGTCCCCGCTCGTCCAGGATCTCCAGCCGGTAGCGCATCAGCTTGTCGTAGTCCGGCTCGTCGCGGGTGGTGCGCCGCAGCGCCTCGATTCCGCTTCGCTCGGCGACGTTGATCCAGATCTCCGGGACGAGCACACCCTCCAGGTCCAGGCAGGCGATGATCAAGCTGGGCGCGCCTCCGTCGCGGGTGGCGGCGCGGACCATACCAGAGGCGGGAGGCCGGCGCTGCGGTCTCCGCTCTCGTCCGGCCGGCCTCCCCTCCGGAGGAGGACGGGGGGCCGCTGCCGCAACGCCCAAGGGCCGCGCGGGAGAGGAAAGTCCGGGCACCGTCGGGCAGGGAGGTGGCTAACGGCCACCGGGGGTGACCCTAGGGAAAGTGCCACAGAAAACACACGGCCCACCCCCGCTTCGCTCCGCCCTACGGGGCGGAGGGCGAGCGGGGCGGCAAAGGTGAAAACGTGGGGTAAGAGCCCACGCGCGACAGCCGGGAAACCGGCGGCGAGGTAAACCCCTCCTGGTGCAAGCTCGAATAGAGACGCCGTCGAGGGCGGCCCGTCCGAAGGCGCGGCCCACGGGTGCGCGCCCGGCGTCAGGGTCGGAGCGCTCGAGCCCAGGGGCGACCCTGGGCCTAGACGAATGGTCCCCACCGGCCGCTTTTCGCGGGCGGTACAGAACCCGGCTTACAGTCCACTGACGGCCGCCCCGCGCGACCGTCACCCGGCGGGAAGAAGAGCCCAGCGCTCCACGCCCGCCGGGCTCCCCGCGCCGTTCGATGTCCGGTGTGCCCAGGGGCGGACCGGGAGCGCCCCGGCTCCGAGCGCCGGGACGAAACCCGGGCAAAGATCTCCGGTTCGGAACCGATTCGTCACCCGTCCGTCAAGCACCCTGGCTAGCTTGCGCGCCGATTCAACGGCAAGAGGCCGTATCCCGGCATGCAGTCGGACGAGTTGGAAGAAAGCGGCAAAAAGCACTATCGCGCCGTTTTCCTTTCCGATATCCACCTGGGGGCCAGGGGTTGCCAGGCGGAGCGCCTGGTGGCCTTCCTCAAGGCGCACACCTGCGACCAGCTCTACTTGGTCGGGGACATCATCGACGGCTGGCGCCTGCGCTCGAGCTTCTACTGGCCCCAGTCTCACAACAACGCGGTGCGCCGGATCCTGACGCTGGTCAAGCGCGGCACCCGGCTGACCTACGTGACCGGCAATCACGACGAGTTCCTGCGCCGCTACTCGGAACTGGTGCTGGGAAACATCTCGCTGGTGGACCGGGCCGTGCACGAGACCGCCGACGGCCGGCGGCTGCTGGTGGTGCACGGCGACCAGTTCGACGTCGTCACCCGCTACCACCGCTGGATCGCCTTCCTGGGAGACATCGGATACAACCTGCTCCTGCGCCTGAACCGCTACCTGAACTGGCTGCGGCGCAAATTCGGCTACGGCTACTGGTCCCTGTCCGCGTGGATCAAGCATCGCGTCAAGCAGGCGGTGAACTACGCCAGCGACTACGAACGCGCGGTCAGCCACGAATGCCGCCGGCGCGGCTTCGACGGCGTGATCTGCGGCCACATTCACCGCGCAGAGATCCGCGACATCGACGGTATCCGCTACATGAACTGCGGCGACTGGGTGGAGTCGTGCACGGCGCTGGTGGAAGACCAGAATGGGGTTTTCCGCCTCATCGACCGCTCCCGCAACAATCCGGTCGTGCACGTCGCCCCGGTGGCGAACCTGCGGCGTGCGGGATGAAGATCCTCATCGTCAGCGACGCCTGGAGCCCGCAGACCAACGGCGTGGTCACCACGCTGCAAAACGTCGTGGCGGAGTTGCGCGGCCTGGGACACGCGGTCGACGTGGTCCACCCGGGCCTGTTCCCGACCCTGCCGCTGCCCGGCTACGCCGAAATCCGCATCGCCGGAGCAGGCCATGATCGACGAGTCCGCCCCAAATGCGCTCCACTTCGCGACGGAAGGTCCGCTGGGCTTCGCGGCCCGGCGCTGCGCCATCCGCCGCGGCCGGCCCTTTACCACTTCCCTGCACACCAAGTTCCCGGAGTACGTGCGCGACCGCACCGGACTTCCACCCGCCGTCGGCTATCGCTTCCTGCGCTGGTTCCACCGCCCTTCCGAGTGCGTTCTGGTGACGACCCGCCATCACCGCGCGGAATTGGAGAGCTGGGGCCTGACGAATCTGGTGGTGTGGGGGCGGGGCGTGGACACGCGGCGCTTCCGGCCCCTGCCCCGAACCCCGCGCTCGCGCCCGCGTCTGCTCTACGTGGGGCGCGTCGCAGCCGAGAAGAACCTGGAGGCTTTCCTGAGTCTGCCGACGGACGCCGAGAAGACCGTGGTCGGCGACGGCCCGAGCCGGGCGGGGCTGCAGCGCCTCTACCCGCACGCCCGCTGGCTGGGTTACCGCTTCGGCGACGAGCTGGTGCGGCAGTACGCCGAGGCGGACGCGCTGGTATTCCCTTCGCGGACGGACACCTTCGGCCTGGTCATGCTGGAGGCCATCGCCTGCGGCACGCCGGTGGCGGCCTATCCCGTGACCGGCCCGATCGACGTGGTGGAACAGGGCGTGACCGGCGCCCTGGACGCTGACCTGGGCCGTGCCGTCGAACGCGCCCTGAGCCTGCCGCGGCAAGGCTGCCGCGAGCGCGCCCTTGAGCAGGACTGGCGCAGCGTGGCGCTGCGCCTGATCGCCCATCTTCACCCCGCGGACTGGCGCTCAAGCCACGTCCGGCGGGCTGCCTGAGCCGACCAGGGCCGGGGCGCGCCACTCGGGACTCGCCGGCGGCCCGGAGCCCGAGCGCTCGCCCGGCTCCGGGCTCGCGGGCGGGGTCAGAACACGATCGCGCCGCGGCCGATCCGGCCGCGGCGCAGATCCTCGAAGCCCTGCCCGATCTCCTCCAGCCGGTAGCGGGCGTCGATCAGGCGACTCAGATCGAAGCGCCCGCTGCGGTGCATCTCGACGAACTCGGGGATGTGGCGGTGGGGGGTGATCGAGCCGCCGAAGGTTCCGGTGACGCGTTTCTGCCGCAGGAGCTGGCGGGTGTCGATCCGCGCCACCACTTCTTCGCGCATGTGGCCGATGACGACGACCTCGCCGCCCGGCCGGGTGGCGTGGAGCGCGAGTTCCAGAGTCCCGGGCGCGCCCACCGCGTCGTAGGCGTAGTCCACCCCCCGTCCGTCGCTGAGTTCCAGGACCTGTTCGACCAGTTCGTCCGGGGAGTCGAGCGCATCGCTGGCCAGGCCGAGTTCCACCGCCCCCCGCGCTTTGGCGCCGTCGATGTCGTAGGCGATCGTCCGCACGGCGCCCCGGGTGAGGGCGCCGAGCAGCACCGCGCGCCCGACGCCTCCCGCGCCCACGACCAGCACCCGGCTGCCCGGCGCGACCGGGGCGCGCAACATGGCGGCGCCCAGACCGGTGCTCACCCCGCCACCTCCGCCTGGGGCGTATCCGGTGGAAGCTTGACGGCGGGGCACTCGGGCACCACCGCGAACTCGGCGAACGACGCCTGGTACGAGAGCGAGTGAATGGGCTCGCCGCCGCGCGAGAGCCGGGTGGTGCCGTCGAGCATGGTGCCGGTCAGCAATCGATTGGTCTCGCACAGGCCCGGCTCGCCGCGCACGCAGAAGTAGCAGCGGTCGCAGCTCACGACGATCGTGCAAACCACGCGGTCGCCGGGGACCAGGCTCGAAACGCCCGGCCCGACCTCAACCACGGTGCCGGCGCCCTCGTGGCCGAGTACGATCGGCAGCGGCGGTCGCAGGTGCCCTTCCAGGATCGAACGGTCGGTGCCGCACAGCCCCGTCGCTTCGAGCCGGAGCTTGACTTCGCCCGCCCTCGGCGACGGCTCGTCGATTTCTTCGATCTCGATCCGGCCCCACTCGCGGCAAACGGCGGCTTTCACGGCTGGCGCTCCTCCCGCGGGCGGGCCGCGCCCGCGCCTTCGCGGCGACGCCCCGCGACCGCCCCTTTCCCCGGGCGACCCCGCGCCGCAGTCCTCATAATGGCCCGGAGGTTACACAGATCGGAGCAGCAGATGCGCCGCGAAGACGTCGAATTCAAGAGCCAGGGGACGACGATCCGGGGACACCTGTACCTGCCGGAGAGCCCGGGCCCGCACCCGGCCGTGGTGATGGCGGGGGGCTGGTGCTACGTCAAGGAGCTGGTCCAGCCCGAGTACGCCAAGGTCTTCGCCGGCGCGGGAGTGGCGGCGCTGGTCTTCGACTACCGCGGCTTCGGCGAGAGCGCCGGCGAGCCGCGCCAGCACATCGATCCCTGGGCGCAGATCGAGGACTACAAGAACGCCATCTCCTGGGTCGAGACGCGGGAGGACCTGGACTCGGAGCGCATCGGCATCTGGGGGATCTCCTACAGCGGAGGGCACGTACTGATCGTGGCGGCCACGGACCCGCGCGTGCGCTGCGTCGTCTCCAACATCCCCGTGGTGGACGGCTGGCTGACGATGCAGCAGGTGCACGGCGCGCTCGGTTTCCGCGAACTGGAGGCCCGGATCCTGGAAGACCGCCGCAAGCGGCTCGCCGGCGGGGAGCTGGGCACGCTGTCCATGTCCACGGCCGAACCGGCCCGCGAACTGGCGACCTGGCCGTTTCCGGAGGTGACCAGCGCCTTCCTGCAGCTGAAGGAGACCGTCGCCCCGCTCCACGAGCACTGGAACACGGTCGCTTCGGTCGAGCTGCTGATGAGCTACGACGTCAGACCCTTTCTGCGCCGCATCCTGTCGACCCCGGTGCTGATGAGCGTGGCGGAGCGCGACGACATCACCCTCTGGGAAGCGGAGACGGAGGTCTTCAATCGCATCGCGACCCCGGAAAAGCGCCTCTTTTTGTGCCGCGACACCTCGCACATGACGCTCTACAGCAATCGCTCGCGCCTCGAGATCCTGGCGGAAGAGGGGCGCCGATTCCTGGTCGAACAGCTCGTCGCGCCCTACGCCTGAGGCGACCCGGCCCGAAGAGCGGGAGAGGTGCGGGCCCGAGCCCACCTTCGGGGAGAAGCGCGTGTCGCGAACCTCGCCGAGGCGGCCCTCCGCGCGGAGATCTCAGGCGTCGGGCGGGACTTCGGCGCGCAGGCCGGCGTTCCGCAGCGCTTCTCGCAGCGTCTCGATTTCCTCCGGGTCCAGCGGCGCATGAGGTTCGCGCAGGCCGGTGCCCGGCAGCCCGAAGACCGTCATGGCCGCCTTGGTCCGCCGCACCGACATGCCGGAGACGCAGCCGAGAGTGCGCATCCAGCGCAGCACGTCGGCGTGGGCCGCGGCGGCCTTTTCGATCTCGCCCCGCTCGAAGTGGCGCCCCAGCGCGGCGCAGCGCTCGGGGATCAGCGCGGCCTCGGTGCACAGATAGCCGTCGCCGCCCATGCCCAGGGCCGTGAGCGCGTGCATCGGGCCGCCCACGCAGACTTCCAGGCGGCCGCGCACGCGCTCCAGCAACTCGCTCAGGTAGGGCACGTCCGGGGTGGTGGCGTTGACCGCGATCAGATGCGGGTAATCGGCGGCCAGCCGCTCGATCATCTCGGGCGGGACCAGATAGCCGTTGTACATGTGGGACGAGAGCGCGACCGGCAGCCCGGTCGATTCGATCGCGCGCCGGAAGTAGCTCTCCAGTTCGGCCGGGGTGGGCTGCCCGCCGTGCCCCATGTCCAGCGAGTAGATCTGGGCGGCGTCGACCCCGGTTCCGCCGGCCAGCTCCAGGAACTCGATCATCTGCGCCGCGCTTCGCGGCTCCACGCCCATCGCCCGTACCGATACGCGCCCGCCCGCCGCCGCGACCGCTGCCCGAAGCAGCGCGTCCGTCTCCTCGGGCCGCAGCGCATGGCCCTCGCCCGGCGAAGCGCTGCCCACGTAGAGGCCCACGCCGGCCCGGGCGGCGCGCTCGAAGAGCGCGGACTGGGCGGTCAGATCGAGCGCCCCGTCCGCATCGAAGCAGGTGATCGAGCACAGGAAGACGCGGCTCACGTGGAGTTCAGCCCCCCGGGAAGTACAGCCGCCGCGCGTTCTCGCGCAGGATCGCGGCGCGCTCCGGCTGCGGCACGCCCGCGAAGTCCTCTTCGATGGCGGCGGCGAAGTCGGGAAAGTCGCAGGTCGCGTGCGGGAAGTCGCTCGACCACAGGATCCGCTCGACGCCCAGCGCGTGGCGGTTTCTCACGCCGAAGCGGTCCTTGACGATGCTGAACAGCAGGTTGCGCGCGAAGTACTCGCTCGGCAGAAGGTCCAGCGCGCGTTTCTCGGCCGGGTTCTGGCGCGCGTAGCGATCGTCGAGCTGCTCCATCAGATACGGCACCCAGCCCACGTCCACTTCGGTGTAGACGACCTGGAGGGTGGGGAAGCGGTCGAACAGCCGCGTATAGATCATTTCCGCGATCCGCACCGGCGGGTCGTAGAAGCGGAAAGCGCCGGTGAACGCGCCGGAAAACGAGTGCGCCTTGTCCGGCGTGCCCGCGGGCGAGCCCGACAAACCCACGTGAAGGTGGACCGGGACGCCGGCCTCGGCGCAGCGCGCCCAGAACGGGTCGTCCTGGGACGAAAGGTCCACGCCGCCGTCGGGATAGCGGGAGAGCAGGACGCCACACAGGGCGGGCTCTTCCAGCGAGCGCTCCAGTTCGGCCACGGCGGCGGCGCAGCCGGTCGCGGGCATCAGCGCGACGCCCCGCAGCCGGGACGGGTCGGGCGAGCACCACTCGGCCAGCCAGTCGTTGTAGGCGCGCACGCAGGCGTTCTGGAACTCGGCGTCCGGGTTGAGCGCGATGGCGTTCTGCAGCCGCGGCGACGGGAAGAGCACCTCGGCCTCGACCCCGCTGCGGTCCAGGGCGGACAGGCGCGCGCCGGGGTCGACCGCCTCCGGCCGCACCTCTTCCCAGCGCACCCACAGCCGGTACTCCTCCGGCGGCAGGCCGCCGCATTGCACCAGTCCGTAGGGGAAGGGCCGGTCAAGCCCCTCGATCACCCAGGCGTCGCCCTGTTCCAGCCGCACCTGGTGCGGAGCGCGCTCGCGTAAGCGGGCCGGCACCCGCCCGGTCCAGAGGTCCGGTGGCTCGACCACGTGCGAGTCGGCGGAGATCAGTAACGGGACGCTCACAGGTGAGCCGGGATCATACACCCGCGGGCATCAGGCCAGATGCTCGCAGCCGATCAGATCGGGGCGGGTGGAGGCGAGTCGGCGGATCATCACGCGGGCGGCCTCGGGACTGTGGTCGACCAGGATGTAGTCGCGTCCGTGGCGCGAGGCGGCTTCGCCCAGCGTCCCGCTGCCGGCGAAGAAGTCCAGCAACAGGTCGCCGGGGCGCGAGTGGACTTTGACGATCCGCTCCAGCACGCCCAGCGGCTTCTGAGTGGCGTAGCCGGTCTTCTCGCGACCGTTGGGGCTCACGATGGTGTGCCACCACACGTCGGTGGGCGTCTTGCCGCGCGCAGCCTTCTCCCTGCCCACCAGGCCGGGAGCCATGTAGGGGATGCGGTCCATCTCGTCGAAGTTGAAGGTGTAGTTCGCCGGGTCTTTGGCGTACCACAGGATGTTGTCGTGCTTGGCGGACCATTTCTTCCGCGAGCGCGCGCCGTAGTCGTAGGCCCAGATGATCTCGTTGACGAACGAGGCGCGGCCGAAGATGCGGTCCAGCAGGACCTTGCAGTAGTGCACCTCGCGATAGTCGAGGTGCAGGAAGAAGCTGCCCGTGTCGCCCAGCACGCGGTGCGCCTCGACCAGGCGGGGCTCCAGGTAGCCGAGGTAGTCGTCGAACTCGTCCGCGTAGCCCGAGCGGCCCAGTTCGGTGGTGCGGTAGCGCCGGCCCGCGAAGCCCGTCCGGTCTCCCGCGTCCTCGTCGCGAACCGTCCTGAGTCGCCTGCGCTCCTGGCGCCGGCCGGTATTGAAGGGCGGGTCGACGTAGATCAGGTCGACGCTGCGGTCCGGCACGCCCTTCAGCACGGACAGGTTGTCGTCCAGGATGATCTTGCCCACGCGCCCGCCGCCCGCGAATCCGCCGACAGTATAGGCGGCGCCGATCCGGGCGGAACCCGCGGCTCGGGGCCGCGCAGCCTCAGCCCGCGGCGATGTCGCGCACGTCCCGGCGGTTCCAGCGCGGCAGGCCCGCCGGCTGATAGGTCAGGACGAGCGCCCGGCGCGACGCTGCGGAGGCGTTCGAGCGGCTGCCGTGCACCACGTCGCCGTGAAAGAAGACCGCCGAGCCCGCCGGGGCCTCGATCGCCCGCTCCCGGCGCTCCTCCACCCGGCTCACGTCGGTGTAGAGCCGCCCCAGGACCCCGCGATCCTCTCGAACGGGCAACGCGCCGTGCCGGTGGCTGCCCGCCAGGATCCACAGGCAGCCGTTTTCGCGCGTGGCGTCGTCCAGGTAGAGCTGGACGCTGGCGAGGCGGTCGAGGTGGTCGCAGCCGAAGGCCCAGTAGGGGCTGTCCTGGTGCCAGGGGAACGGCGCCCCGCCCGGGCGCTTGAAGTTGAGCTTGTCGGTGAACAGGCTCAGGCGATCGGCGCCGGACAGCTCCGCCGCGGGCCGGGCGAGGCGTGGATCGTCGGGCAGCCGCTCCAGGCGGGGGTCGAGGTGCAGGCAGGGTTCCATCGAGCGGATCTCGCTGCGGCCCTCCTGCCATTCCCATTTGACCAGCGAATCCAGCAGGCGCTGGTAGCGCTTGTCGTCGATGCGTTCGACCGGAGCCGGATCGGGCTCCGCGGAGGCGGCGCAGATGCGCTCGTGCACGCGCTCCACCGCTTCGCGCAATGCCTTCAGCTCATCGGCGGCGAACAGACCGGTGCGCACGAAGAAACCGTCGCGCCGGTAGCCGGAGCGCTCGGCGTCCGTCAGCTCCCCGCCCATTTCCTCCCCGCCCGGCGGTCGGTGCGACCGCCGAAATTCGTTCCCATCTGGAAATCGCACGCTTCGCCGGTAGCTTGCAGGGCCGGCTCGAAGGCGGTCAAGCGGCCGCGGAGGAGCGGATGATCGCGGTGACCGGCGCGGCCGGATTCGTCGGCAGCCATCTGGTTCGAGCGCTCAACGAGCGCGGCCGGGGGCAAGTTCTGGCGGTGGACGACCTCGCGCGCGGGCGGCAGTTCCGCAACCTGGCCGACTGCGAGATCCTGGACCTGCTCGAGCCCGAGGAGTTCCTCGACCAACTGGAGTCGGGCGCGCTGGGCCGGGTCGAAGCGGTCCTGCACCAGGGCGCGTGCACCGACACCATGGAATGGGACGGGCGGCGCATGCTGCGCGCCAACTACGCCTATTCCAAGCGTCTGCTGGGCCTGTGCGACGCACAGCGCATCCCGCTGATCTACGCCTCGTCGGCCGCGGTCTACGGGACGGGACGCGAGTTCCGGATCGACCCGGCCTGCGAGCGGCCGGTCAACCTCTACGCCTATTCCAAGCTGCTCTTTGACCGCCACCTGCGACAGCGCCGGGCGAAGCTGCGCTGCCCGGTCGTCGGCCTGCGCTACTTCAACGTCTACGGCCCGCGCGAGCAGCACAAGGGCCGGATGGCCAGCATCGTGTACCAGCTCTACCGCCAGCTACAGGCCGGCTCCAGGCTGCGGCTCTTCGGCGAGTACGGCGGCTGCGCGCCCGGCGAGCAGCGCCGCGACTTCGTCTGGGTCGGAGACGTGGCGGCCGTCAACCTGTGGTTCCTGGAGCACCCCGAGCACAGCGGACTTTTCAACCTGGGCACGGGCCGCGCCCAGAGCTTCAACGAGGTCGCGCAGGCCCTGATCGCGCACGCGGGCCGGGGCGAAATCGAGTACCGGGACTTCCCCGAAGAGCTGGTCGGGCGCTATCAGGTCTTCACCTGCGCCGACCTGAGCGAACTGCGGGCCGCCGGCTACACGGCCCCGTTCCTGAGCGTCCAGGAGGGAGTCCCCCGCTACCTGAGCTGGCTGGAGAAACACGGCGGCGAGGAAGACTCGGCCGGGACCGAACCCTCCGCGACTTGATCGCCGGGCTGCGGCCGGCGCCGAAGCCGTCCGCCATCGAGGAGCACGGGAAAGACGAATGGATCTGTTCACAGCCGCCCGCAGTCTCTCGCGCCCGTTCGAGTTCGCCGCCGGCGAGCGGGGCGGCGAGCTCGGTATCGGCGCGCGGGGCCTGATCGGAGACGGTTTCTCCTGCGCGCTGGTGCGGGTCGACGGCGCGATCGACTGGCTGTGTCTGCCGCGCTTCGACAGCCCCAGCGTTTTCGGCGCGCTGCTCGACCCCGAGCGCGGCGGCCTGACCGCGATCACCCCCGCCTCGTGTGCCTTCGAAAGCCTGCAGCGCTACGACCCCGACACCAACGTCCTGGAGACGCTCTTCCGCGTCCACGACCGCGGCCAGGTGCGTCTGACCGACTACATGCCCTGGAGCGACGACCCTCGCGCCACGATCCACGAGATCCACCGCCGCATCGAGTGCCGCGACGGCGAGGTCGAACTGGAACTCGTCTTCGATCCGCGCTTCGGCTACGGCCTGGAGAGCACCCGGATCGAGGCGACCGAGCACGGCCTGCTGGCGACGGGACCGAGCGGCGAGCGGCTGGTGGCCGCCGTGGGAGGGTCGGTCGAGTGGAAACCGCGCCCGGGCGGGGGGCGGGTCGGGACGATCCGGCTGCGGTCCGGCGAGCGCCGCTGGATGGTGCTGTCCTGGGACACGCCCCGGCCCGAGCCGATCGAAGCCTACCGGCCGTTCGAGCACCTGCGCGCCACCCGCCACGCCTGGCGCGAGTGGTCGCGCCAGCTCCGCTACGACGGCCCCTGGCGCCATCACGTCATGCGCGCGGCGCTGGCGCTCAAGCTGCTGATCTACGCACGCACCGGCGCGGTGGTGGCGGCGCCGACCACCTCGCTGCCGGAGTGGGTCGGGGGCGTGCGCAACTGGGACTACCGCTACACCTGGACGCGCGACGCGGCGCTGACGATCCGGGCCGCGAATCTGATCGGCTTCGACCGCGAAGCCCGCGACTTCTTCCACTTCATCCGCGACACGCTGGACCGCATTCCCGAGCTGGGCGTCATGTACACCGTCGATGGCGAGCTCGTTCCGCGGGAGCGCTCGCTCGACCACCTGCGCGGCTACCGCGGCTCCGGCCCGGTGCGCATCGGCAACGGGGCCAAGGACCAGCTGCAGTTCGACACCGCCGGGACCCTGGTCGACGCCGCCTTCATGTACGAGCGCTTCGGCGGCTCGCTGCCGCTGCGGGCGTGGCGGCACATCGAGGCCATCATCGGTTCGGTCGAGCAGCGCTGGCAGGAGCCGGACCACGGCATCTGGGAGCCGCGCGCCGGCATCAGCCACAACGTCCACTCCAAGCTGATGAGCTGGGTCGCCCTGGACCGCGGCCACAGGCTGGCTCCGCTTTTCGGCGCGCCCCGGCACGCGCAGCGCTGGAAAGACGCCGCCGAGGCGGTCCGCGCCGACCTGCTGAGCAACGGTCTGGACCGCTCGGGAAAGCGCTTCGTGGGCCGCTACGGCAGCGACGTGCCCGACGCCTCGCTGCTGCGCCTGCCGACCCAGGGCTTTCTGCCGGCCAGCGACCCGCGGGTGTCCGAAACCATCCGCTGGCTGCGCGGCGAGCTGGGGCACGGTCCGTTCCTCTACCGCTACCGCGACGACGACGGCGTCGGGGGCGCCGAGGGAGTGTTCATGCTCTGCGGTTTCTGGCTGGCCGAGACGCTGGCCCTGGGCGGCGAACTGGAGACCGCCCAGGAAGTGTTCTCGGCTCACGTGGACGCGTCGAATCACCTGGGACTGCTGGCCGAGGAGCTCGACCCCGATTCCCGCGAGCTGCTGGGCAACTTCCCGCAGGCGTTCAGCCACCTGGGCCTGATCAACGCCGCCTGCCGGATCGACCTGGCGTTGCGCCTGCGCGACGAGGGCTCCGAGAAAGTGCCGCGCCTGCTGCTGGACTGACGGCTCGGTCGCTATCATCCCCTTTCCCCATGTCGGCCTCCCCCGCCCTGCGCTACCTGCGCGACTACGTCGCGATCCCGTCCGTCAACCCCATGCGGCGCACGGACCTGGATCCGGAGATCGTCGGGGAGCGGCGCTACGCGGAACACCTGCGCCGCCAGCTCGAGGGGCTGCGCCTGGACGTGGAGCTGGTCGGCCCTCCCGATCGGCCCTCGGTGATCGCCGTGGCCGAGGCCGAGGGGGCCCGGGAGACCCTGGTGGTCGCCTCGCACCTCGATACCGTCCCCGTCGACGGAATGGAGATCGAGCCCTTCGACCCGCGGCTGGACGCCGGCCGGCTCTACGGCCGCGGCTCCTGCGACACCAAGGCCGGCATGGCCGGCGCGGTCGCCGCCCTGGAGCGCGTGCTGGCGGACGGCGGCCTGGCGCGCAACGTGGTGCTGGTGGGCGAGGCGGACGAGGAACTGGGCAGCCTGGGCATCCGCGACGTGCTCTCCGCGCTGCGCCGCGAGCCCGACTGGCTGGTCGCCACGGAGCCGACCTCGCTGCGGGTCGTGACCCGGCACAAGGGCGTGGTGCACACGCGGATCAGCGCCGCGGGGCGCGCCTGCCACGCGTCGGAGCCGGCCGGGGGGAGCAACGCCATCGTCGCTCTGGCGCGGGCAGCGCTGGCGCTCGACCAACTGGGCCGGCGGGTGAGCGAGCGTCGCGACGAGCGGCTGGGCGCGGCCACGCTCTCGATCGGGGTGATCGGGGGCGGCAGCGCCCCCAACATCGTTCCGGACCAGGCCTGGCTGCTGATCGACCACCGGCTGCTGCCGGGAGAGGACGAGCACAGCGTCCGCGAGGAAGTCCTCGAGGCGCTGGCGGCCGCCGGCCTGCAGGACCTGAGCGTGGACTGGTGCCGGCTCGAGAAGCCGCCCCTGCACACCCCCGACGAGCACCCGGGCGCGAGGGCCGTCGCCGCGGCGGTGCGGGCGGCCGGCGGGACGGTGGAACTGGCCGGCGCGGCGTTCGGAACGGACGCGGGCGTGGCCGCCGCCGCGGGAATTCCGGGAGTGGTCTTCGGACCGGGCGGGATCGCCCAGGCCCACACCGCGCGCGAATTCGTCGAAGCCGACCAGGTCGAGCGCGCGCAGGCGGTCTTCGAGGCGCTCTTCCGCGGAGCCGAATAGACCCGGCGCGCCGCCCGCGCTCGGACCGGCGCGGGCGCGCTCAGCCCTCGAAGGGCCGCGCCAGGTCGCCCGGAGGCCGCACCCGCCCCGCGAAAAGCGCCAGCACGGCCAGGGTGAGGACGTAGGGCGTCATCAGCAGCAGGTTGTAGGGGATCTCCACACCCGCGGCCTGCAGGCGGAACTGCAGCGCGCTGGCGGCGCCGAAGAGCGCCGCTCCGGCGAGAATCCGCCACGCCCGGAAAGCGCCGAAGAGCACCAGCGCCAGCGCGATGAAGCCGCGGCCGGCGGTCATGTTCTCGACGAAGGTGTCCGAGATCCACAGCGTCAGGCAGGCGCCTCCCAGCCCGGCGCAGGCCCCGCCGAAGAGCGTCGCGGACCAGCGGACGCGGCGCACGTCGATCCCCTGGGCGTGCGCCGCCTCGGCGCGTTCGCCCGCGGCGCGCAGCCGCAGGCCCGGCCGGCTGTAGGCCAGGAACAGCCCGACCCCCAGTGCCCCCAGCGCCAGCAGCGCGACCCAGACCGGCCACGCGATCTGGGGGGCCGAGGGGAGCGGCTCGCCGGGCGCGTACAGCAGGCGTTGAGCCGTGCCCGTTCCGCCCAGCGCCAGCAGGTTGAGACCGGTGCCGCAGACGATCGGGTCGGCGCGCCGCCCGATCGCGAACGCCCCGAAGACCCCCGCCATGGCCGTCCCGGCGGCCACGGCGGCGGCGCAGGCCAGCGGGGCGGAGCCGGTCGCGGCGCCCGCAGCGAAGGCGGCGAACGCGCCCGTCAGCATCATCCCTTCGATGCCGATGTTCAGCACCCCGGAGCGCTGGGCGACCAGCTCGCCCAGCGCCGCGAATCCCAGCGGCGCGCTGAGCCGCAGGGCGGCGAACGCGAAGCCCAGCTCGAGCACCTCAACGGCCTCCGCGGCGCAGCGCGAAGCCGACCGAAAGGAAGATGACCAGCGCCTCGATCACCTGCACCAGCACCTTGGGCACGTGCGCGGCGCGCTGCAGCGCACCGCTTCCCGTGGCCAGGGAAGCGAAGAACAGCGCGGCGGGGATCACGGCCAGCGGATGGAGACGGGCGAGCAGCGCCACCGCGATGGCCGTGAAGCCCAGCCCCCCCGACAGGCCCTCGAAGAGCCGGGCGGTGACGCCCGCGATCTCGACCGCTCCCGCCAGCCCCGCGATCCCGCCCGAGATCAGCAGCACGCGGACGACTTCGCGGGGCGGCGAGACGCCGGCGTAGCGCGCCGCCTCCGGGGCCAGACCGACCGCGCGAAGGCGCAGCCCGGCCGCGCTGCGGAACAGCAGCAGCCAGGCCAGGCCCGGGAGCAGCAGGGCCAGCGGGGCGGCGGCGTGCAGGCGCTCCAGACCCGCCAGCCGCGGAAGCCGGGCGGCGGCCCCCAGCGCGTCGCTCTGCGGGTAGGCCCCCGCCGCCTCCTGCAGCGGCCCGTGCACTGCGAAGGCCACGCCCAGCAGAGCGATGAAATTCAGCAGGATGGTCGAGAGCACCTCCGAGACGCCGCGGCTCACCCGCAGCCAGGCCGCGATCCCCGCCCACAGCGCTCCGGCGGCGGCGCCCGCCAAGAGCACCAGCGAGACCTGGGCGGCGGCCGGGCCGCCGACCAGCGCGCGCGTCCCGAGCGCCGCCGCGACCAGCGCTCCGACGCAGATCTGCCCCTCGCCGCCGATGTTCCAGACGCCCGCGCGGAACGCCAGCGCGACCGCCAGCCCCACCAGGCACAGGGGGACGGCGCGGGTCAGCGTGCTCTCCAGGGCGTACGCGCTGCCGAACGCCCCGCGGGCCAGCGCCGCGAGCGCGGCCAGAGGATCCGCGCCCAGGCCCAGCAGCAGCCCGCCCGCCAGCAGCAGGGCCAGTCCGATCGCCAGCAGCGGCTCGATCCACGCGCGCACGGCCTACTCCCCGCCGAGCATCAGCTCTCCGATGCGCTCCCGGTTGCGGCGCGCCGGGTCGACGACCGAGAGCGCGCCGCGGAAAAGCACAGCGATTCGGTCTCCCAGTTCCAGCACCTCGTCGAGGTCGGTCGAGATCAGCAGCACGGCCGTTCCTTCCCTCGCCAGCGCGCGCAGCTCCCCGCGGACCGCCGCCGCGGCCCGCACGTCGAGCCCTCGGGTGGGGTTCACGACCGCCAGCACTCCCGGACGGGCGCGCAGCGACCGCGCGATGCAGAGCTTCTGCTGATTGCCACCCGAGAGCTGGCGGGCGAGCGCCCGCTCCCCGCCGCGAATGTCGTGGCGCTCGATCGCCTCGCCCGCCGCCTTGCGCAGCTCGCCCGCGCGCAGCAGCCCGTAGCGGAACATCCCGGACTGCCGGGGCCGGGCCGCCGCGGGCAGGATCAGGTTCTCGGCCAGGCTCAGATCCAGCGCCAGCCCCGTGCGCTGGCGATCCCCGGAGACCAGGGCCAGGGGCGGACGGAGCACGTTCAGCTCGCCCGCCCCCAGCGGGCGGACCCCCGCCAGCAGCTCCTCGAGCGGGAGCTGGCCGTTGCCGTCGATCCCGGCCAGCGCCAGCACCTCTCCGCCGTGCAGTTCCAGGTCGATCCCCCGCAGCCCCTCGGCCTTCACCCCCTCCAGCCGCAGGGCCAGCGGGCCGGGAGTCGTCCCGGCGGGCCGGCCGCGCGGCGGGAGCGCGCGGCCGACCATCCATTCGCCGAGCCGGGCCGCGTCCAGTCCGGCTACTTCGCGGCTGGCCACGGTCCGCCCGCCGCGCAGCACGCTGACGCGGTCGCAGACGGCGGTGATCTCCTCGAGCTTGTGGGAGATCAGCACCAGACTGCGGCCTTCGTCGCGAAGCCGCTCCAGCAGTGCCAGCAGTTCGCCGACCTCGCTGGGCGCGAGCACCGCCGTGGGCTCGTCGAGCACCAGCGTCTCGACCCCGCCGCCGAGCACGCGGGCGATCTCAAGGCGCTGGAGCTGGCCCACCGAGAGTTCCCGCGCCGGCGTGTCCGGGTCCACGTCCAGTTCCCAGCGCTCCAGCATCTCCCGGGCCCGGGCGCGCAGGGAGCGCGGCCGGAGCGCCAGGCCGCCCGGCTCGCCGAGCACCAGATTCTCCGCCACGCTCAGTGCCGGAACGCCCATGAAGTGCTGGTGGACCAGTCCGATCCCCAGCGCCTGGGCGCGCCGCGGGCTCGGAATCCCGACCGTCTCGCCGTCGATCTCGATCCGACCCGAGTCGGGCGGGTGCAGACCGCAGAGCGTCCGCACCAGGGTAGTCTTGCCCGCGCCGTTCTCGCCCAGCAGCGCGTGGATCTCGCCGGAAGCGAGTTCGAGCGACGCGCCGCTCAGCGCGACGGTCTCGCCGAAGCGTTTGTGAATCTCGCGCAGCGCGATGGACGGCACGCCGGACGGCTCAGAAATCGCGGCGGGGGACCTTGAAGCTGCCGGACTCGATCTCGTGCACCAGGTCCTCGATCGCCGCGCGGTCGCGCGCGGAAAGCAGCGGCTCCAGGCGCTCGTTCCACTCGACCCGGATCACCCGGTCCCGCAGGCCGAAGCGCAGCAGACGGGCTTCGAAGCGCCCCGCGTCCACCCGGCGTGCGACCTGCAGCAGGGCCTGCGACACGTCCAGCGTGGCGGATGCGATCACCGACTCGGGCGCCTGCTCGTTCTGGTTGCGGTTGGTCCCGAACGCGTACACCCGAGGGCTCTCCCTCACCGCCTGGAAGAACCCCCGCGCGGCCTCGTTGGCGTTGTGGATCAGCACGTCGGCGCCCGCGTCGATCAGGGCGCGGGTGGCCTCGCGCGCCGCCGCCACGTCGGACCAGTTGCCGATGTAGGTCGTCACCACGTCGATCCCGGGCCGTGCGTGGAGCGCTCCGGCCTCGAACGCCAGGAAGGTGCTGGCGACCGACGGGATCTCGACGCCACCGACCAGTCCGAGCTTGACGCTGCGCGACAGCAGGGCCGCCGTGTAGCCGAGCACGTAGGTCGCCTGCTCCAACTCGAAGACGATCGGCGCCACGTTGGTGCGCACCGCCGAGCCGCTGGTGGTCAGGAAGACCGTGTCCGGGTAGCCCGCGCCTACCTTCACGGCCGCGTCCTGGAACTCGAAGCCGTGTCCCACGACCAGGTCGAAGCCGCGCTGGGCGAAGTCGCGGAAGCCGTCTTCGAACTCCTGGGGGGTGTGCGTCTCCTGGTGGGCGACCTCGGCTCCCAACTCGTCGCGGATGCGTTCCAGGCCCTCGTAGGCGCTCTGGTTCCAGCCCCCGTCGCGAATGGAGCCGGGCGTCAGCAGCCCCACCCGCAGCACACCGGGGTCCCGGGACTGCTCCGCGCAGGCTCCCGCCACCAGAACCGCGAGCGCGACCGGCAGCAGGCGGCGGAGCGCCCCGGCGCGAGCGACCTCAAGCACGCGCGGGAGGATAGGCAGGCCGGTCGATCGCGTCGACCAGACTCAGGACCTCCAGCACGCGCGCGTCCGACACGTACGAGGTCGCCCGCGTCTCGAGGCGGGACACGAAAACTTCCAGATCGCGCGCGAAGAGCCCTCTCTCGGGGCTCGCCGGCGGAGTGCGCAGGATTCCGGCCTCGCACTCGACCTCCCACTCGCTGGCGCGGGCCAGCTGCGGAGCGCGCACCTCCGACAGGCTGGTTTCGCCCCCCGCGGCGAAGCGCAGCCCGACCTCCAGCCGGTAGCCGCTTTCGGAGGTCTCCAGCCGGCGCCGGGAGACCTCGGCCGGTCCGAAAAGATCCACCAGGCGATGCAGGCGGGCCAGAGCGCGCAGCCCCGGCCCGCCGGCCAGATCCTCGCGGGCGATCCATCCGTCGCTGCCTCCGCTAAAGCGCAGCCCGCCGCCGCGCGGACGGCCCAAACCCCGCGCCGACTCGCGCAGGCGTCGCTGCGAGCCGGAGAGGAGCTCGATGTGCTCGACGTGCAGCACGCGAGCTCCGGCCGCGGCCCGCTCGAAAAGCTCGGCGGCCTCGGCCGAGCTCTCGGCCAGCGGATACTCCACGGCCACGTGCTTGCCGGCCTCCAGCGCGGCGCGCACGGCCCGCGCGTGCAGGAGGTTGGGGGTGCAGACGATCACGGCGTCCACGCCGGGGTCGGCGAGCGCCGCTTCCAGGTCCGGCTCGCCGGGACCCGGCCGCCGGCGCACCACCCCGGCGAGGCGGCAGCGCGGGTGGGCCTCGATCGCCGCGATCCGCGCGCGACCCGCGCGCCCGGCGCCCAGCACCGCGATCTTCCATTGCTTCGGCACCGCCCGTCCTCCGCGCCGCGCTTCGCCGCGCGCCGCCGCCTGGCGCGCGAGCTGCCTCCGGGCCCGCCGGGGCCGCGACTCCCGGCACAGTCGCTCCCCGCGCGCGCGGGCGCCAGCGGTCTTCCCGCGGGGAAGAGCCGGCGGCCGTCCCGGGCTGGCCCGCGAGGACGTTCCCGGGGGGCGGAACCGGGTTCGCGGCCCGGGCTCTGTCGTGGGCGTGACGCCGCCTTTGGAGCAGGAAGTCCCGCTGACGGAGGGGCCCGCGCGGCTCCGGCCCGCCCGGAGTGCTACCCCTGTGCGCCGCATGAGCTGGCAGTCCTCCGAGCTGCGCGCGATCGGGCGCCTGGCGGGCCCCGCGATCCTGACGCAGGCGGGGACCATGCTGATGGGCGTCGTCGACACGCTGATGGTCAGCCGCGTCGGCACCGAGGTGCTGGCCGCCGCCGCGATCGCCAACGTCTGGTCGAGCCTCACGCTGTTCTGCTCCACCGGCCTGCTGCTGGGGATGGACCCGCTGGTCAGCCAGGCGCACGGCGCGGGCTACGGGCGGCGCGCCGGAATCGTGCTGCAGCAGGGCGTGGTCGTCGCGCTCGCCCTTACCCTGCCCGTCGCGGGGCTGTTCCTGCTCACCGAGCCCGGGCTGGTGCTGCTGGGCCAGAAGCCCGAGCTGGCGGCCGCGGCTCACGCCTATCTGTGGGTGCAGCTCCCGAGCATCCCCTGCCTGCTGGTCTTCACCGCCCTGCGCCAGTACCTGCAGGGACGGACGCTGGTGCGGCCCGCCATGTGGCTGATGATCGTGGCCAACGGACTCAACGCGCTGGCGAACTGGGCGCTGATCTTCGGGAACCTGGGCCTGCCCGCGCTGGGCCTGGTCGGAGCCGGGATCGCGACCAGCCTGGTGCGGGTCTTCCTGGTCCTCGGTCTGTGGATCTGGGTCGTGCGGGCGCGGCTGCACGCCGGCGCCTGGGTGCCCTGGAGCCGGCGCGCGCTGGACCCGGCCGGATTGCGGCGCCTGCTGTCGCTGGGTCTGCCGGTCGCGCTGCAGCTGGTGCTGGAGATCGGGGCGTTTTCGGGGTCGACGCTGCTCGCCGGGCTGCTGAGCGTCTCCGAGCTGGGCGCGCACACGATCGCGCTGAACCTGGCGTCGCTCTCGTTCATGCTGCCGCTGGGAATCGCGATCGCCGCATCGACGCGCGCGGGCAACCTGCTGGGGGCCGGCCAGCCGGAGCGCGTCCGGCGCTCCGCGCGGGTCGCCTTCGGCCTGGGCGCCGGCATCATGCTGATCTCGGCCGGGGCGTTCATCTTCTTGCCGAAACAGCTCGCGCGGCTCTACACCTCCGATCCCGAGGTGGTCTCTTTCTGCGTGCTGATCCTGCCGATCGCCGGCGCGTTCCAGATCTTCGACGGCACGCAGGTCGTGGCCTGCGGGGTCCTGCGCGGCGTCGGGCGGACGCGGCCGGCGGCCTGGGCCGGCTTCGTCGGCTACTGGCTGTTCGGCCTGCCGCTGGGGGCGTGGCTGGCCTTCTCGGCCGGCGCCGGCGTGTCGGGGATCTGGACCGGACTGGCGATCGGACTGGCCGGCGTCGCCGTCGCGCTGCTCTTGCGCGTGCTGTTCGGACGCCTCGACGCCCAGCGCTAGGACACGACGGGCCGGGGTCGAGCCCGGCGGCCGCAGCCGCCCCGGTCTCGCTCGTTCGCGAAACCCCCCGGCGGCGCAGCGCCAGCCCGCCCCGAAACCCCGCCCCCCCGATACCCT
>JAGWBS010000008.1:0-14643 GCA_021295775.1 Pseudomonadota bacterium | reverse complement strand
CGCGCGCGGGCGGGTCCGAAGTACTCGCCGATCTTGGCCAGCAGCTCCTTCTTCGCGTCGCCGTAGCCGAGACCGCCGGCGCGGAAGCGCGCGGCGAGGTCCTCGCGCTGTTCCGGGCTCGCGAACAGGCCATAGAGCTGGAAGATGGTCGAGCTCTCCGGATCCTTGGGCGCCTCGACCGGCGCGGAGTCGGTCACGATGCCCATGACCTGCTTTCGCAGCGCCTTGGCGCCGGCGAACATCTGGATCGCGTTGCCGTAGCTCTTGCTCATCTTCTGGCCGTCGGTGCCGGGCACCGCGGCGACCTCGTCGGGGATGTAGGGCTCGGGCAGGACCAGGACGGGGCCGTAGGTCTGGTTGAATTTGACGGCCAGATCGCGCGTGACTTCCAGGTGCTGCTTCTGGTCCTGGCCCACCGGAACCAGATCGGCGCGGTGGATCAGGATGTCGGCCGCCATCAGCACGGGATAGGCGAATAGCCCGTGATCCGGCCGCTGACCGCGCGCGAGCTTGTCCTTGTAGGAGTGACAGCGCTCCAGCAGCCCCATCGGCGTGAGCGTCGTCAGGATCCAGGCCAGTTCGGCCGTCTCGGTCAGATCGCTCTGCCGGTAGAGGATGGCTCGATTCGGGTCGAGCCCCAGGGCCAGAAAGTCCAGCGCCAGATCCAGGGTGTGGCTGCGGCGCAGTTCGGGATCGCGGATCGAGTTGAGCGAGTGCAGGTCCGCGATGAAGTAGGTGCCGGGGTTGTGCTCCTGCAGCGCGATGTGCTGGCGCATCGCGCCGAAGTAGTTGCCCAGGTGGATCACGCCCGAGGGCTGGAGCCCCGACAGGATGCGCTTGCCGCGCGGCAGCGAGTCGCCGCTGGAGGTCACGCTCGAGGCCTCAGACCGCCTGCAGCCAGCGCTCGGAGAGTTCGCGGTCCTCTCCCCGCACCAGACGCTCGAAGTGCGCCGCCAGCCGCGCCGTGACCGGCCCGGGCAGCGGGTCGGGGTAGGCGCGGGAACCGATCAGCGCCACCGGCCACACCCCGATGGTGGTGCCGGTGAGGAAAGCCTCTCGGGTCGACTCCAGTTCGCGGGCGCGCAGCGCGCGCTGCCGCACCTCGATCCCCGCGGCCCGCGCCAGATCGATCACCACCCGCCGGGTGACGCCCGCCAGCACCGTCCCGTCCGGAGCGGTCCAGAGCGCGTCGTCCAGGACCGCGAAGAAGCTCTGCGTCGACGATTCCGCGAGTTGGCCCTCCAGGTCCAGAAAAAGCACGTCGTCGAAGCCCTCGGCGCGCGCGCGGCGTGTCTCGACGGCCGCGCGGGTGTAGCCCGCGGCGATCTTGAGCTGCGGAGAGAGCACGCTGCTCGGGAGCTTGGGCGCGTCGGCGATGCGAAGCCGCGCCGGGCGGCTCGGACGCGCCTGTCCCTCGAGTTCCAGGTCGGCGCGCGCATAGGCGGCGATCGCCACGCTGGCGTGCCGGTCGATCGGCAGCAGGTCGGGCGAGATCCCCGGGTAGTATCCGCTGAGCTTGACCACTTCGGCGCCGCGGTTGGCCCGGAGGGTGGAACCGATCCCCGCGATCACTTCGTCGAATCCCGCCGTCAGCTCCATGTCGATCAGCCGGGCCGACTCGAAGAAGCGCCGGACATGCTCGGCCAGGCCCAGCGCTCGAGGCCCGTCCGGTCCCGCGAAGACGGGCAGCGTGTCGAAGATCAGCGTGCCCCGCTGAGCCGTCTGCGAAAGCACGTGCAGCGTGGCCTCCGGCCAGGGCCGCAGCTCTCCGTCGACCCAGATCGTGCGCTCTCGCTCGCCCATCGCGGCCGAATCTAGCCCGGATGTGGCGCGGCGGCATGCCCTGCCCGGCCCCGGAGGCGGCCCCCCGGTCGCGGGCTCGCGCCGGCTGCAGACGTCGGATAGGCTGCCGAGGTGAGCGAGGCACACGCGTCCGCGGGCGTGATCGTCAACGCGCAGGCGGGCCTGGGCCTGCGCGACCCCGATCTGGAACGCCAGTTGAAAGAGCGGCTCGCCCCCCGCCGGGTGCTCACCACCCGCGATCCCGGCGAGGTCGCCCCCGCGCTGGCGGAGCTGCGCGCCATGAACGTCGAAACCCTGGTGCTGGTGGGCGGAGACGGGACGATCTCGGGCACCCTCAGCGAGCTGGTGCGCGTCTGGCCGCAGGCGGAGTGGCCGGCGCTGGTCGTCACGGCCGGGGGAAGCGTCAACACCATCGCGCGGAGCCTGGGAGCGCGCGCGGCCCCACGCGCGGCCCTCGACCGCCTGCTCGAAGGCCGGGCTCCGCGCGAGACGCGCCGCCCGCTGCTGCGGGTGCGCGCCGACGCGACGGCCAGCCCCCGCTGCGGAATGATCTTCGGCACGGGCTTCGCCACGCGCTGGCTCGACGCCTACTACGCCTCTTCAGGGCGGGGTCCGGCGAGTGCCGCGCGGGTCGTGGGCCGCGCGCTGCTCTCCGCGACCGCCGGCACCCGCTTCGCAAGGCGGATGTGCGAACCCTTCGCCGCCGACCTGAGCGTCGACGCCCGTGCCGTCCCCGGCCGCCGCTTCAGCGTGGTCGGCGCGGCGACCGTTGCGGACGTCGGCCTGGGATTCCGGCCCTTTCACCTGGCCGGCCAAGACCCGCGGCTCTTCCACCTGCTGCATGCCGAAGCGCACCCCCTGCGCTTCGCGTTCGAAATCCCGGGACTGCGTCTCGGGCAGCCGGTCCCGCTGAGCTGCCTGCGCCACCACAGCGCGTCGCGCGCCGCGCTCGACCTGCCGAGCCCCGAGCCGTGGATGATCGACGCCGAGATCCAGCCTCCCACCCACCGGATCGAGATCGACCTGACCGCTCCGCTGCGCTTCTTGGCCTTCTGAGCCGCCGCGTCCGCAGCAGCACTCGGAGCTCCCGGCCGCGCTTTCGCGCCCGAGAGACTGGCCTATAATCGCGCGCCCCGAGGAGCCCGGCGCTCCGGCGCGGTCCCACGCCGACGTAGCTCAGCTGGTAGAGCAGCTCACTCGTAATGAGCAGGTCACCCGTTCAAGTCGGGTCGTCGGCTCCGGGCCGCGGGCGAGCGCCCCCTGCCGCTGGTGATGGTTCTGCCCGGCAGCCTGGGCGTAGCGCCTTCGCACATCGCACACGCACAGACGCTGTGCGGACTTGGAATCGCCAGCTTTCTCCTCGACAGCTTCGGCGCGCGTCAGGTCACCTCGACGGTCGCCGACCAGACTCAGTTCTCCTTCGCGGCCAGCGCCTATGACGTACTGGCCGCCTATCGGGTCCTCGCGGAGCGGGCGGACATCGATGGCGGCCGAATCAGCCTGCAGGGCCACAGCCGCGGCGGTTCCGCCGGACTGACGGCGGCGACCCGCCGCTTCGCGGACGCGGTCGTCGGCCCGCGCCAGGGACTGGCGGCGGTGCTGGCGGCGTATCCGTGGAGCGGCCAGCAGTTCCTGAACCCGGGCGTCGGCCACACCGAGATCCGGGTGCTGATGGGGGACGCCGACGAGTGGTGCTCTCCGGCCCAGGTGCAGGCGCACTGCCAGGCCATCCACCTGGCGGGCGGCAAGGCCACGCTGCGGCTGGTCGGAGGCGCCCAGCACAGTTTCGACCGGGACACCCCGGTGGTCGAAGTTCCGGAAGGAATCGTGGCCACCGCCGCGCCAATCACCTACGTCGCGGACGACGGCGCCATGATCCATCCCCTGTCCGGATCTCCCGACCCGTCTCTGGTCGACCGCGACGTGATGGTCTACGCGCTCAAGGCCGGCTACGGCCGAAACGGACCGCGCATGGGCAGCGCCCCCGGAGAGGCCCAACTTTTCCGCAGCGACATGATCTCGTTCTGGAAGCGGGTGTTGTGAGTCCGGCGAGTCAGCGGATGCGGACGGGCTCGCGCTTGAGGATGTCGAACAGGGTGCTCTGGCCGCTGGACTGCCACCCGGCGGGGGGGAACTGCTATTGTTCGGAGCCCGCCCGGCGCGCGCCCCGCGGCGCGCGCGATCCGGAGGAGCGGCTATGAGTCGAAAGCGACGGCGGCACACCGGAGACGACACCGAGGTCAACCTGACCCCGATGCTCGACGTCGTCTTCATCCTGCTGATCTTCTTCATCGTGACGGCTTCGTTCGTCAAGGAGTTCGGGCTCGACGTGAACCGGCCCGACAACTCCAAGTCCCAGCAGGAGACCGACAAGCAGAACGTGCTGATCGAGATCACCAAGACCGGCGACGTCTGGATTCAGCGGCGCCGGATCGACCCCCGGGCGGTGGAGGCCAACGTGCAGCGAATGCTGGCCGAGAACCCGGAGGCGACGGTGGTGATCCGGGCGCACTCCAAGGCCAAGAACGGCCTGTTCGTGCGCGTGATGGACCAGGCCCGGCAGGCCGGGGCGGTCAACGTCGCCCTGGCCGCCCCCAACTAGTCTTCGTTTGCCACCGCCCGTCCGCGGCGGAGAACGGGCGCCCGCGAAGGGAACACGCGAGAGTCCGCGCTTCAGCGTCTCGGGCACGATGGGGTACTGCAGCGTCCAGGCGCTGGTCGACAAGGCCCAGGCGGTCGAGGAGCTGGGGTATTCGGCCTTCTACGCCTCCGACCACCTGCACGGCGTGGCCGGCGCCCCGCCCAACGCCCCCTTCCTGGAGCCGTGGACCCTGCTGGCCGCGATCGCCGCCAAGACCGAAAAGCTGCGCCTGGGATGCCTGGTCGCGGGCGTCACCTACCGGCATCCGGCGATCCTGGCCAAGCTCGCGGCGACCGTGGACGCGATCAGCGGCGGGCGGCTCGAAGTCGGTCTCGGCGCCGGCTGGTCGAGCGCCGACCACGTCGCCTACGGGCTTCCCTTCCCTCCGCTGCGCGAGCGCCTCGAGCGCCTGGAGGAGACGCTCCAGATCCTGGACGGGATCTGGACCCGGCAACCGTTCAGCTTCGATGGAGCGCATTACCGCTTCCGGGACGCGCCGTTCTCCCCGCCGCCGGTACAGAAGCCCCGCCCGCCTTTCCTGCTGGCGGGGGCCAGCCCGCGCCTGCTGCGGCTGACCGCGCGCTGGGCCGACCACTGGGTCAGCCTGAGCACGCCGGACTTCGCGCGCAGCTGCATCGAGCGGATCGGCCGGGAGTGCCGGGCCCTGGGGCGCGACCCCGCCGAGATCGAGCACGGCCTGTCGATCGGCCTTTTGCTGAGTTCCGATCCCGCCGAGGTCGAGCGCGCGCTGCGCGAGCGCGCCCTGCCCGCCCCCGCCGGCGCCGAACGCGCGCAGGGCCGCACGGCGCTGGAGGGCGAGAGCGGCGAAGAACGCGCCCGCGCCTCCCTGCTGGCGGGCAGCCCCGAGCAGGTCCGCGAAAGGATCGGGCGCTACCTCGAAGCGGGCGTGACCCACTTCATCCTGCTGACGCCGCCCCCGTTCGACCCCGGCCTGCTCGAACGTTTCCGCGACCAGGTCATCCGTACCCTGCCCGCCTGAAGCGCCCGCCTCGGCGCAGGCGCTCCGGCTCGCGGGCGGTCCCAGGGCCGCGAACCGATCGGGGCGCCCTGAAAGAACCCCAGCTCCACGCGCGGAGTAGAGGCGCCGGACTCCGCTGGTATTCTCGGGTCGTGAAGTACTGGTTGTCCCTGATCCCGGTCCCCGAAGTCGATCAGCTGGTCCCCCTGGCGCGCCGCGCGGAAGAGCTGGGCTTCCACGGCGTGGCGGTTGCGGATCATCTGGTCATGCCCACGCGCTACGAGAGCCGCTACCCCTACACCGAGGACGGCGAGATCTTCTGGCCGATCGACCTGCCCTGGCCCGACCCCTGGGTGACGCTGGCGGCCATGGCCTCGGTCACCACCGAGTTGCGGCTGGCGACGAATATCTACCTGGGCGCGCTGCGCGACCCGTTCACCGCGGCCAAGGCGGTGGCGACGACCGCCGTGCTCAGCGGCGAGCGCGTGGTGTGCGGGCTCGCGGCCGGCTGGATCCGCGAAGAGTACGAACTGCTGGGCCTGGACTTCTCCAGCCGCGGGCGGCGGCTCGACGAGCTGATCGAGGTCATGCGCAAGCTCTGGAGCGGCCGGGAAGTCTCGCACCGGGGCGAGTTCTTCCGCTTCGAGAACGCCCTGATGGCGCCCGCCCCGCGCGAACCGGTCCCGGTCTGGGTCGGTGGCCACAGCCCCGGAGCGCTGCGCCGCGCTGCCCGCAGCGACGGCTGGTTCGGCCTGCCGATGACCCGCGAACAGCTCTGGCCGGTGGTCGAAGAGTTGAGACGCCAGCGCGCCGAGGCGGGACTCGACCCCGAGACTCTGGAGCTGTGCTTCTGTCTTTCGGAGCCGCTGCGCCCCGACGCGGTCGCCGAGCTGGAGGAGCGCGGCGTCGAACACCTGAGCATCGTCTGTCCCTGGCAGCCGTCGCCCTGGGAAGACACGCGCTGGGACGAGCCCGGGGCCGATCCGGGCCGGCTCGAGGTCAAGACCGACGCCCTCGCGCGCTTCGCCGCCGACGTCATCGGGGGATAGCCACACACCGGAAAAGCGCGGTCGGCACGCTCCTATATACTGGCAGGCCGCCGCCACGCTGGAGGGAGAATGCACTACGACCTGGTCGTCCGCGATGGCACCGTCGTCGACGGTTCCGGCCTGGCGAGCTACCGCGCCGACGTCGGCATCGTCGGCGGGCGCATCGCCGCCATCGGCCGCATCCGCGAGAACGCGGAACGCACGCTCGACGCCGAGGGCCACGTCGTCGCTCCCGGCTTCATCGACGGGCACACCCACATGGACGCCCAGATCTGCTGGGACCCGCTGGGCACCTGCTCCTGCTGGCACGGGGTGACCAGCGTAGTGATGGGCAACTGCGGCTTCACGCTCGCTCCGAGCCGCCGCGACGAGCGGCACCTGGTGGTCCGCAACCTGGAGCGCGCCGAGGACATCTCGGCCGACGCCATGGCCGCAGGCATCGACTGGCAGTGGGAGACGTTCTCGGAGTACCTCGACACGGTCGAGCGGCTGCCCAAGGGGATCAACTACGCCGGCTACGTGGGCCACTCGGCGCTTCGCACCTTCGCGATGGGCGAGCGCGCCTTCGAAGAGCCCGGCACGGACGCGGACCAGGAGCGGATGGAGCGCGAGCTCTGCGACGCGCTCGGCGCCGGCGCCCTGGGATTCACGACCTCGCGGACGCGCAACCACCAGACCTCCGACGACCGGCCGGTCGCCAGCCGCTTGGCGGACTGGGACGAAGTGCGGCGGTTGGTCTGCGCCATGGGCCGGATGGGCACGGGCATCTTCGAGATCGCCAACGAGGACCTGGCGCGGGTGGATCCCGAGGCGCGCAGCGAGTACTTCGGGCGCCTGACCGAGCTATCGATCGAATCCGGCCGGCCCGTCACCTGGGGAATCGGCTCGAGCCGGCATACCCCGGGCGCCTGGCGGCCCTGGGTGAACCTGCTCGACGAAGCCTCGGACCGGGGCGCCCGAATGTTCGCCCAGGTGCACAGCCGCGAGTTCGCGGTCGTGCTCTCGTTCCGCGCCAACCTGCCCTACGACCAGCTGCCGGTGTGGAAGGAGCTGCGCCGCCTGCCGCTGGAGGAACAGCGCGCCAGGCTGCGCGACCCGGGCCTGCTCCAGCGCCTGGTCGAGTCGGCCAATACCTCGGACTACGGCCGCGCCATCGGCGCCGAGGCCCGCAAGCCCGACTACGACTGGCTGTTCCCACTGGACAGCATCGAGGGACCGCGGCGCTCGGTGGCCGAGGTGGCCCGCGAGCGGGGCGCCGACCCCGCGCAGACCTTCCTGGAGCTGGCGCTGGAGAGCGACCTGGAACGCTTCTTCCTGCAGCCGTTCGCGAACGAGAACCTGGACGAAGTGCTGGAGATCATGCAGCACCCGCGGACGGTGGTGACCTTCTCCGACTCGGGGGCGCACGTCTCGCAGATCATGGACTCCTCGATTCCGACCCACGTGCTGAGCTACTGGGTGCGCGAGCGCCAGGCGCTGCACCTGGAGGAAGCCGTGCGCATGCTGAGCTTCGAGCCCGCCAGCGCCTGGGGCTTCGCCGACCGCGGCCTGATCCGCGAGGGCTTCGCGGCCGACCTGGTGGTTTTCGACCCGGATCGGGTCGCCCCCGCCATGCCCGAAGTCGACACCGACCTGCCCGGCGGCGCCCGGCGCCTGAAGCAGGGCGCGACAGGCATCCGGGCCACGGTCGTCAACGGCGAACCGCTGCTGAGCGACGGCGAGCACACCGGCGCCCTGCCCGGCCGCTTGCTGCGGGGACCGCTGGCGCAGCGCTGAGGGCGCGGTCCGGCACCCGAGAGAGCGGAGTTGGAATTCCTCATTCCCCAGGCCGCATTCGTCGGCCTGCCGCAGTGGGCCCTGCTGGGCATCGCCGCCGCCGCCCTGGGGGTCCTGAGCCGCGGTGCCGACTGGCTGGTGGACGGCGCGGTCGGTCTGTCGTTCCGCTTCGGCCTGCCGCCGGTGATCGTGGGCGCGACGGTCGTGTCGCTGGGCACGACCAGTCCCGAGTGCGCGGTCTCGGTGATGGCCGCCTGGCAGGGAGACGCGGGGCTGGCGCTCGGCAACGCCATCGGCTCGGTCGTCGCCGACACCGGACTGATCTTCGGGATCGGCTGTCTGCTGCGCAGCCTGCCCGCGGACCGCTACACCCTGGACCGGCAGGGCTGGATCCAGATCGGGGCCGGGGTGCTGCTGGCTGCCGGCTGCTACGCGGCCTACGCCTGGAGCGGCCCGCAGGCCGCGCTCTCCCGGGGCTTCGGCTTCACCCTGCTGGCGCTGCTGGGGGCCTACCTCTACTTCTCGGTCCGCTGGAGCCGCGGACGCGCGTCCTCCTCCGAGCACGAACAGCCGCCCGCCCGTTCGCCGCTCGCGCTCGCCGCCCTGATCGCGGGCGGCCTGGTGTTGGTGCTCCTGTCCAGCCAGGTGGTGATCGGCTCGGTCACCGAACTGGCCGAGGCGCACTGGGGCGTTCCGCAGATCGTGATCGCGGCCACGCTGGTCGCCCTGGGCACCTCCCTGCCCGAGCTGGCCATCGGACTGACCAGCGTGCTGAAGGGCCGGGGCGAGATCCTGGTCGGCAACGTGCTGGGCGCCGACATCCTCAACGTGCTCTTCGTCGTCGGCGCTTCGGCCGCCGCGGCGCCTCTGCCGATCGTCGACGCGGGCGCAGAGGTGCCTCAGATCGCGCTGCTGGTGCACCTGCCCGCCATGTTGCTGATCCTGGCCCTGTTCCGCGGCTTCTCCCTGCACGCGGCGCGCGTAGGCCGTTTCCGGCGCTGGGCCGGGATCCCGTTGCTGGCCATCTACGCCGGCTACACGGTCGTGCAGTACGCCGTGAGCTAGTCCCGGCGGGTGCTCTCCCGCTGGATTCGGCGCCAGCGGAACGGCGCCACGAGCTGGGCGGTCCAGCGGGTGGGGAACGCCTGCATGCCGTCCAGGCCGACGAGCGCGGGCGGCTCGCGGTCGCGGGGCAGGTAGCGCGTGCCGAAGACCGCGTCCCAGAAGATGAAGCTGTTGCCGTAGTTGGTGTTGGCCTCGGCCGGTCGCGTCGAATGGTGCCAGCGGTGCAGTTCGCCGACGCTGAAGACCCACGACAGGGGCCCCAGCGCGAAGTCGATGTTGGCGTGCTGGAAAAGCCCGGCGACGCGCCCGGCGACGGCCCAGAGCGCGATCACCGGTTCGCCGACACCGAGCGCGCCGAGCGGGATCGCTCCGAACAGCCCCCGGATCAGGACCTCCCCGGGATGCGTGCGCGTGGCGTTCAGCCAATAGACCCGCAGCGCGCTGTGGTGGATGGAGTGGACGCGCCACAGCCAACGGCTCTCGTGCAGGATCCGATGCCCCCAGTAGTCGAAGAACTCGGCGACGACTGCGGCCAGGGCGACCTGGGCGAGCACGGGCCAGTGGCTCGGCCACAGCCCCGCGTCGCCGGCGCGCGACAGCCAGCCCCCCACCGCCACGGCCAGAACCGTGAACAGCGGACTCGCCAGCGCGCCCACCCCCCAGGTGGAAGCCATGTAGGTGGCGTCCGCGGCCAGGTCCCGCCGGGAATGGTTCCACTCCCGCCGGTAGGGCAGCAGGCGCTCCAGCAGGGCGACCAGCGGCATGCACAGGAAGTAGACGGGCAGGACCACCACGGCGGGCGCGACGCCGCGCTCGATCGCCGCCCACGCCCCGGCCAGCGCTCCCACCAGAAACAGCGGAAAGACCGCCTTCCGCGCCAGTTCGCGCGCGCTCCAGATCGGACTAGCCGGAGGCATCGCGCCCTCTTTCCGTACTCTGGAACGCTTCCTCTGGCCGCGGCGCGGCGGCCCCTCGGTCGATCCGCGGGATCATCTCGGATCCCAGCCTAGTCAAGGCGGCGCAGCGATGGAAGCAGCGCGTAGCCGGCCGCGCTGAAGAGCATCAGCCCGGCGCCCATCCCGCCGAGAGCCGGGCTCGGGCCCCAGGCTTCGGAGGCGATCCCGACCAGGAACGTGCCCATCTGGGCCGCGGCCATCTGCATGCCGAGCAGCGCCAGCACCCGGCCCCGGTACACGTCGTCGACGTAGGTCTGGCACAGCACGTGCGCCAGCGAAAATCGCAACGTCTGGCCGGCTCCGATGAAAAGGAGCAAGACCAGGGCGACCCAGGCGGCCGGCGCCGCGGCGAATCCGATCAGCGTCAGACCCATCAGCGCGCTGCTCCGCAGCAACAGGCGGCCCCGTCCGCGCGCCGCCATCGAAGCCAGGATCAGGGTACAGACGAGCGCTCCCAGGCTGTTCAGGCTGACCATCGTTCCCAGCAACTCCGGTCCGCCGCGAAAGACTTGCTTGACGTAGCCGGGCATCAGGTGGAGGTAGGGCATCGACAGCAGGGTGAGGCCGAAGTTGGCTACCACCAGTCCCCAGATCGCGGGGCGGCGAACGACGTAACTCACGCCTTCCAGCAGCGCCCGCGCTCCGGCCGAAGAAGCCCGCCCCCGCCGAGGATCCCGGAGAGCGTCGCCCGGATGCGCGGGGATGCGGCCGAAAGCCAGCACGGCGGCGACCAGGAAAGCCACGATCAGCGCGTACGAGACCTCGGGATCCGCCAGACTGAGCATCAGGCCGAAGCCCGCGGGAACCGCCAGCCGGGCGGTGCTGGCCACGCCCATGGTGAGCGCGGTCGCGTTCATGATCCGCGGCTTGCCGACCATCTCCGGCAGGATCGCGCTCCAGGCCGGCGCCAGCAGACCGAAGATTCCGCCCTGCACGGCGGCGCTGGCCATCAGGTGCCAGAGTTCGATCCGATCCAGGTACAGCAGCGTGCCGATGACGAACGCCAGCGCCGCGACGATTGCCTGTCCGACCTGGATCAGGCGCCGCTTGGACCAGCGGTCCGCCGCGACCCCACCGTAGATCGAGCCCGCGATCCCCGGCACGACACTGGCGAACGCCACGCTGCCCAGCGCCGCGAAAGATCCCGTCAGCTCGAAGACCACGTAGCCCCGCACCAGAATCAGCCCGTTGGAGGCGGCGAACAGCGCCAAGGCTCCCAGGAAGAACCAGCGGAAGGCGGGAACGGATAGCGAGTCGAACGTGCGCCGGAAACGGAACGAACTCTCCGGCATGCGCCCGCGGGCCGATCAGCCGCGCGGGCGGTCGAAGGGGTTGGGGTGCTCCAGCGCGCCCTTGAAGCTGTTCTCGATCTCCGCGAAGACCTCGGACGTGTCGCCCCACAGGCCGGTCGACGAGACGATCTCCCGCTCGACCGCGTAGTCCGTGTGCAGCGAGATGCGGCCGTTGCCCGCTCCGACCACGCGGCGGTTGAGCCAGTCGGAGCGCTCGCTGGCCAGGTAGAGCACCGCGGGCACCACGTTCTCCGGCGCCATCCGGCGGTTCTCCGGCGTGTAGGTTCCCTTGGCCTCCGGCCGCCGCACCGTGGCCGTCATGCGCGTCGACGCGACCGGAGAGATGCAGTTCGAGGTCACGCCGTAGGGGCGCAGAGCGTTGGCGCACGACAGGGTGAGTCCGACGATGCCCAGCTTGGACGCGGCGTAGTTCGGCTGGCCGGGAGCTCCCCAAAGGCCCGAACCCGAGGTGAAGTTGATCAGCCGGTACTGGCCTCCGCGGTTCTCGCGCCAGTACGCCGCCGCGTGGCGGGTGGTGTTGAAGGTGCCCTTGAGATGGACGTCGACGACCGCGTCCCACTCCTCCTCGCTCATCTTGAAGATCATGCGATCGCGCAGGATGCCGGCCACGTTGACCAGCACGTCGAGCCGGCCGAACTCCTCGACCGCGCTACGAATCAGCGCCTCGCAGGCGCCGAAGTCGGTCACGTCGGTGGCGTCGGGGAGCGCGGTGCCGCCCGCCTCGACGATGCGCTCGACCACCTGCCGGGCCGGGCTCGCGTCGGCGCCGCTGCCGTCTACCGCCGCCCCCAGGTCGTTGACCAGCACTCCGGCGCCCTCCGCCGCAAGGCCTTCCGCGACGGCGGCTCCGATCCCGCGTCCGGCCCCGGTGACGATCGCCACGCGTCCTTCCAACTCTCCCATCGCTTCCTCTTCAGGCCCGCGACGCACGCCGTGCCCGGGCCGGGCGATTCTTCCCCGGAGTGTGCCCGAAACGGGCGGCGCTGGCAGGGCGCCAGCGGATCCCGGACCCGGGGGTCGCGGTCCGCACTGCTCCGAGATACCGGACGCCGCCGGGCCCGGCGGTCGGCGTCCGCCCGCGGTTCGAGTTAACGCTCCGAGACTCGATGTCCGTCGCGGCTAGGCGGCCGGCGTCTCGGTGATGTCGGCGTCCAGGTCCAGGCCGTAGTACTCGGCCGGGTTCTCCAGCAGCACCTTGCGCTTGATCGCCGGGTCGATGTCGGCGAACGCCTCGTCCAGGAACTCCTGCGATTTCGGGTACGAGCCCACGGAGTGCGGGAAATCGCTGCCGAACATCACGTTGTCCATCGGGATCATCTCGTGGTAGGCGAGCCCGATCGGGTCGCGCACGATGCCGAAGTAGCAGTGCTTCTCGATGTACTCGCTCGGCTTCTTCTTCATCTTCACGTCGTACCAGGGGCCGAACAGCTCCAGGTTGTCGTCGAGCGTGAACATGGTCCAGGGCAGCCAGGCGATGTTGCTCTCGGCGAAGTAGAACTTGATCTCCGGGAAGCGGTCAAAGACTCCTGCGGTGATGAGCTGCGCGATGCTGTAGACCGGGTGGTGGTTGCCGACGCGCTGCGCGAGCGCGCTGGCGAAGCCGATTCCGGACGTGTCCTGTCCCGGCGCCCCGGGATGCGGGGCGACGTTCAGTCCGAAGCCGAAGTGCGGCGAGATCGCCATGCCCAGCTCCAGGCAGCGCTCCCAGAAGCGGTCGTCCTCGGGCTTGGGACCGCCCGTGCCGTTGGGGAACTGGTAGAAGCACACCGAGCGCAACCCGGCCTGGTGGGCGAACTCGAGTTCCGCGATCGCGTCGTCGACCCCCGTCACCGGCAGCGTGGCGTTGCCGATCAGCCGGTCGGGCGCCACCGAACAGTAGTCGTAGGCCAGGAAAGTGTTGTACGCGCGGATCATCGCGCAGTAGACCTCGCGGTCGGAGATCGCCTCGATGAAGCGCGAGGCGAACACCGGCGGAAAGAGCACCTCGGCGTCCAGGCCGTCGAGGTCCTGCTCGCGCAGCCGCTGGGCGGCGTCACCCGCGCCCTCGGCCGGACTGCCGTCCTCGTTGTAGTAGGAGGCGCCGCCCATCTTGATCGGGCCGCGTCCGGTGATGTTCTGGCCGTTCTGCATCAGGGGCATGCCCTCGATCATCCAGCCTTCGCCGCCCTCGGGCAGCTTGATCAGCTTGGGGGCGCGGTCCTTCCACTTTTCGGGCACGTACTGAACGAAATGGTCCGGGGGGGTCTCGACGTGCCCGTCTCCCGAAATGACCTGGTACTTGCGTCCCATTCGACTGACCTCCCTGCTGCGGTCGGAACCGATCTTTTAGGCGCGGGGCCCGCGCGCGTCAAGCGGCGCGCGGATCGGCGCGGCGGGCGACTGGCGCCCGGGGTTCGATCGGATTAGGGTGCGCGCAACGTCCAGGGGGAGCCGCCGGATGCACCGAATCCTCGACCTCGCGCTGATCGCCGCCTCGCTGTCGGGCTGCGCCCTGCTCCGCGGCGCCGAGCCGGAGACCCGCGGGCCCTTCGCCGATCCGCGCCGCCTGTGCGAGCAGGTCGCCGGCGCCGCCGGACTGCGCATCCTGCAGCCCTGGGAGAGCCGCGCGCCCGGGCGCTTCGACTGCGTTTCCGCTTCGCCGGCGCTGGGAGAGGCACCCGGTCCGATGAAGTCCTACGTGGCGCTGCACGCCAACGGCCCCGATCCGCGCTCGGCGGACCGCATCGCGCTGCAGGCGAACGTGCTGGCCTCCGCCGACGAAGAACTCGCGCTGGGCAAGCTCGAGGATCTGATCGGGCGCACCTTCGAGCACCTGGGGCTCGAGCTGCCGGGCGAACTCGCCGAGGCGGTTCGCGACCGCCTCGCCTGGCGGACCCGCGGGAGCGATCTGGCGATCGACTGGCAGGGCACGGAGATCGGCGGCGGCGGCGTGAGCTGGACGCTGTACCTGCAGGGTTCCGACAGCTCCTGAAAGGCCGGCCTGGAACCTTCCGAGTTCGATTTAGGCCGTGGGCTGCGGGCCGGGCAGAGTGGTTCCCGGGCGACGGGTCCCCTCCGCTTC
>JAGWBS010000070.1:12533-17837 GCA_021295775.1 Pseudomonadota bacterium | reverse complement strand
AACTGACTCTCTCTGAGACTTCCCCGATGACTCATGAATTGAATATGGCTGTTTTCAATGAGTGAGTCAAGGTGAAATAATGTCAACAAATCTATCTTCAAGTATGAGTTATTACTAATACCAAGTACCGATCTGAAGCGATCGGAGGCTCGTTTGCCTACCCGGGGTCGGAGAGTTTGCGCGACCCGGAAAGCTCGATCATCGTTCGATTCGAAAACATCTGCTCTGAGGAGCGCTGGGAGAGTTCTTGTCGGATCTCAACCCATTGGCGCGACCCGGAGCCCAATTAAATACGGCTGTGTCGAAGCGAGCTCGGCATTTCGGCTCGACATGGGTTCCAGCGAGGCGAGGGAAGACGGGCTGCGGCTTTTGTCAGCAGTCGGGACTGGGTGTTCCAAGACAGAGAATGAGTGACTTCCTCCGAGCCGTTTGTGGAACACCTTCGCAATGGGGACAGGGAGTCCAAGCACATGCTGGATAAGGTTCTATCGGTTTCTGGACAGGGAAACGGGTCGGCCGCGGGGGATGAGTTATCAATCGGATCGTGAGTCGCTGGATGAATTTCTCGACGCTTCGGGAGCGTTCGGAGCGGCTTGTTAAGTCGGCTCGGTCGGGAGCTGTGGGGGGGCACTCTGGAATCGGTAGCCCAGGCGGTCCAGGCGCTCGGGTCCGCGCCGGGTGATGTGCAGGGTTTCGCGGCCGAAGCAGCCGCCCAGCCCTTCGCGCCAGACGTAGCCCTGGATCGAGACCACCATTCCCGTCTCCAGGCGGGCTCCGGCCGGGTCGCCGTTCGGTCCGGCGATCGGCGGCTCCACGCCCAGGCCGACGCCGTGCAGAACGGGAAGCCGGGGTAGAGGCTCTCCGGCCCGCTCGTACGCCCGGTACAGTTCCGCGGCTTCCGCTCCCGGCCGGCAGGCCGCGCGCAGCGATTCCATCAGTGCCTCGAGCCGCGCGACCCGATCGCGCTGCGCCGCGGAGCGGAGCGGGTCGCCCCCGGCGCAAAGAAGGGGACGCCCGACCCCGCCTTCGTAGCCGGCGTACAGCACGCCGCCGTGACACAGCAACAGGTCGCCCTCCTCCAGCGGCCGCTCGCTGACCAGTTGGCGCAGGGGCGGCGCAGTGTCGTCCCCTTCCCGCTCCGTGGGGGTGGCGCAGAAGCTGGCCTCCAGGGCCTGGATCGGCGTGCCCTGGCGCGCTGCGGCCTCGGCGAAGAGTCCCCGCAGGGTGCGCTCGCCGACTCCGGGCCGTACGTGTCGAGCGACCTCGATCAGCGCCCCCTCCGCGATCGCCACAGCGGTCCGGATGCACTCCAGTTCGTCGGGGGTCTTGCGGGACCGGGCGCGCAGCAGCGTCGCGGAGCCATCCGCGAACTCGGCGTCGGGGAAGGCCGTGCGCAGCGCTTGGGCGAAGGCCGGGGTCATGCCGTCCACCCCGATGCGGCGCGCGCGCCGGAGCCCCTCTACCCCCGCCAGCTGCGCCAGCAGACGGCGCGGGTTCCAGGTGGTCTGGAAGAGCCGCTCGCGTGGGATCTCGGGCGGAATCCCCTCGTCCCAGGTGCTGAGCAGATGCACCTCCGCCCCTTCCCGCAGGACCACGCAGCCGGGGGCGAACGGACGCAGGCCACAGGTCCACAGCCGGCGCGCGCCAGAGACGTAGCGGGCGTTGGCCTCGCGGCCCAGCAGCAGGGCGTCCAGCCCGTCGCGCTCCATCTCGGCCAGGCCGCGGGCCAGGCGCTCGCGGCGCAGGCGCCCGAAGTCCACGCGCCCGCCGCACTCCAGGGCCATCGTGCCGGGGTCACTCATCGCCGACTCCGGCGGGAGGCTCCGGCGGCGCGTACGGGTCACTCACCGCCGACTCCGGTGGAGGGATCCGGTGGCGGGTATGGTGCGTAGGTGTGGTCGCTGAGCTGGGCGTAGCCGTCCGGGGTGACGGCGACGATCTCCTCCGAGCGGTAGCCGGCGGCGCCGTCGTCCCAGATGGCGGGTTCGAGCACCAGCACAGTGCCCGGCTCCATCACCAGACTCTCGTCGAAGGACTCGCCCAGATCGGTGCCGATCAGCGGCATCTCGGCCGGCTCCGTGCCGACGCCGTGCGCCAGATAGAAGTGCTCCAGCCAGGGACGCCGGCCGCCGTTGGCCGCGATGGCCGCCTGGGCGAGCTGCCGACCGCTGACTCCCGGACGCAGGACCTCGAGCACCGCCCGGATCACGCCGAGCCAGCGCTCGAACTGATCGCGCTGGCGCGCGTCCGGCGGCCGGCCCACCACCCAGGTGCGCCCGTAGTCCGAGGCGTAGCCGGCGTAGTCGATGCCGGTGTCGACCCAGACCACGTCGCCCTCGCGCAGGATCCGGTCGCTGCTGCAGGTGGGGAAGGCGACGTCGCCGTGGGTCGTGTAGGGACCCTCGGCCCGGCTCGGAGGCATTACCTGGAAGATCGGATCGATGCCGTTCGCGTGCGCGCCGAGTTCCTGGATCCGGCGCAGGAAGAGCGCGCTCAGCTCGCTCTGGCGCACGCCCGGGCGCAGCGCCTCCCGCACCTCGAGCATCGCCGCTTCGTTGATGTGCTGGGCGCGGCGGATGCACTCGATCTCGTCCGGCGTCTTGAGCAGCTTGACGCCCGCGACGACCGGGGCGGCGTCGGCGATCTCGGCCTGGAGGTGCCGCTCCAGGCCGAAGTGCAACGCCGGGCTGAACTCGTCGACGGCCAGCGGCTCGCGCGGCGCAGCTCCCAGAACCTCGGACACGCGCCGGGCGGCGTCCGCCACGCCGGCGTCGGACTCAAGGTACAGCGGAGGGTGCAGCGAGGACTCGGGCAGGTCTTCCGGAGCGCCCTCCGGATAGGGCGTGAACAGATGCGGCTCCGGGCGGCCCCGGACGACCAGCACCGAGACCCGCTGATAGGTGGCGCGTCCGGCGTCGCAGGGCAGCACCGCCGGTCCCAGTGCGTAGCGCACGTGGCCCGGCGCGTTCAGCCACAGCGCCGCCAGGCCGCGGCGCTCCATTTCGCTTTGCAGGCGCCGGTGCTTCTCGCGTCGCATGCGCGCCAAGTCGATGGCCGGAAGCTCGCCGAGCGCGGCGCTCTCGGGGACCATCCGCTCAGCTCCCCGAGAGGGACAGGGGACGCTCCGGCCGGCCCCAGCGGCTGTCCGACCGCGTCCGCGCTGGCCCCAGGTCGGGCACCCGTCTGCGAGCCTGGGCGTCGTTCCGCGCCGGAATCCGGCGCCGCGCCCGCGCGCGAAGCCGCCCGACCGACTCCAACCGCTCCAGCCAAGGGTTTTCGGGTTGCATCGCGCGGTCGCCTGCTTGGAGCGGCAGCGGACGGCCGCCAGGATCGCCCATGTCCCGTTCCCTCGCCGTGTGGGGCGCCATGATCGCACGCGCGCAGGGCTCCGGTTCTCGAGACCCGAGACAGGCGAAACGATCTGGCGTATGCTCGCCGCGCCCGTGCCAGCGGCGGACGGGCCCCGGCCCATCGGCCGGCATGGGAGACGGACCCTTGACCCTCGTGAGCTTCGACATCGACGGCACCATGTTCTTCGGCGACCCGCCGGGCACCATCACCCTGGATCTGGTGCACAAGGCCAAGCAGCTCGGCTACATCGTGGGCAGCGCCTCGGACCGTCCGCGCCGCAACCAGCAGGAGCTCTGGGACGAGCACCGGGTGGAAGTGGACTTCGTGTCGCACAAGCACCACCTCGACCAGATCCGCGAGCGCTTCCCGGCCAAGCGCTACGTGCACATCGGCGACACCGACGTGGACAAGTACTTCGCCGAGATGCACGGCTTCGACTTCTACTTCGTGCACGAACTGCCCGAGGCCGGCTCCGAGGGCTGGATCTTCTAGCCGGCCGACCCGAACCGGGCGACGCCGAGGGACGGCCGCGGAGGGACTTCATGGCGATCGACTTCAGCTTCCCGCCCGAACTCGAAGAAGTGCGCCAACGGGTGCGCGGATTCATCGACGAGGTGGTCCGGCCCGCGGAGCGGGAGCTCGACGAGTCGGACCGCGACGCGCTGCGCTCGACCATCGGCGGACTGCGCCGGGAGGCCAAGCGCCGCGGCCTGTGGCTGCCGCACATGCCCGAGGAACTGGGCGGAATGGGGCTCGGGCACGTCGCCATGGCGGCCGTCTCGGCCGAGGCCGCCAAGTCCCGCTACGGCCCGTTCGCGCTCAACAGTCAGGCGCCCGACGAGGGCAACATGCACACGCTGCTGCACTGGGCGAACCCGGACCAGCGCGAGCGCTACCTGGTCCCGCTGTGCCAGGGGCGGATCCGATCGTGTTTCGCCATGACCGAACCGGAGGTGGCGGGCTCCGATCCGACCCTGATCCAGACGCGCGCCGTTCCCGACGGGGACGACTGGGTGATCGACGGCCACAAGTGGTTCATCTCCGGGGCGCGCGGCGCCCGCTTCGCGATCCTGATCGCCCGCACCGAGGACGAGCCCGAGATCCCCCAGGCCGGCAACAGCGCCTTCCTGATCGACCTGCCCGCCGAGGGCTGGGAGATCGTGCGCGACGTCGAGACCATGAGCGGCAGCCACAACCACTGCGAGATCCGCATCTCGGGCCTGCGCGTCTCCGGCGCGCAGATGCTGGGCGGGCGCGGCCAGGGCCACCTGCTCGGTCAGGCGCGCCTGGGTCCGGCGCGGCTGGCGCACTGCATGCGCTGGATCGGTCAGGCCGAGACCGCCCTGAACCTGATGGTGGAGCGCTCCACCAAGCGCTACGCGCACGGCTCCCTGCTGTCGGAGAAGCAGGGCATCCAGTGGATGATCGCCGACTCCTCGGTGGAGCTGTACCAGGCCAAGCTGATGGTCCTGCACGCCGCCTATCTGATCGATCAGGGAGCGGACTTCCGCACCGAAGTCTCGATGACCAAGCACTTCGTGGCCGGCGCGCTCAACCGCATCATCGACCGCGCCATCCAGGTGCACGGCGCGCTGGGGTACTCCACCGACACCCCGCTGGCCAAGATGGCCCAGCAGGCGCGCTGGGCGCGCTTCGCCGACGGCGCCGACGAAGTCCACCAGTGGCGCATCGCCGAGCGCACCCTGGAGGCCTTCAAGCGCGACGGCGACACCAAGGCCGCCACCGGCCGCCTGCCGCTGTAGGCGGGCGCGGAATTCCGCCGCCCGCATCGTCGGAGAAAGCCCCGGTTTCCCCACCGTCGCCCACCGGACGTTCGCCTGCCGAGGTATTGACATTGTTTAATTTCGTTAACATGACCGTGTCTGCCGATCTCGGCCGGGAGAAGAGGTCATAGCACCCGAGCAGAACCTCCTCAGTATCGCCGTTCTCGCT
>JAGWBS010000070.1:0-12503 GCA_021295775.1 Pseudomonadota bacterium | reverse complement strand
AGCCCTGGGCTGCGGTGGCGGAGGCGGAGGGGGCGGGGGCGGCGGAGGGAGCACGCTGCCGCCCGCGGCCGTCGACGGGGTCTGCGGGATGACCGTCAACGCCTGCGCGGAGGGCACGCTGCTGGACAGCTCCGACTCGTCCACCGACTACCGCTGGCAGTGCAGGGGATCGAACGGGGGAGGGACGGCCGATTGCAGCCTGTCCAAGTACCTGGACACGCCCGATCCCCCGAATCTGGACGATCTGCGGCGAGAGTATTCCCAGACCCCGGAATTCCAGTACCAACCCGCCCTGAGCCTGGTCAAGGCGGACTACGCCTACGCGCGCGGGGCGACCGGCGAGGGCGTGACCGTCGGAGTGATCGACACGGGCGCCGACGTCGGCCACCCGGAGTTTTCCGGGCCCGAGAAGCTGACGGTCCAGAACGTTCCCGGCTACGCGCCCAGTCCCACCTGCGGCGCCTCCGTTCGCGACTGCGATGTCTTCCACGGAACCTGGGTGAGCGGAATCCTCGCGGCTAACCGCGACGCCGGCCCCTCGGCCGATGTCAACATGCACGGAGTCGCCTTCGACGCCCGCTTGCTCGTGCTGGGAATCCCCCTCGGCTCCGCGCCCCCGAGCTACCGACCCGTCGACCTGAGCGACCCCGAGAGCTGGGCCGAGTTCGACGCCTTCTTCAGCGGTCTCTACGCCGAACTGAACCCGCGGGTTTCCGCCGCGAATCTCAGCTTCGGCGTCAGCGGCGGCATCGAACGCTACTCCGAAGCGGAGATCCGCTCGGCGTTCCCGAGCACTATCCAGACCATGGCCCAGGCGGATCTCCCAGCGGCCGACAGGACCATCTACGTGTGGGCGGCGGGCAACGCCCGAGGCGTGCCGCACGCCGACGGAACCCCGGAACCGGCCGAGTCGGTCGAGATCAGTTCCGGATTCCCTTACCGGATCCCCGAGCTGCGCGGTCACTGGCTCGCCGTGGCCGCGCTGAATACGGATTCGGGCGAGATCGCGGAATTCTCCAACCGCTGCGGCGTTGCCAAGAGCTTTTGCCTGGCCGCGCCCGGAACCCTGATCCGGGGTCCCTATCCTTCCGAGTCCCCCGACAGCGACGTCGTCCGCTACGTCAGGGCTTCGGGCACCTCGGCCGCGGCGCCGATCGTCACCGGGGGGGTCGCCCTGCTGATCCAGCGCTTCCGCGACCAGCTCGGCGCGGACGAGATCGTGGCGCGCCTGCTCGCCACCGCGAACAAGACCGGCATCTACGCGGACTCCGACGTCTACGGCCAGGGCCTGCTCGACCTCGACGCCGCCACCCGCCCGCGAATGCGCACGCAGATCCTCACGGGCGCGTCATTCGACGGCCCGGCCGCGGCCGAGGACCTGAGTTCCCTGGCGGGCGGGCCCGCCTTCGGCGACGCCCTCGCGCGCGGGCTCGCGGGACGCGAGCTGGCCGCCTTCGACCAGCTCGACGCGCCCTTCTTCCGGCCGCTGGGCGCCTACCTGCGCGAACCCGGCGCGGCCCGCGCCCGCGTCGAAGACCGCCTGCGGTCGCTGGGCAGCGACCCGCGCGGGGGGCTGGCCTGGAACCGGCCCGGCGCGCCCGAGCTGCGGGCGCGCTTCGAGCGGGTGCCGCTGGGCTACCGGGAGAGCGGCGACCGCAGGCTCCGCCGCTCGCTCGCCTCGCCCGACGCCGCCGAGGACCGGCTCGGCGCGCTCTCGCTGTCTGCGCCCGTGGGCCGGGGCACGGCCTTCCTGGGAATGCGGGGCCACCCAGGCTGGAGCTTCGGTCTGCACGCCGCCGGCGTGGTCGAGCCCGGCTCTTTCAGCGACTCGAGCGCGTTCGCCAGTCCCTTCCTGTCCCTCGCGCGCGACGGCGGAGTGGCGGGGCTGGAGCTGCCGCTGGCCGGAGGGGCGCTGCGGGCGGCGGCGTTCCGCGGCGCCGCACAATGGGGCGAGTGGCGCAACCCGGACCGCAGCCGGGCCGCGGGGGCGCTGATGGAATATCGCTTCCGGGAGTCGTCAGGAGTGGGAGCGGTCCCGAAGGACCTCGCCTTCCAGGCGGGCTGGCTGCGCGAGTCCGAGCGCCTGATGGGCAGCCGCCCGCGGGGCGCGTTCGGCGCGCTGCGCGGGCGCACCGGCTTCGCGGGGGCGTCGGCGCACTGGAGTCTCGGTCCGCGCTGGAGCGCGTTCGCCGCCGCGCACGCCGGCTGGAGCCGACCCGAGATCTCGGACCAGGGCCTGCTGCGGGACGTCTCCTCGCTCTGGACCAGTTCGTTCGGCCTCGGGATCGCTGGCCGCGGCCTGCTGCATCGCGGCGACCGGCTGTCGCTGCGCCTGTCCCAGCCGCTGCGCGTGGAGTCGGGCCGGGCGAAGCTCGTCTGGGCCGCGGGCCGCACCCGCGACCGGCAGTTGCGGCTCGAGCGCGCGGCGCTGGCCCTGGAACCCTCCGGGCGCCAGCTCGACCTGGAGTTGAGCTACGCGCGGCCCTGGGCGGGGGGCTCGGCCCACTTCGCCGCGCTGGCCATCCGCGATCCGGACCACACCCGCCAAGCCCCCGAGTTCGCCCTCCTTTTCCGCTTCGGCCGCTCGTTCTGAGATCGACCGCCGGGGACCGAAACCGGGCGGGCGGGTTCCGCAGGGCCCGGGAGTCCAGCGGGAGGAGAGGCTCGTACCGTCCGGCCATCCCCCCAGAGCGGTTCACGCAGATGGGCGGAACGGCCGCTCCGCCGTGAGCGAGCGGCCCGCGCGTCCCGAGGCCTGTCGCACGGGGCCTCCGTGGGCCGACCGACGCAGGCGCTAGGTCGAACGGTGGGATAGCCAGCGGGAGTAGCGCAGCATCTGGCTCAGGGTGCGCACGGCGCGGTGGCCGGAGGGCCAGACGATGCGGCCGCTGCGCTGGACGCCCAGCGGACCGGAGTTGCCGTAGTCGCGGTCGGTGAGGGCGAGGTCCGTAGCGACCAGCACCGGCTTGCCGTGGAGCTCGCTGGCTTCGCTGGCGGCCTGCGCGTAGCGGCCGTCCTGGCGCTCATGGAAGTCGACGATGCGGTCGAGGCCGTGGTCGGGGTAGTACGGCCCGCTCCGGAACTGGTTCGCCTGGGCGGCCTGGATGCCGATGCCGAGGTAGATCACGGCGTCCACCTCGGGATGCGCGGCGGCCAGGTCCAGCACCTCGGGGATGGTGTCGCGCGTCTCCCCGCCGGCCAGATCGATCGGGTTCCCGCCGCTCCAGCGCGACGGCACCATGCCGTCGATCCTGCGGCGCAGGTCGTCGGGTAGCTCGATCAGCTCCAGGCCGGCGCGCACGCAGGCGTCGGCGGTCAGCACGCCCCAGCCGCCCGCCGCGGTCACGATCAGGGTCCGCGGCCCGCGTGGCAGCGGCTGGGTGGCGAACGCCGCCGCCGCTTCGTACGCCTCTTCCACGCTGGCGGCGCGCACCGCGCCCGCCAGCCGGCACACCCCGTCGAAGACGGCGTCGTCGGAGGCCAGCGCTCCGGTGTGGCTGGAGGCCGCGCGCTGTCCCTGGCGGGTCGCCCCGCCGCGCAGCACGACCAGCGGCTTGCGCAGCGCGTGGGCGCGCGCGACCTCGGCGAAGCGCCGCCCGTCCTCCAGGCCTTCCAGGTACACCAGCGTCGCGAGCGTGTCGGGATCCTCGGCGTAGTACTCGATGAACTCGGCTACTTCGAGCTGGGCCGCGTTGCCGCAGGAGATGCCCTTGGAGTAGCCCACGCCCGTCAGGCAGCCGTAGTTCATGAAGCTCGAACCGACGTTGCCGCTCTGGCTCACCATCGAGAGCGGGCCCGGCGGCGGATACGGCGCGACGATCTGCGCGCACATCGAGACCGGGGTGGAGACGATCCCCTGGCCGTTGGGGCCGGCGAGCGCGACTCCCAGCTCTTCCGCCGTCTCGACCAGTTCCCGCTCCAGTTCGCGGCCGTCTTCGCCCGCCTCGGCGTAGCCTCCCGAGGCCACGTAGGCCGCGCGTACCCCCTTGGCCGCGCAGGCGCGCAGAAGACCCGCGTTGAGCTTGGCGGGGGTGCACAGAAAAGCCAGATCCGCGGCGCCGTCGGGGACCTGTGAGACTTCGCTCAGCGTCGGCCGGCCGAAGACCTCGGCGCCGTCGGGCTTGATCGGAAAGATCGGTCCGGCGAATCCGAACCGCAGCAGGTTGTGGAACGCCACCGCCCCGAACTTGCCCGGGTGCGAAGAAACCCCGGCCAGGACGATCCCACGGGGACGGAAAAGCGGGCTCAGCCGTTCGAGGACATCGCTCACGCGCCGTCCTCCAGCTCGACCAGCGCGTCGAGGACCACGGGCCGGGCGTCGACGATGCGCAGCGGGTTGAGGTCGATCGAGCGGATCTCGGGGCGGGCGGCCGCGACTTCGCCCAGGGCGACCAGCAGCCGGGCCAGGGCCGCGCGGTCCACGGGCGGCTCGCCCCGGAACGCGTCCAGCAGGTGCGCGTGCTGCAGCGCTCCGATCAGGTCCTCGGCGTCGGGAGGATCCAGGGGCGCCAGCGCGAAAGCCACGTCTCCGAGCGCCTCGGCGAAGATTCCGCCCAGCCCCAGCATCACGCAGGGGCCGAACTGGGGATCGCGCACCAGGCCGGCGATCAGTTCGCGCGACCCGCCCGCCATGCGCCCGACCAGCACCTGCGCCGACTCCTCTCCGGCGCGGCGCAGACCCAGCAGATCCTCTGCCTCGCGGCGCACCGCCTCCGGGTCCGCCAGCCCCAGCCGCACCAGTCCGCGCTCCGTCTTGTGGGCGATCCCGCGGCCGCAGAGCTTGAGCGCGACGGGATAGCCCAGGGCGTCCGCGGCGCGGGCGGCGGCCGCGGCGTCGGCGGCCAGGCGCTCTTCGGGCACGGGCAGTCCGGCGTCCGCCAGCAGACGCTTGGACTCGTGCTCCGACAGCGTGTAGCTCACGGCCCGCGCCTCCTTCCGACGCCTCCCCGGGGCGGGAGTCTAACCCGGGACGCGTGCTAGGCTGCGGACCCCGCGGAAGCGACCGCGGCGCGGCGCGCGGCCCGCGCGCGGGAGGCGTCGAAGATGAGCGCGATCGACCGGCTGCTGGAGAACAACGCCCGCTACGCCGACGGTTTCTCCAAGGGCGACCTGCCAATCCCCCCGGCCCGCGGCGTCGCGGTCGTGGCGTGCATGGACGCCCGGCTGTCGACCGCGGCGCTGCTCGACCTGCAGGAGGGCGACGCGCACGTGATCCGCAACGCCGGCGGCGTGGTGACGGACGACGTGATCCGCTCGCTGGCGATCTCGCAGCGGCTGCTGGGCACGCGCGAGATCATGCTGATCCACCACACCGACTGCGGGATGCTCACTTTCAAGGACGACGATCTGAAACAGGCGATCTGCGAAGAGACCGGCATCCGCCCGCCCTTCGCCATGGAAGCCTTCCCGGACCTCGACGGCGACGTCCGCCAGTCCATCGCGCGCATTGCCGCGAGCCCCTTCGTGCCCCACAAGGACGCCATCCGCGGCTTCGTCTACGAAGTCGAAACCGGCCGCCTGCGCGAAGTCCGATAGCCCGCGCGTCGCGGCCGCCGCCGAGCGGGGTCAGCGGAGGCGGTAGCGGATCGGGAGGTGCTTGACGCCGCCGATGAAGTGGGAGCGCAGGCGCTCGATGGGGCCGGCCGGCTCGACGTACTCCAGGCGCTCGACCAGGTCGCGGAAGATCACGCGCAGCTCCATGCGGGCGAGGTTGGCGCCCAAGCAGAAGTGCTCGCCGATGCCGAATGCCAGGTGCGGATTGGGCCGGCGGTCGACGCGGAACTCGAACGGCGCGTCGAAGACCTCTTCGTCGCGGTTCGCCGAGGGGTAGTAGAGCGCGAACGACTCGCCGGCGCGGATCTTCTGCTCCCTCAGCTCCACGTCGCGGGTCGCGGTGCGGCAGAACTGGATGACGGGCGTGGTCCAGCGCAGGATCTCCTCCACCGCGGAGGGGATCAGCGACGGGTCGCGGCGCAGCTTGTCCAGCTCGCCGGGCCGGTCCATCAGGGCGGCCAGACCGCCGCTGGTCGCGTTGCGCGTGGTCTCGTTGCCCGCCACGATCAGCAGCAGGTAGTAGGAGAGCAGCTCGAAGGTCGGCAGCGGCTCGCCGTCCAGGTCGGCGCGGGCGAGCACGCTGGCGATGTCGTCGCGCGGCTCGCGGCGACGTTCCTCCACCAGTGCGACGAAGTACTCGAACATCGCGATCCGCGCCCGCTCCGAAGTCTCCAGCGAGGTCTCGCCCTCGCGGCGGTACTCGGGGTCGCTGGCGCCGATGGACTCGTTGGTCCACTCGAAGAGCTGCTCCCAGTCGTCGCGCGGCAGGCCCAGCATGCGGGCGATCACCGCCAGCGGCAGGATGGCCGCGACCCGCTCCACGAAGTCGATCTCGACCAGCTCCCCGTCGGTCCGGACCGAGTCGAGCAGCTCGCGCGAGATGCGCTCCACGTCCCGGTGCAGGCGGCCCAGCGAGCGCGGGGTGAAGTGGCTGCTGACCAGCCGCCGGTAGGCGGCGTGCTCCGGCGGGTCCATGAAGAGCAGGTTGCGCTGGGTGGGCTCGGTCCGTTCGCGCTCGGGATCGGCGAGCGCCACCCGCGGCTCGTTGACGAAGAGCTTCGGCTGCTTGGACAGCGCGATCAGGTCCGCGTGCCTGGTCACGGCCCAGAACGGCTCGATCCCCCGCGGCTCGAAGCGATGCAGCGGCGCGTTCCGCCGCAGCCAAGCCCACTCCTCGTGCGGATACCCCCGCGCCGCAAACCGGTCGGCGTCGACCAGATCGATGGATTCCAGGCTCAGCGACAACGGCGGCTCTCCTCTGCCCGTTTCGGCCGGACCATACGGTGGCGCCATCATAGCCGGACGGAGTCCGGACGCGAGCCTGCGCCCCACGCTCCACAGGGAGTCGGTCCTCGCCGGCGCTCAGGGAATAGGGGCGGCCCCCGCCAGGGGGACGATCTTCGAGCCGAGCAGGGTTCGGTCGCGGGTGAGCAGGGGGATGCCGTGCACGACGCTGGTGGCGGCGATCAGCTCGTCGGCGGGATCGCTGTCGAAATCCAGCCGGGTCGAGGCGCGCGCGACGGCCAGGTCGATCGGCCACACGTGCAGGCGGCTCAGCGCCCGGACCACGTCCCGGTCGTCGAGATCCATGGCGATGCGGCCCAGTTCGACCAGCTTGGCCAGCTCCCAGAGCACGATGCCCGAGACGGACCAGCGGTTCCGAGCCAACAGGGCCCGCTCGTCCGGCCGGAGTTCGCCGCCGAGAGCGAAGACCAGGATGTGGGTGTCAAGATTCAGCACGGGCATCCCAGTGGACACCGGTGGTGAAGACGTCGCCCCGGATCTCGATCTTGTCGCTCAGGCTGCCGATCAAGTCGGCGCATTCCTGCGCGTAGGGAACGACCCGCGCGACCGGCTTTCCGTGCTTGGTGACGATCAGCCCGTCGGCGTCGAGCCGGTCGAGCAGCGCCAGGCACTGTTCCTTGAATTTCGCGGCCCCGATCGTCTTCATGCGGAGTCCTTGGTTGAGTCTGACCAAATTTTAGGACCGGTCATAAGTAATGTCCATTTCATCAGAAGCGACCTCTCTCATTGAGCCGCTGGCGAGGTTTGCGCCGCGGTCGGGGCGGGGCCGCTCCCGGGGTCTCGCCAGCGGCGACTTGGTAGTCTGGGCGGCATGTACGACGAGCTGCGCCGGGCGTGGGACGAGTTCACCGGGCCGGGCGGTCCGTTCGAGATCGTCGAGGTCTCCGTGCGGGGGACGAAGCTGCGCACCTACGCCAACTCGCCGGGCTCGCTGCGCGACGTCTGGCTCGGGTCCCGGGCGCACGCGGACAGCGACTATCTGGTGTACGAGTACGAGCGCTGGAGCTACGAGCGGGCGCACCGCGAGACCGCCTCGATCGCGGCCTGGCTGGCGGAGCGCGGCGTGGGTCCCGGCGACCGGGTGGCCATCGCCATGCGCAACTACCCCGAGTGGATGCTGGTCTACTGGGCGGCGGTCTCGATGGGAGCGACCGCGGTCGGCATGAACGCCTGGTGGACCGGCCCGGAAATGGCGTACGCGATCGAAGACTCCCGGCCCAAGGTGATCGTCTGCGACGCCGAGCGCCTGGAAAGACTGGAGTCGCAGCGGGATGGACTCCCGCCGGTCGTGACCGTCGCCGCGCGCGTCCCGGAAGCGGAGCGCGGCGCGGCCGTTCCGTTCTCCGAGCTGGTCGAACACGGCGGCGAGATGCCCGAGGCGTCGATCGATCCCGACTCCGACGCCTGCGTCTTCTACACCTCGGGCACGACGGGCCGGCCCAAGGGCGCGCAGCTCACCCACCGCGGCTGCACCGCGAACCTGATGAGTATCCTGTTCTGGAACCTGGTGACGGCCCGTGCCCGGGACCTGGGCGGGGAGACTCCCGAGCCGGGTTCCGGCGGGCCCGCCCGGCTCTGCACCCTGGTCACGACGCCGCTCTTCCACGTGACGGCCAACAACTGCGTCGCGCACGGCGCCACCGCGGCGGGCGGTTCGCTGGTGCTGATGTACCGCTGGGACCCGGGACAGGCGCTGCGCCTGATCGAGAGGGAGCGGATCACGATGGTCACCGGCGTGCCCACGATGGCGCGCGAGCTGCTGGCCCATCCCGAATTCGACAGCTTCGACACTTCGAGCCTCAAGGTCCTGGGCGGCGGCGGCGCCGCGTTCCAGCCCGACCTGGTCGACAAGATCGAGCGGCGGCCCGGCGACACGCGCCCCAACACCGGCTACGGGCTGACCGAGACCTGCGGCATCATCTCCACCACCGCGGCGGACTACCACGTCGACAAACCCGAGAGCGTGGGACCGGTGCTGCCCTGTTTCGAGGCGCAGTGCGTCGACGAAGCCGGCCAGCCCGTCGCCCCCGGCGAGCGGGGCGAACTCTGGGTGCGGGGCGCGCAGGTGATCGCGGGCTACCTGAACCGCCCCGAAGCGACCGCCGAGGCGATCACCGACGGCTGGCTGCACACCGGCGACGTGGCCCGGATCGACGCGGACGGCTTTTTGTACATCGTCGACCGGATCAAGGACATGGTGCTGCGCGGGGGCGAGAACGTGTACTGCTCCGAGGTCGAGAGCGCGGTCTTCGACCACCCCGACGTGGCCGAGTGCGCGGTCTTCGGGGTGCCCGACGAGCGCCTGGGCGAAGAGGTCGGCTGCGTCGTGGTCGCCCGGCCGGGCGCCGGGCTGACCGCCGAGGCCCTGCGCGAGCACTGCGCGCCGCGCCTGGCCGCCCACAAGACCCCGCGCTATTTCTGGCTTCGGGGCGAGGCCCTGCCCCGCAACGCCAACGGCAAGTTCCTCAAGCGCCAGCTCCGCGACCAGCTCGACCCCTCGGAGGCCCTCTGAGCGCCTGGCGGCGGCTGATCGAGACCCGGCTGGCGCGGGTGCACGAGAGCCCGGCCGACAAGCGCATGCCGTTGGCCGAGGCGATCCGGCGATTCGTGCGGCCGGGGATGAGTATCAACCCCAGCAATCTGCAGCCGATGCCGACGGCGGTGAACTACGAGCTGTGCCGGCAGTTCGCCGGCCGCGACCCGGGCTTCGAGTTCATCGCTTCCTCGCTGGCGGGAATGTACCTGCCGCTGGTCCACCTGGGGCTGATCCGCAAGGCGATCGTTTCTTTCGCCGGGGACGGCTACCCGACGCCGGGACCGACGCGGGTGGTGGGCCGCGCGCTGGGGCGCGGCAGCTTCGAGATCGAGAGCTGGAGCATGCTCACGCTGGTCCAGCGCCTGTTCGCCGGCGCGCTGGGCCTGCCCTTCCTGCCCACGCGCTCGCTGGTCGGCAGCTCGCTGGCCGCCGAGAACGCGGACAAGGGGCTCTTCGCCGAGGTCGACGACCCCTTCGAGCCGGGCCGCCGGCAGGGCGTGGTGCGGGCGTACCGCCCGGACCTGAGCCTGGTCTACGCCTGGGCCGCCGATCCCGCCGGCAACGCGCTGATGTTCCCGCCGCACCAGGACAACGTCTACGGCGCGCTGGCCGCGCGCGAAGGCGCGATCGTCAGCGCCCACCGCATCGTCTCCAGCGACTTCATCCGGCGCCACGCGCACCTGGTGCGGCTGCCCGGCGAGAGCGTGCTGGCGGTGTGCGAAACCCCGCTCGGCTGCCACCCCTACGGGAACTACGCCAGCGGCATCCCCGAGCTGCCGTCGCACGCCAACGACTACGCCTTCCTGCGCGCCCACCGCGAAGCGCAGGCGGAGGAAGCCGACTACGACGCCTTCGTGCGCGAGTGGATCCTCGACCTCGAAGACCACGACGCCTACCTGGCCCGGCTGGACGAGCCGCGGGTGCGGCGCCTGTACGCCATGGCCGAGCCGGAGTCGTGGCGCGAAGAACTCGAGGAGCACGCCGAGACGCTGGACGAGGACCGCCCGGCCAACCCGGTCGAGCAGATGGTGGTGCAGGCCTCGCGCGTGGTGGCGGAGCGGGTGCGGTCGGGCGGCTACCGCACCCTGCTGTCGGGCGTGGGCCAGGCCACGCTGATGGCCTGGCTGGCGGCGCAGCGGCTGCGCGACCAGGGCATCGAGCTGGCGATGATGGCCGAGACCGGCATGTACGGTCACGATCCGCGCCCGGCCGACCCGTTCCTGCTCAACTTCCGCAACCTGCCGACCACAACCGCGCTGACCGACATCCTGGAGACGCTGGGCATCCACGGCGCCGGCGCCGCCAACCGCTGCCTGGCCACGATCGGCGCGGGCGAGATCGACCGTCACGGCAACGTCAACTCCAGCGTGGGCCGCGACGGGCGCTTCCTGACCGGCTCGGGCGGCGCCAACGACATCGTCACCGCCGCCCGGGAAACGGTGGTGGTGGCCGCCCAGCGGCCGCAGACCTTCGTGGAGAAGGTCGGCTACGTGACCAGCCCCGGCGAGCGCATCCGCTGCGTGGTCTCCACCCTAGGCCGCTTCGAAAAGCTCGACGGCGACGAGTTGGTGCTGACCGGCTACTTCGACGACGGCCGCCCGCCGGACGAGGTGGTGGAGGAGATCCGGGGTCGCTGCGGCTGGGAGCTGCGCGTCGCCGGCGAGCTGGAAGCCCTGCCGCCCGCCAGCGCCGAAGAGCTGGCCCTGCTGCGGGTCTACGATCCGGAACGCCTCTTCCTGGGCAAAGCCCGGCCGGCCGGCCCGAAGCTATAATCCCTTCTTCCCCCCCAAGGAGAAGCCCCGTGAGCGACGTTTTTCACGACTTCAGCTCCATCGACTACCCGATCATCGACTCCGACGCGCACGTCCAGGAGCCGCCCGACCTGTGGCAGTCGCGCGCGCCGGCCAAGCTTCGCGAGCGCGCCCCGCGCGTGCGCCACAGCAAGAAGGGCGACGTCTGGATGTTCGACGAGGGCAAGCTCCAGCAGGCCGTCGGGCTGACCGCCTGCGCCGGCCTGAGTTACCTGCAGTACTCGCCGATGGGCCACACCTACGAGTCGATCCGGCCGGGCATGTACGACCCCGAGGAGCGCCTCAAGGACATGGCGATCGACAAGATCCACGCGCAGGTGCTCTACCCCAGCGTGACCCTGACCGGCGCCGGGACCTACTCGGACGACCCGGAGCTGCAGCGCTTCTGCGTGCGCGCCTACAACGACTGGATGGCGGAGTTCTGCTCCCGCGGACAGGGGCGCCTGGTCGGTCTGGGGATCGTGCCCACCACCGGCATCGAGGACGCGGTCGAAGAGCTGGAGTGGATCCTCAAGAACGATCTGCGCGGCGCGATCATTTCGCGCATGCCGAGCGGGGACTTCGACTTCACGCCCGAGGACGAGAAGTTCTTCGCGCTGGCGCAGGAGGCGAACCTGCCGGTCTCGGTGCACATCGGCAGTTTCTTCCGCCAGGTGGCGGACAAGCCGATGAGCTTCACGGAGCTGGCGTTCCTGGGCAAGGCGGGCGGCGCCAAGGCCGGCTCGCACACCATCCCCGTGACCTGCGACCTGATCTTCTCGGGGATCTTCCAGAAGTTCCCGGGGCTCAATATCGTGCTGGTCGAGGCCAACATCGGCTGGATCCCGACGCTGCTGGAGCAGACCGACGACATGTTCCTGCGGTATCGGTGGTTCACGGACGCGGTCTCCAAGATGCCGGAGATGCCCAGCGAGGTGTTCCGGCGCAACTTCTGGTCCAGCTTCATGGTCGACACGGTGGGCATGGAGCTGCGCCACCGGCTGAACATCGACCATCTGCTGTGGTCGACGGACTATCCGCACACGGGCACGGACTGGCCCAATTCGCGGGTGACGATCGATCGGTTGTTTCGGGGGTTGCCCGCTGCGGAGGTCAAGAAGATGCTGCACGGGAACGCCAAGGCGCTGTATCGGCTGGATCACATTCCGGATTCGCTCTAGGGGCGTTCACGGTCGGTCTAGGTCCTGGGACGCCGACCCCAGGGCCTTGCTTCCGCGCGGCCTACCCGGCGTAGCCGTGCGCGTAGCGTCCATACCCGCACTCGGAAAGAAGGTCCTGGGACGCCGACCCCCGGGCTT
>JAGWBS010000007.1:40570-46798 GCA_021295775.1 Pseudomonadota bacterium | reverse complement strand
CGCGTTCAACCGGGCCTTGGGGAACGTCTACAACACCGAGTTCCTGCAGACATGGGCCAACGCCCGCGCCGCCACCGAAAGCTACACGGTCTACAGCCTCCGCGTGCAGGTGGACGATTTCCTCGGCCGCGAGGGTCTGTATCTGGCCGTGGTGGGCGAGAACATCGCCGACAAGGATTACGGCATCAACTCGTCGGCGTTCTCGGCCGAAACCTTCGGCCGGATCACCACTCAGTACGGCCCCCCTCGCCGCTACCGCTTCGAGGTCGGCATGAGCTTCGGCGCCACGGACTGAGTCCCGATCGCCACACACACGATTGAAACGCCCCTGCCGGAGAGCTTGTCTCCGGCAGGGGCGTTTTCGTGGGGTGGAGTGGCGCGTCCGCGCGTCCGTTAGACTTCGCGGGTCGGAGCCCGGAAGATTTTTTCCTCGGGCGCGCTTGGCGGCGTGTGGGGGGGTCTGTAGAATTCGAGAATGGTCCGTTGGGGCTTGGTCTGGAGTGACCCGAGGAGGTCAGCCGGATCATTCGGTCGTTCCTAGACCGGGCGCCCCAGCAGCAGGCGGACTGACCGACGGGCCGCGGCCGATTCAGGTGGATCACATCTGCCGGACGTCCGCGGTCGCCGGGTCGAACAACCGCCGCTCTTCCCCGGCCATGTCCGTGTGTCCGGCCGCCTAGCCGTACACGGCCCACGATGCACCGTGATCGTGGGGCGGCGAGGTGCGCGGCTCCGTCATGTTGTAGGCCAGCACGCAGAATCGGAGTTCGGGATCCTGGTAGATCTGCTCCATGCCGGCGTCGTTGCCGGGCCCGACGTACGTCGCGCAGAAATCGCGGTCGCGAAGGAGCGCCTCGAGCTTCTGTCGGACGCGCTCCCGGCCCTCGCGGTCGTCACTTTCGCGGAGTATCGCGCGCACGTCGTGACTGAAATCGACCAGGGAATAGCCCATGCAACGTCTCCCGCAACGGCATGCCCAGACTATGATCGGGCAGCCCGTTGTCGCAAACTGCCGAGAGTATGGCAACGATGACCCCCCGATTCGTACGTGTCTACGGCGGCGATCACTCCCCCTGGGTGCAGGCCGTTCTTCTTGGCCTGCATCACAGGAAGATCCCGCACGACGTGGTCACGTTTCCGCCGCTCCGGGTCTTCCTGCGCTCCGGAGTTCTGATGCCGTTGGTCAGTATCGACGGCGGTCCCTGGCATCACGACTCCTCGCGCATCCTCGAAGAACTCGGTTTTTCGGGCAAAGCGCAGGGCGACGACCGCATGCTCGCCGGCGCACTGAGCGGCGGAACGAACCGCACCGACAGCGCCTGGCGTTTCTGGCACCGCTGGAGCCTGGTGCGGGAACGCCGGGGGCCCGCGCCGGCACGCATGCTGCGCAGCGCCCTGCGCAGCTTCACGGTGCTGTACTTCTACCTCACGCTCGAGTCGCTCGGGCGCCGTTTCGGGCATTCGTCCGAAGACGACATCCGCCGTAGCTGGCAGCGCTGGGAAGAGCGTCTGGCGAAGAACCAGCACCCGTTTCTGGGCGGCGCAGAACCGAATCTCGTCGAGCTGCAGCTGTTCGGAGGCTTGCAGTGTCACTGCAGCATTCCCGTCCCGACGATCGCCGTGCTGCAGACCGACCCGTCACTCCCGCGCGTCCGCGAGTGGATCGCGTCAATGCAGCGGCGGTTCGAGGACTATCCGCATCTGTATTCCGGGGATTGTTTCGAACCGTCCCTGCCGGCGCCGGCGCGCGCGCCACTGCATGAGCAGGTCAGCTTCTGGCTGGGCAGTGTCGCCACGATCCTCGCCTTCCCGGTGACCGTGCCGCTGTGGTACTTCTACATGCGGCATGTCCGCAAGAGCGGAAAGTTCGGGGTGCCGATGTTGTAGCGGATCAGTTTCCAGCGCAGCGAAATCGACCCGTACGTCGACGTGATAAGCACCGACTGAGGGACACGGAACCTCCCAGGGACGTCTGGGACGAGGACCACCACTCGATCAACCTGTCGCTGAGCTGGACGCCGAGCGATGAGCTCAGCTTCGACTACGTCTACAACCGCTTCGACCTGGACGAGGGCCCGATTCCGCAGTGGCCGACGGCGCTGATCCCCGAAGGGGCCGGCGGCCTGGCCCTGGCCGACATCCCGGACGGAAGTCCCGTGCTCGGCTTCCTCCCCCCCAGCGCCGTGGGCCTGCGCTTCCTGCTGCGGAACATCATGGGGCTGACCAGCACCCAGCAGATCCTTGACCAGATCGGGCACCGGGACGACCCGCTGTACGGAAGCGGCACGTTCTTCAACGGGGTGACTCCCGGCAACGACATCCAGATCAACTTCCACGCGCTGACGGGCACCTACGACGTCTCCGACGAGCTTCAGCTCAAGGCGATCGTGAGCTGGCGCGACACCGACGACCACGCGGCCGCCGACCTGACCGGAACGGGCTTCCGCATCTTCGACGGCTACAACTACGACGAGCACGAGCAGATCTACGCCGAGTTTCAAGCGGTCGGAACCACTCTGGACGGGAAACTGGACTACACGACCGGATTCACCTACTTCGAGGACGATACCTACTACTGGAGTCAGTTCATCGCCTTCGGAAACGGCCTGCCGAGAACGGACCTCTACCAGGACGGGGAGGCGTACGGGGCCTACAGCCAGCTCTCCTATCACATCGGCGACCGACTCACTCTGACCGCCGGGCTGCGCTATTCGAACGACGAGAAAAAGGTCGACTTCCCCGGTCTCTGCGGGGAACTCGGCGTAGGTCGGGACGGCCAGTTCGTGTGTGTCCAGAGCGGATTCAGCGACTCTGTCGACTTTTCCGCCTGGACGCCGATGATCCGCGCCGAATACCAGTTGACCGACGACCTGCTGGGCTACGCCGGCTGGTCGAAAGGCTTCCAGGCAGGCGGCTACAACCAGCGGGCCGCCACCGACACGGATCCGGGGGACCTCCCGTACGCCGATGAAACGCTCTTCGCCTGGGACGCCGGGATCAAGTCCGCCTGGTTCGACAACCGCCTGCAGCTCAACCTGGCCGGCTATTACTACGACTTCAAGGAGCAGCAGGTCCAGATTCCCGGACTGACCGCGAACGGAAGCTACCAGGGCATCATCCGGAACGTTGGGCGCTCGCGCCTGCGGGGGATCGAGGTGGAGACCCGCGCGATCCCGCTGCCCGGGCTGGACCTGAGATTCTCCTACTCCATGAACCTTTCCGACGTCAGCAGTTGGCCCGAAGTCAATCCCGACTTCATCGACGCCGAGGCCGCCTCGTACCGCGCGGAATGCGCCATCGATCCGGTACCGAGCGACTGCTTCGAGGACGCCGCCTACCGCAAGCGGGTTCACAACTCTCCCAAGCACATGCTCACGGGCAGCGCCATCTACACCTTCGAGCCGCAAGACTGGGGGCGCTTGAGCGTCTCGCTCAGCTTCAGCCGCCGGAGCCGGATCTACACCGGCACCAACTGGGATCTCCGGACACCCGAAGGCCAGGGCAACCGCCTGGTCAGCAGCAGTCACTACACCAAGTGGGATGCCCGCGTGCAGGTCGACGACCTGTTCGGCCGCGAAGGGCTGTGCCTGGCCGGGGTCGGCGAGAATCTCGGCGACCGGATCTACGGAGTCTCGGGCAGCGCCTTCCTGGCCGGAAGCTTCGGCCTAGTACGGGCCTCCTCGACGCTACCGCGTCGAGGTCGGCATGAGCTTCGGCGGGGTCGACTGAGTTCCACGTCCGCCGGACGGCCCAGAGCGTCTCCGCCCGAGTCGCACCCTTGCGCGGGGACGTTTGCCTTGGTCTGGATCGGGGCCTGCCCCCCCCCGGCCGAAGCGCGGGCCGGCGCGTTTCTGTGAAGATTTCTACTCGTTGAAACGCCCACCGAGCCGGTCCTATGCTGGCGCTCCGCCCCGGAAACGCGCCGCGCTCACCGCGACGGGCGGGAGGAAGCCAGATTGGAATTCTCCATCTATCTATTGCTGGGCCTGCTGGGCGCGGCCGCGCTGATCCACCTAACGCGCTCGTGGCTGGAACTGCGCCGCATGGACCGCCGTCTCGACAGCGCACGGCTGATGCTGGAAGCCCGACTCGACGGCTTGAAACGGCGTCTGGACGCGCGGCCGCGCTCGCTGGGCCCGGAAACGGCGGAGACCCGCGAAGCGGCCGTTAGAAACCGCGGCGGGCGCGGGACTCGAAACCTGCACTGAGCGGCCCGGGTACCGGCCGGTACCGCGCAGGCCGTATGATTTCCGCAGGTCCGGGTCGGGAGGTCGATGAAGAACATCGTCGTCTGCTGCGATGGCACCGGCAACGAATACGGCCGGAACAACACCAACGTGGTCGCCACCTACGCGCTGGCCCGCGCCGGCGCCGGGCAGGTCCGCTACTACGACCCCGGCGTGGGCACCGGCGGCTGGGAGTACGACGAGCGCAGCGGGGCCCTGCGCGCCGCCAACGACCGGGCCACGGGCTTCGGCCTGCAGAAGAACGTGGAGGACGCCTACCGCTTTCTGATGGGTGCGTTCGCGGAAGGGGACCGGGTGTTCCTTTTCGGCTTCAGCCGCGGCGCCTTCACCGTCCGTTCGCTGGCCGGGATGCTGTTCAAGTGCGGGCTGCTGGAACCCGCCGGCGAGAATCTCGTGGAGTACGCCTCCAAGCTGTACAACACCGAGGGCAACGACGAGACGGCGGCCGGCTTCCGGCGGACGTTCGCCCGCCGCTGCCCCGTCCACTTCGTCGGGGTCTGGGACACGGTCGAGTCCCTGGCGCTGAACGCGGGCAGGCGCTGGCACGACTCCAGGCTGAACCCCGAGGTCCGCTTCGGCTGCCACGCCCTGGCGATCGACGAGCGGCGCAGGGACTTTTCGCCCTGCCTCTGGGACGAAAGCGCCGCGGGGCCGGCCCAGAGCATCGAGCAGGTCTGGTTCGCGGGGGCACACTCGGACGTCGGCGGCTGGTACGACGAGCGCGGCCTGTCGAACCTGGCCCTGCAGTGGATGCTGGCCCGGGCCCGGCTCCGCGGAATGGAGATCGACGCCGACGCGCTGGCGGCTCCGGAGCACCGGGGCGACCCGCTGGGCGAGCTGCACGACTCCTTCACGGGCCTGTGGAAGCTCCGCGGCAGCCGCCGCCGAAGAATTCCGGAGGGCGCGCGGATCCACCGCAGCGTGCTCGAACGCCGCGACGCTCCGGAGGCGAACTACCGCCCGCGCCTGCCCGAGAGTTACGAGATCGTTGCCTGACGGCTCTCCGCGGGGCGGTCGCTCGCCCCGGTGCCCGGCTCAGATCTCCGGGGACCGGATCCGGCCGTCGTCGATGACGATCGAGCGCGAGGCGAGCGCGGGGATGCGGGGTCCCGCGCCCGCGAGGCCGCTCAGGTTGAGCGGGTCGGCGGCGGAGAGCCGTATCGGCCCGAGGGTGCCCGGGGCGCGTCGCGACGCGCGCAGCTCTTCCACGGCTCCCGGCAGGGCGAACTGTTCGCCGGCGAAGCCGGCGACGAAGCGCCCCCCGCGCACCGCGCCGCGGTCCTCGAGCCGGCGCAGCGCGTAGAGGATCTCGCGCCACGCGAGCGCCAGCGACTCGCGCGCGGCGACGTCGCGGAAGACCACTCCCCAGCGCGCGAGAAGCTGCTCCGCGACGGCTTCGGCCAGCGACTCGCGCTCGACCGGCGCCGCGGCCGGAAGCAGCGAGAAGCGCCCCCCCGTGGCCGCGCCGCGCCGTCCCGCGCGGCGCAAACCTCGCCGGACGCGCCTCGAGGGGGACTGGCGGCGGCGCCACAGCAACTGGCGCAGGGCCTGGAATCCGTCCGCCGTCACCCAGCCGCGGCCCACCAGGTCCCAGAGCGCCTCGTGGACCGCGGCCCGCGCGGCCCCGGCGTGCGCCGCGAGTTCGGTGTCGAAGAGCGCCCCGCCGCGCTCGAAAAGGCCGATCAGCTCGAGCGGGAGTCCGCGCTCGGGCCGCGGCGGCCCCGCGTCGCCCCGGGCGGCCGGCAGCAGCCAGGGCAGGTCCTCCCGGACCGCGAGCGAAATCGGCGTGACGCGGGTCAGGCCGGCGACGCCCTCGCGAGGAACGGACAGGCGCCCCCAGGCGACCTCGCCCGCGCTGCACAGCTCGTCGAGCGCCTCGCGGCGATACGACCGCAGCCGCGCCGGCAGCAGGTGCGTCTCCCAGACGCCCGCGGCGGCCTCGAAGCCCTGGAGCTGTTCGACGACCTCCAGCAGATCGCGC
>JAGWBS010000007.1:0-40563 GCA_021295775.1 Pseudomonadota bacterium | reverse complement strand
CACGCCCTGCCAGCGGACCAGAAAGCGGATCCAGTCGCGCATGGAGACGGGCTCGATCTCGCGCCGGAGCCGCTGCTGGGTGTAACGGTGAATGCGCGCCAGCAGCCGGCGGGCGCAGAACTCCGTCTCCCCGGCCCCCGGGGTGAACCCGCCGCGCAGGACGAAGCCCTCGGCTTCGAGCCGGCCCAGGGCGGCGTCCACCCGCTCGCGGGACAGGCCGGTGCGCGCGCAGAGCTGCCCGGCGGTCGCCGGGCCCAGGCCGTCGAGGTGCCCGCGAAGCGACTCCGCGGCGGCGTCTTCGGCGTGCGCCTCCGGATGCGCCAGGCCCTCCCCCACGCCGGCCTCCAGCGCGGCTTTCGGGAACAGGCCGGCGACCGCGGCGCGGCGCTCCGCCGCGTACCAGAGCCCGGCCTCGTCCGCGCGCAGCAGTCCGGCCCGGCGATCGGCCCGCAGCGCCTCGAACTCCTCGGCGTACTTCGGGTCCGGCCGCAGCACGACCAGGTTCAGCAGCAGGTCGTGCAGCTCGTCGGGGTCGCGCACCACGGGATGCGCCTCGTCGCGCACCCGGGCGATCGCCTCGGGGTCGAGCCGCCCCAGGTCGCGGGCGTGCTCGGGCAACCCGCGGCGAACGGCCACCGCTCGCGTGCGGCGCTCCTCCAGCGGGGCGTCGTCCAGAAAAGTGTAGGGCCGTCCGTTGAGGATCTCGTGCGACAGCACCGAGGGCTCGGTCGAATCGCGGAAGTGCGCACGGATCTCGCCGCTGCGCAGGCCCGCCAGCAGGTCGCGCAGACCGTCGATGTCGCAGGCCTCGTGCAGGCAGTCGTGAAGCGTCTGCCGAACCAGCGGCTGGTCGGGGATCTCGATCGGTCCGGTGGCGTTCTCCTGGCAGGCCGCGAGCCGGGGGAAAAGCGCGGCCAGCAGGTCGTCGGCCTCCATGCGCTGGATCGGCGGGGGATTTTTCCGGCCGCCGCGCCAGCGCAGAACCAGCAGGGCGCGGCCGAGGTTCCAGCGCCAGCGCACCTGGAACATGGGCGAGTCGAGCAGGGCCCGCGAAAGCACGTCTTCCACCCCGTCCGGGCTCAGGAAGCGGGGCACTTCGTCGAGCGCGAAGCTGTGCTGGGGGCCGAGCGAGAGCGCGACCGCGTCGTCGTTCGCCGCGGCCTGGATCTCGAAATCGAACGTCTTGCAGAAGCGCTTGCGCAACGCGAGGCCCAGCGCCCGGTTGAGACGCCCGCCGCAGGTCGAGTGCACCACGATCTGCATGCCGCCGCTCTCGTCGAAGAAGCGCTCGAACACCAGGTCGCGGCGTCCCGGCAGCACGCCCAGCTCGTCCCTCGCCACCTCCAGATAGCGGGCGAGTTGCTCCGCGGGGTCGCGACCGACCGCCGGATCGGCCTGCAGCCAGGTCGCCACGGCCTCCCGCCCTCCGCCTTCCAGGCGTGCGGACACCTCCTCGCGCAGCGCGGACACCTCGTCCGAGAGCTCCGCGGTCCGCGCCGGCGCCTCGCCCAGCCAGAACGGGATCGTCGGATGGGCGCCCTGGGCGTCGACCACGCGCACCGTGCCCGCTTCGACCCGCCGGATGCGCCAGGCCGTGCTGCCCAGCAGGAAGACGTCGCCCGCCATGCTCTCGATGGCGAAGTCCTCGTTGAGCGTCCCGACGAAGGCGTCGTCGGGCTCCGCGAGCACCCGGTAGTCCGCGGTCTCCGGGATGGCGCCGCCCGAGGTGAGCGCGGCGATGCGCGCCCCGCGGCGCGCCCGCAGCTTGCCGTTGACCCGATCCCGATGCAGGTAAGCGCCGCGGCGGCCCCGGCCGGTGACCACGCCCTCGGAGAGCATGGCCAGGATGCGTTCGAAGTCCGCGCGAGCCAACTCGGCGAACGGAGCGGCGCGGCGGACCAGCGCGAACAGGACGCCCTCGTCCCACTCGCCCGCCGCGCAGGCCGCCACGATCTGCTGGGCCAGGATGTCGAGCGGCTGGTGCGGGAGCTGGATCCGGTCGAGCCGTCCGGCGCGGACCGCCCTCAGCAGCGCCACGCATTCGACCAGCTCGTCGCGGCTGGTCGGATAGAGGCGGCCCCGCGGCGTGGCGCCCAGCGTGTGGCCGGAGCGTCCGACCCGCTGCAGGAACGTCGCGATGCTGCGCGGCGAGCCGATCTGGCAGGCCAGCTCGACCGGGCCGACATCGATGCCCAGCTCCAGCGACGCCGTAGCCACCAGCGCGTCCAGGTCGCCCGCCCGCAGTCGGGCCTCGAGCGTCTGGCGCCGAGTCTTCGACAGGCTGCCGTGGTGGGCGGCCACGCGCTCTTCGCCGAGCCTCTCGGCGAGCAGGTGCGCGACGCGCTCGGCCAGGCGGCGCGTGTTGACGAAGACCAGCGTCGTTCGCCGCTCGCGCACCTGCCGCGAGATGTCGTCCAGGATCTCGGCCCACTGCTCGTGGGTGGCGACCGCGCCGAGCTCCGACCCGGGCAGCTCCAGGCGCAGATCCAGTTCCCGGCGGTGGCCCAGGTCCAGGATCTCGCAGTCCGGACGCCCCCGGGGGTCGCTGCGCGCTCCGACCAGCAGACGCGCGATCGATTCGATCGGACTCTGGGTGGCCGACAGACCCACGCGCGCGAGTGGCCCGTCGCACAGCTCCTCCAGGCGCTCGATCGTCAGCGCCAGGTGCGACCCGCGCTTGTCCCGCGCCACCGCGTGGATCTCGTCGACGATCAGCGTGTCGGCGCCGCGCAGAATCTCGCGACTCTTGGACGCGGTCACCATCAGGTAGAGCGACTCCGGCGTGGTCACCAGGATGTGGGGCGGGCGCCGCAGCATCCGGGCGCGCTCGCCAGCGCTGGTGTCGCCGGTGCGCACGGCCGTGCGGATCTCCGGCAGCAGGACTCCCCGGCGCGCGGCCGTTTCGCGCAGTTGGGCCAGCGGCCGCTCCAGGTTGCAGTGGATGTCCGACGCCAGCGCCTTGAGCGGAGACACGTAGATCGCGCTCACGCCGCGGGGCGCGGGATCGCGGACCAGGCGGTCGATGCAGCCCAGAAACGCCGCGAGCGTCTTGCCGGAGCCGGTGGGAGCGGCGATCAGGGTGTGGCGCCGGCTGGCGATCGCGGGCCAGCCGCGCTTCTGGGGCTCGGTCGGGCCGCCGGGAAAGCGCTGCTCGAACCAGCTTTGGATCAGCGGGTGGAACGAGGAGAGCGCCTGCACGCCTGCAGGCTACCAAAGCGTCCCGGCCGCGGCGCCCGTTCCGGGCCGCGGAGGGACCGGGCCGAACATGGGCGCGAAGCGGACCGCGGCCGCGGCGGTCAAGCCGGCGAGGCTGCGGCCAGATCCGCCAGCAGATCGACCAGCAGATCGGGCTTGGACAGCATCGGCGAGTGGCTGGTTTCCCAGCGCACGCTGTGGGTACAGCGCCGGGCGAGCGCTTCCTGCACCTCCGGCGCCAGGATGCGGTCCTGCCGGCAGACGACGTAGGTGGATTCGAAGTGGCGCCAGGCCGCCTGGCCGAGCGGAGTCGTCATGACGTGGGCGTCCTCCGGCCCCAGCATGGAGACCGCCCAGCTCGCAGTCTCGGCGTCGCAGTCGGCGTAGAGCAGCTCCACGGCCCGCTCCGGGTCGAGCGTCGGACGGCCTTCGGCATCGGTCCCGATGCCCGACCGCCACTCGGGCGGGGTGCCGGAAATCGCCTGCATCACGCTCTCGCCGACGTCCGGCACGATCGCCGCCAGGTAGACCAGATGGCGAACGTCGCTGCCGCGGTCGACGCCCTCGGAGAGGATGGCCCCGCCCAGGCTGTGTCCGCAGACCACGGCCGGTCCGGGGCTCGACGCCAGTTCGGCGCGCAGCGCCTGGGCGTCCTCGGCCAGCCCCCCCAGCGGAGCGGTGCTCTCGCCGTGACCGGGAAGGTCGATGGCGCGCGCCGGGACGCCGCGCCGCTCGAGGCCCTCGAGCACGGGCCGCCAGCACCAGGCGCCGTGCCAGGCGCCGTGCACCAGAACTACCCGGGAAGTCATTTCGCTCCTCTCCGTGATCGCGCCGGCGCCCAAAGGGCTGGCGGTCGCGGGGCGTCAGTACGGCTTGGGAACGATGACCATGCGCGACGTCACGCCGACCACGTTTTTCACGCTTCGGGCCAGCAGGACAGCGTGGTTCTCGATTTCCTGGTTCGGCACGTTGCCGAAGAGCACCACGTTGCCGTTGCGGGTGTCGACGTTGATGTCGAGCGCCTTGATGTATTCGTCCCTGATGAACTTGGCCTTGACCCCGCTCGTGATCGCCGTGTCCTTGGCGATCTGGGACGCGCTGCGTTCGTCGTTCAGCACGTACGCCCCGGTTGCGGCGGCGCCCCCGATGGCGGCCCACAGGCAACCGCTCAAAAGGAAGGAGAGGCCGGTGATCGAGAGGACTCGAGCAGCGGTTTTCATGCCTCGCTTGACCTCGAATGCGTTGCGGGCGACGACCCCACCCCCCACGGGTGGCGCGCCGCTTCGCAAGCGAGGGGAGATCGTCTAGTAAAGCAAAATCGATCGAGGGCGCTACACCTCGCCCATGGCGAAGTGCTCGGACACGCGGCGCCTCAATTCCCGCTGTACGTCGGGAACGGCCGCGCCGGCGTCGACCTCGACCAGGCCCATGCGGGCGTACTCCGCGTCCACCCGCGCCAGGAACTCCGCGCGCTCGAAGCGCTCCCGGGCCTCTCCGGCCAGCCGGGCGAGGCCCCGATCGACCTCCAGCCGGAGCCACAGCGTCAGGTCGGGCCGGGGCGTGCCGGGTTCGTCGAGCGCGCGGGCGAGCAGCGCGAGGTCCAGGCCGGCTGCCGCCTGGTAGGCGCGGGTCGAGGCGACGTAGCGGTCGCAGATCACCCAGCTCCCGGCCTCCAGCGCGGGGCGGATCAGGTCGCGCACGTGCTCGCGGCGGTCTTCGACGAAGAATCCCAGCACGTCTTCGGCCGAAGCCTCGAAGCCCCCGGACGCCCAGTCCCGGTAGCGCCGGCCCCAGGGGCCGTCGGTGGGCTCGCTGGTGCAGACCACGTCCTGTCCGCGCCCGCCCAGCCACTCGGCCAGGGAGGCGCACTGAGTGGTCTTGCCCGCCCCGTCGATGCCCTCCAGGACGATGAACCGGCCTTGCTTCACGGCCGGTGAGAATAGCCGGATGGGACCGGCGTGCGCCTCACCCCGTTTTCCGCACGCCTGTTCCCCATGGCCCCATCCGGCCAAGGTCCGGCGGATTCCCTGGTCCCGTCGAAAGGAGACCCGCCAGACCCGGTCCTGGCATGAGCAAGCGGCGTGCCGCGGCGAAGTGCCCGAAAAAGCGAGGCGCCCGGGGACGACAGTGAATCCCCGGGCGCCCGTGCGTGAACGCGCAGCGCTGAATCAGAGATTTCCGTTGAGGAAGATCGCGATCACCAGCGCGAACAGCGCCAGCGATTCGATGAAAGCCAGGCCGATGATCATCGGGGTCTGGATCTGGCCCGCGGCGCCGGGGTTGCGGGCGATGCCCTGCACGGTCCCGCCGACCGCCATCCCCTGGCCGATCCCGGCCCCGAGAACCGCGAAACCGATCGCCACGCCGGCGCCGATCCCGATGCCCCAGCGCCCCGAGTCCCCAGCCTCCGCGGCCAGGGCGAACTCCGGCGCCATCAGCATGGCCAGAAACGCGAAGACGAAAACGGACAGTAGACGCATTGGACCCTCCTTCCGAGTCTAGTGGGCCTCTTCGAGCGCGAGGCCGATGTAAATCATGGTCAGGAACGTGAAGATGAAGGCCTGGACGAAGGCCACGAAAAGCCCCAGGCCCATGATCGCCCAGGGCACGAACAGCTGGATCACCGGGAAGCTCAGGAAGATCCCGACGAGGGTGTGGTCGGCGAACATGTTGGCCGTGAGCCGGATGGTCAGCGAGACGATCCGAACCAGGTGGCTGAACAGCTCGACCGGAACCAGCAGGATCGCGATCCACCAGGGTCCCGGGTTGAAGTGCTTGAAGTAGCCCAGCCCGTGCTGCTTGAAGCCGACCGCCTCGGAGACCAGGAAAGCGATCAGCGCCCAGCCCAGATTGATCTCGATGAACGACGTCGGTCCGCCCAGCCCGGGCACCAGGCCCATCAGGTTCGACACCAGGATGAAGAACCCCAGCGTGCCCACGACCGGCATGTACCTGCTCCAGTCGGGGCCCATCACGTCGCGGCCCAGAGTGCCGAGACCGCCGAGCAGGATTTCGAGCACGTTGCGCAGCGTCAGGCGTTCCGACGGGATGATCCCGTCGTCGTCGCGCAGCCCCAGACGAACCAGCGCGGCGAGGACAAGCACCAGCAGGACGGCCACCGCCAGCGACTGGACGACCACGGGCACGCTGCCCGACCACAGATCGTAGATGCTCGGAAGATGAACCATCTCAACTCGTCCGCGCCCGGCGCGCCTCTTCGACTCCCTGCCAGATCAGCGCCGGAACGACCAAAAGCAGCCCCACCGCGAAGGCTCCGTGCCGCACCGGCGTCTGCATGGCGACTCCCAGCACCAGCCCGATGAAGAGCACGAAGCGCAGCGAGTTGAGCCCGACTCCGAGAGCGCCGGACGCCGGTCCCGCGGGACCGACCAGCCGGCGCACTCCTCGCTCGAGAACCTTCAGGTTGAGAACCTGAATGCCGCCCCCAGCCAGGAGGCTGGCGGCGGCGTGCAATCCGTACGCAATCGCACCCCCGAATGCAAGTCCGACCAGCAGGGCGTGCTTGGCGTGAAGGCTGCGGCCGAGCCTCACGGGCGGCCGCCCGTGGGATCGTCGGAGTCGCCCTCGTCGTCCGGGGCCGCGTCGGGGCCGGGCGCGCTCTGCTTCAGCAGCCGCATGAGCCTCTGAAAGCCGGTGACGAGGCCGAAACCCAGGAACGTCAGCAGCAGCCAGGGAGCGGTGCCGAGCCAGCGGTCCAGGTAGTAGCCCAGCAGCATGCCCAGGGCTACGGCGAGGACGGACTCCCAGGCGGCCTCGGCCGAGCGTCCCATTCCAGCCCCGCGCCAGCCGGAAGGCATCAGTCCATTCGCTCCAGCGCCCGCCGCGCCGCCTCCAGGGTCTGGTCGACCTCGGCGTCGGTGTGGGCGGTCGTCACGAACGCGGCCTCGTAGCCGGAAGGAGCGAAATAGACGCCCTCCTCCAGCATGGCGTGGAAGAAGGCCGCGTAGCGCTCATGGTCCGCGGCCGCCGCGCCGGCGTAGTCGCGCGCCGTTTCGGAACGGAAGCTGTAGCCCCACAGCCCTCCGAAGGACTGGGCGACCAGCGGAACGCCCGCGCGCTTCCCCGCTTCGATCATCCCTTCGGCCAGTCGGCGCGAAATCCGATCGAGGCCGGCGAAGACCTCGCCGCGGCCGATCAGCTCCAGCACCTTGAGACCGGCCGCCGTGGCCAGGGGATTGCCCGACAAAGTCCCCGCCTGGTAGACGCCGCCGCACGGCGCGACCTGCTCCATCAGCTCTCGGCGGCCGCCGTAGGCGCCGATCGGCAACCCGCCGCCGATCACTTTGCCGAACGCGGACAGGTCGGGCGTCACGCCGAGCCTTCCCTGCGCGCCCCCGGGTCCCACGCGGAAGCCGCAGATCACCTCGTCGAAGATCAGCAGGCCGGAGTGGCGGTCGCAAAGCGCCCGCAGTCCCTCCAGAAAGCCCTCGACCGGCGCGACCAGACCCATGTTGGCGGCGATCGGCTCCACGATCACGGCCGCGATCTCGCCGGGGTAGCGCTCGAAGGCGGTTTCGACCGCCGCCAGGTCGTTGTAGGCGACCACGATCGTGTCCCCGACCGCCCCGGCCGGAACCCCCTGCGTGCCCGGCAGGCCCAGAGTCGCCACCCCGGAGCCCGCGGACGCCAGCAGCGCGTCGGCGTGGCCGTGGTAGCAGCCGTCGAACTTGATCAGTCTGGCCCGTCCCGTGGCCGCGCGCGCCAGGCGCAGCGCGGACATGGTCGCCTCGGTGCCCGAGTTGACCAGCCGCAGCATCTCGCAGGCCGGCACCCGCTCCGCCACGCCCTCCGCCAGCTCGACCTCGGCGGCGGTCGGCGCCCCGAAGCTGGTGCCGCGGCGCGCCGCGGCGCTCACGGCTTCGACGATCTCGGGGTGGGCGTGGCCGCAGAGGATCGCGCCCCAGGACGCGACGTAGTCGATGTAGCGCCGGCCGTCCTCGTCCGTGACGTGGGCGCCGTGGGCCTCCCGGATGAAGCGCGCGTGACCGCCGACCGAACCGAAGGCGCGCACCGGGCTGTTGACGCCGCCGGGGATGCGCAGGCGGCCGCGCTCCATCAGCCGCCGGGACCGGGGGTGGTCCACGCCTAGCCTTCGTCGCCGGCCAGGCGCGTGACCGAGGCCACTCGCTCGTCGCCTCCGGTGTGCATCACGCGCACTCCCTGCGTATTGCGGCCGAGAGTCGAGATGTCGTCGATCCGCAGGCGGATGACTTTGCCGGCGTCGGTCACGGCCATGATCTCGTCGCCCTCGGCCACCTGCAGAATCGATACGAGCTTTCCGTTCCGAGGCGTCGTCTTAATGGTGAGGGTGCCCTGGCCCCCCCGGCGCTGGGTCCGGTAGTCCTCGAGCAGCGTGCGCTTGCCGTAGCCGTTTTCGGTGATCGCCAGCACGGCATTGCCCGGCTGGAGCACCTCCATGCCCACCGCCTCGTCGCCCGCCCGCGCGGCGACGGCGCGAACGCCCGCCGCGGTGCGGCCCATCGGGCGGACCTGCTGCTCGTGGAAACGGATCGCCTTGCCGCCCTGGGTGGCGATCAGAAGCTCGTCCTCGCCGCTCGTCCGGGCCGCTCCGATCAGTTCGTCGTCGTCTCTCAGGTTCAGCGCGATGATTCCGCCGCGGCGCGGATTGGCATACTGGCCCAGATCCGTCTTCTTGATCAACCCGGCGCGGGTGGCCAGCACTACGTAGCCGCCCTCGTCGAAGCTGCGCACCGGCAGGATCTCCGACACCCGCTCGTCGCTCTCCAGCTGCAGCAGGTTGACCAGAGGCTGGCCGCGGGCGGCCCGGTTCAACTCGGGGAGCTGGTGGACCTTGATCCAGTGCACCCGGCCGCGGCTGGTGAAGCAGAGCAGATAGGCGTGCGTGGACGCGACGAAGAGCTTGGAGACGAAGTCCTCTTCCCGGGTGGTCGCGGCCTGCTTCCCCTTGCCGCCGCGCCGCTGGGCGCGGTAACTGGCGGGCGGGTGGCGCTTGGCGTAACCGCGGTGGGAAATGGTCACCACCATGTCCTCGTCGGCGATCAGATCCTCGGTCGTCAGGTCTTCGACGGGCGGGCCGATCTGCGTGAGACGGGCGTCTTGGTACTTGTCGCGGATCTCCTCGAGCTCCTCGACGATCCGGTCGCGAACCCGCTCGTCGCTGGCCAGCAATTCGCGCAGCTCGACGATGCGGGCGCGGATCTCGGCCAGCTCGTCCAGGATCTTCTGGCGCTCCATCGCCGTCAGGCGCTGCAGGCGCATTTCCAGAATCGCCTGAGCCTGCGCCTCGGAAAGCTCGAAGCGCTCGCACAGCCCCTCCCGCGCCGCCGCCGGACTCTGGCTGGCGCGGATCAGCGCGATCACCGCGTCGAGGTTATCCAGCGCGCGAGCGAAGCCTTCCAGAATGTGGGCGCGCGCCTCGGCCTGGCGCAGATCGAAGGCGGCCCGGCGCCGCACCACCTCGCGCCGGAAGTCCAGAAAGTGCTGCAGCAGCTCGACCAGCCCCAGCGTGCGCGGCCGGTTGTTGACCAGCGCCACCATGTTGACGCCGAAGGTGCTCTGCATGGGCGAGAGCTTGTAGAGATTGTTGAGCAGCACCTGCTCGTCGGCGTCCTTCTTGACCTCGACGACCACGCGCATGCCGCGCCGGTCGGACTCGTCGCGCAGGTCGGAGATGCCCTCGATGCGGCCCTGGCGAACCAGGTCGGCGATCTTTTCGATCATCGACGCCTTGTTCACCATGTAGGGGATCTCGCTGACGACGATGCGGCGGCGGCCCCCGCGGCCTTCCTCGAATTCGGCCTTGGCGCGGACGGTGAGCAGGCCCCGGCCGCTGCGGTACGCCTGGCGGATGCCCGCCGTTCCGCAGATGGTGGAGCCGGTGGGGAAGTCCGGCCCCGGCAGCTTCTCCATCAGGCTGTCGAGGTCGGCCTGCGGCTCGCGGGCCAGCAGGATCAGGGCGTCGACGACCTCGCCCAGGTTGTGCGGCGGGATGTTCGTGGCCATCCCGACCGCGATCCCGGTCGAGCCGTTGATCACGAGATTGGGGATGCGCGCCGGCAGCACGACCGGCTCGGTGCGGGTGTTGTCGTAGTTGGGGACGAAATCGACCGTCTCGCGGTCGATGTCGGCCAGCAGCTCCGCGGCGATCGCCGACAGCCGGGCCTCGGTGTAGCGCATCGCCGCCGGCGGGTCGCCGTCGATCGAGCCGAAGTTTCCCTGGCCGTCGACCAGCGGGTAGCGCATCGAGAAGGACTGCGCGAGCCGCACGATCGACGGATAGATCACCGCCTCGCCGTGCGGGTGGTAGTTGCCCGAGACGTCGCCCGAGATCTTGGCGCACTTGCGGTAGGGACGGCCCGCGGCCAGGTTCAGATCGTTGAACGTGACCAGGATGCGGCGCTGCGAAGGCTTCAGTCCGTCGCGCACGTCGGGCAGCGCCCGGCTGACGATCACCGACATGGAGTAGTCGAGGAACGAGCTGCGCATCTCGTCCTCGATGTTGACGGGGATCGGCGGATTCTCGTCGGGCGTCGGCGGCGCGGGAGTCTCGGGCGGTTCCGGCACTAGATGTCCAGGTTCACGACGTTCAGCGCGTTGCGCTCGATGAACTCCTTGCGCGGCTCCACCACGTCACCCATCAGCACCGTGAAGGTCAGGTCGGCCTCCACCGCGTCCTCCACCCGCACCTGCAGAAGCTGGCGCCGCGCGGGGTCCATCGTGGTCTCCCAGAGCTGCTCCGGATTCATCTCGCCCAGCCCTTTGTAGCGCTGGATGTACTGGCCTCGGCCGCCGAGTTCGAGTAGCGCGGCCAGAAGCCGCCGCGCCGAGGGAATGGTCTGGGTCTGATCGCCCACCTCCATGCGGTAGGGCCGCCCGCCGACCTCGAGCGTGCGCTCGCCGAGTTCCAGGAAGCACTCGTAGTCCGGCGATTCGAGCAGATCGGTGTCGAACTCGACCGCGCGCTCGACCGCCCCCCCCAGAGCGCGGATGCGCGGCGTCCAGAGTCGGTGCTCTTCGTCGCGCGACCAGCCGAAGTCGATCGGCAGGGTCTCGGGAAAGACCTCTTCCAGATAGGCCCCGACGCGCCGCTCGAACTCCTCGCGCTCGGAAGCCTGGGCGAGTTCCCGCTCGAATTTCAGCTCGGCGCCCAGCGCTACCGCCTCCACCAAGCTTGAGTCGATGCCGCGCCGCTCCATCGACTCGCCCAGCCGCTGGCAGCGCTGCGCGTCCGCCAGGAGCTGCAGGAGCGGCTCTCCCGCCAGCGGCGTGTCGGCGCCCGACGCGAAGATCCGCGCCTTCGCGAGCCCCAGGTCCAGCAGGTAGGTGGCCAGTTCCGCGTCCGTCTGCACGTAACGCTCGCTCCTGCCGTGCTTGATCTTGTACAGCGGCGGCTGAGCCAGGAGCAGGTGGCCGCGCTCGATGATCTGCGGCATGTGCCGGAAGAAGAACGTCAGCAGCAAGGTCTGGATGTGCGAGCCGTCTACGTCGGCGTCGGTCATCAGGATCACTTTGTGGTAGCGCAGCTTTTCCAGGTCGAGCTCGCTGGCGAACCCCATCCCCAGCGCCGAGATCATCATCTGGATCTCGTTGTTGGCCAGCATGCGGTCCGCACGGGCCTTTTCCACGTTGATCAGCTTGCCGCGGATCGGCAGGATCGCCTGGTTGGCGCGGTCTCTTCCCTGCTTGGCCGAGCCGCCCGCGGAGTCGCCTTCGACGATGAAGATCTCCGCCTTGGCCGGGTCGCGCTCCTGACAGTCGGCCAGCTTGCCCGGCAGGTTGCCGTCGGAGAGCAAGCCCTTGCGGCGCGTCAGCTCCCGGGCCTTGCGCGCCGCCGCGCGCGCCTGCATGGCCTCGCTGGCCTTGTTGCAGATGGCGCGGGCCAGCGACGGCGTCTCTTCGAACTTCTGCCCGAGCTGCTCGTTGAGCAGACTCGCCAGCAGGCCCGCGATCTCGGTATTGCCCAGCTTGGCCTTGGTCTGGCCTTCGAACTGCGGGTGCGAGAGCTTGACGCTGACCACCGCCGAGAGACCCTCGCGCGCGTCCTCGCCGGAGATCTGCCCATTGCTCTTGGGCGGTGCGTTCTTGCGGATCCAGGCGTTGATCGTGCGCGTCAGCGCGTTGCGGAACCCGGTCAGGTGGGTGCCGCCCTCGATCGTGTTGACGTTGTTGGCGAAGCTGAAGACGCTCTCGTTGTAGCCCTCGTTGTATTGCAGGGCGATGTCGATGTGGACGTCGCTGCTGACGATCCCGTCGCCGGTGGACTGCTCGAACTGCCGGTCGCCGGTGATCTGGACCGGATCGTGCAGCGGCACCTTGCCGCGGTTGAGGTATTCCACGAAGGACACGATCCCGCCCTCGTAGTGGAAGTCGTGCCCCTTTCCGCTGCGCTCGTCGCTGAGCAGGATGCGCACGCCGGCGTTGAGAAACGAGAGCTCGCGCAGGCGCGCCGCGAGCACGTCGAAGCCGTACTCGGTGGTTTCGAAGATGGTCGGATCGGGCCGGAACGTGACCTTGGTGCCCGTCTTGCCCGTCGTGCCGACTTCGTGCAGGGAGCAGCTCGGGGCGCCCCGCTCATAGCTCTGGCGCCAGACCTTGCCCCCGGTCTTGATCTCCAGGTCGAGCGTGGTCGAAAGCGCGTTCACGCAGGAAACCCCGACGCCGTGCAGGCCGCTCGACACTTTGTAGGCCTTGTCGTTGAACTTCCCGCCCGCGTGCAGGGTCGTCATCACAACCTCGGCGGCGGGCCTCCCCTCGCCGGCGTGCATGTCGACCGGAATGCCGCGGCCGTTGTCTTCCACGGTGACCGAGTTGTCGGTATGGATGGTGACGCGGATCGTGTCGCAGAAGCCGGCCACGGCCTCGTCGACCGAATTGTCGACGACCTCGTACACCAGGTGGTGAAGGCCCGTCGGCCCCGTGGACCCGATGTACATCGCGGGCCGCTTGCGGACCGGATCAAGCCCCTCGAGGACCTCGATCGATGTGGCGTCGTACTTGCTCATGGACCCGTTCGGAGTCGCTCCCTCGGGGGGCACGCACCGCGAAAAGCCACAACCCGCCCAGTCGGAGAGCACTGGAACGGCGGCCGGAACTCCGGGGAACCCTGCGGCGCAAGGTGTCGTTGAACGCGCTGGAATCTAGCGAAATCCGGAGCCGCTTTCTACATCCGCATGGGCATGATGATGGCGACTTCGTCCGGGTCGTCGGCGGGCCGGAACTGGGCCGGGGCGAGCTCGGTCTTGAGCTCCACCACGACCTCTTTGGCGCTCATCGCGCCCAGCAGGTCCAGCGCGTAACGGGCGTTGAAGCCGGTCTCGAAGCGCTCCCCCGAGTAGTCCACGGAAAGCGTCTCGCGGGCCTCGCCCAGGTCGGGATTGCTGGCCTGGATCTCCAGCTGGCCGTCGGCCAGGACGAAGCGGAAGCCGCGGGAGCGCTCGGGAGCGACCAGCGCGATGCGCCGCACCGCGTGGGTGAGGTGCTCGCGGGGCACCACCAGGCGGATGCTGTGGTCATCGGGCATGATCTGGCGGTAGTTCGGGAACTCTCCGTCGACCAGCCGGCTGCTGAGCAGAAGGCCCGGGGAGCGCAGCAGCAGGAAGCCGTCGCCGAGGCCGATCTCCAGCGGGCCGTCGTGTTCGTCGCAGAGCTTGCGGATCTCGGCCACGCCCTTGCGCGGCACGATGATCCCGCCTTCCAGGAACTCGACCGGCTCGGGGAGGGATTTGGAGACTTTGGCCAGGCGGTGGCCGTCGGTGGCCACGAAGCAGACCCGCTGATCCGCCTCCGCCTGCATGAAGACGCCGTTGAGGTTGTATCGGGTCTCGTCCGTGGAGGTCGCGTACAGGGTCCGGTCGATCATCTCGGCCAGCAGGGCGGACTCCAGCCCCACGAACCCGACCCCCGCGTCTCCGGGGAGCGACGGGTATTCCTGGGGGGAGATCGAAAGCAGGGAGAAATGCGCCGCGCCCGACTGCACCGAAACGCGGGCCGCGTCGTCGATGTGGAGCGCGACCTCCGATCCATCCAGTTCGCGCACGATCTCGAAAAGCTTCTTCGCGCCCAGGGTCACCGCGCCGGGAGTCTCGACCTCGGCCTCGTGGGTCGCGGTGATCCCGACTTCCAGATCGGTGGCCGACAGGACCACTTTCCCGTCGGACGCGTCCATTTTCACATTGGCCAGGATCGGCAGGGTTCCCCTGCGCTCGACGATCGCCTGGATGCGGCCCAGGCCGCGCAGCAGGACATCGCGCCCGATGCTGAGTTTCATGCTTTGTCTCCTACGGCTGCTGTTTCAGGAGCCGTAATAAAGCAGTTGTAGTAGGCCCGGTGGAAAACTGGCAGAAACGGCATATCCCCGCGAGGTTGCTGAAAATTCTCTCCCCGGTGCCTCTGGAGTGGGTGCGGGTGTCGCAGCGGGAAGGGCCGGCAGCGGGACGCGCGGCGGAAGTATTCCACAGTTTACCGACCCCTTTCCGACGACTGCAGGAGTTCTTTTTCCAGCAGGGCGATCGTGGCGCGGAAGGCCTCGTGCTGGTCGATCCGACCCCGGATCCGGCGGAAGGAATGGAGCGCGGTGGTGTGGTGGCGGCCGAACAGCCGGCCGATCTCCGGGTACGACAGACCGCAGAGGCGCCGGACGAGGTACATCGCGATCTGCCGGGGCACGGTGATGCGGGCACTGCGGTTCGCGGAGCGCAGACTCTTGATCCTCACGTCGAAGTGCCTCGCGACCAGGGAGATGACCCGGTTCGCGTTCACCCGGACATCGCGTCGGGAGCCGGTCTTCAGGACCTGGCGCACGAAGTCGGGGTCGCGCAGTTCGGCGCTGCTGGTGCACTGCGCCATCAGCGACGTGAGCGTCTCGTCGATCCGAGCGAGATCGGATCGCAGGTGGCCGGCGAGCAGGGAAGCCGTCTCCAGAGTCGTCTCGACCGGCCAGCGCTCGACGTGGTCGAGGACGATGGCGACCCGCGTCTCCCACTCGGGCGCGCCGAGCGGGATCCGCTCGCCCGAATCCATCAACGCCCGCAGGCCGGCGTCGAGGCCCGAGAGATCCTCGACCGAACGTCCGCTGCTCAGAACGATTCGCGCTCCGCGCTGGGCGAGGTCCCTCAACGCGCCCAGCAGGAGCTTCTGGGTGGCGGGACGATCCTCGAGCCGGTCGACATCGTCGATCAGAAGCGCCGAGGCGGCGCGCAGGCGGCGCTCGAACTCCGCAACCCCGTCGTTGCGGATGGCGTCGACCAGGCCCAGGCTCAGCGCAGCGCCGTCCGCCAGCCACACGCGGTCCGGATGCGAGCGGCTCAGCTCGGCCGCCAACGCACGCAGCAGGTAGGTCTTGCCCGAGCCGCCGGGGCCGTGAATCAGCAGGCAGCCCGCGTTTGGGGGCGGGATCGCGACGAACTCGCGGAGGCGCCGGCGAATGCCGGCATTGGCGGGGCTGGCGACGAAAGAATCGATCTCCAGGTAGGGGTCCCACCCGAGGTCTTCGGCCGCCGGGACCGGGACGATGGCGAGCTTGCGCCCCCCGCCGCGGGTCAGCTCGCTCACGACCGCAGAGAGATGGCCGGCCCGAATCCAGGCTCTCAGCTCGTCCGAGCGAGCCGCGACGCGCAACGTGGAACCCGTCAGCTCGAGGCAGCGCGAGTGATCCCGCAACGACCGCCAGGCGCGCTGGGACAGCCGCTCGGTCAGCGCATCGAGCGTGGAGCCCCACGATGCGACCGCGTCAGGGGTGGGTCCAGAGGAGAACACGGGAGAAGGCTCGACCTCTCGCGGCGCATCGAAAGGGGATTCCAGCGTGATAACAGAGCGCTGCGCCAGAATGCAAGGCAGCTCGTTCCAGCGGCCGAAAAAGCCTGCGGATCCCCGGGTCGGAGACGCCACCGCAGCGGACGTCCGCCCCGACAGGTGCCCCTTGCCCGGAAGCGGTTCGAGGCTCCTGTCTCGGCCCAGCCCGTTCGTTGGCTTCGCCACCGCGAGTCCATATACTCGTCCCGCGTGCGATGGTTGATCTCGACGATCTGCTGATCAAGACGAGCCGGACGTTTGCGCTCTCCATTCCCCTGCTGGAGGGCGAGACGCGCCAGCAGATGACCCTCGCATACCTGCTGCTGCGGATCTCCGACACGTTCGAGGACGCGGCGGTCTGGAGTCGGGAGCGGCGAGCCGAAGAGCTGTTCCATTTCGCCGGCCTGGTCGACAGCCCAGTCCCCGCGAACGGCGCCGCTGTGGCCGCCCGGGTCGAATCCTGGCTCTCCGAGCCGCCCACCGACCATGAAGGCTACCTGGAATTGCTGCGGGCGACGGACGAGGTGCTGTCGGCCTATTGGGCGCTGGACCCCACGGCCCGCGCCGTCATCGGCGTACATGTGCGGCGCACCACCATCGGCATGGCGTACTTCGTGAAACGCGCCGACCCCAGCGGAGAACTCCGGCTGAACGGGATCACCGATTTGCGGGACTACTGCTACGTCGTCGCCGGGATCGTCGGCGAGATGCTGACCGAGCTTCTCCTGCTCGGCGCTCCGCTCGAACCGGTGGCGGAAGCGCTGCGACGCCGGGCGGCCACCTGCGGCGAGGCGTTGCAACTCGTCAACATCCTGAAGGACTCCGATACCGATGCGGACGAGGGCAGGACTTTCGTCTCGGGAGCCCGCGATCGCGAGCGGGCGTTTGGGATCGCGCGCCAGGATCTGATCCTCGCCGGCGAGTACGTCAACCTGCTTCAGAGCGGAGGCGCCCCGCGTTCCTACCAGCGCTCCATCGGGCTGCCGGTGCGACTGGCCTGGATGGCGCTGGACCGCTTGGAGGAGCAGGGCCCCGGATCGAAGGTGAGCCGTTCGGAGGTGATGGAACTGATCGCCGCGATCCACGACGACGTGGAAGCCGGGCGGCCCGTGGTGATGGCCGCCGGGCTGTGAGGGCGGAGCCCCGCCGTGGGCGTGAAGGCCCGCCGCGGCCCGCTTCCGGACCGGTCTCGCGCCTCCAAACGACGTCTTGTCGTCGGGGCCGGGACGGGGCCCGCAGGTCGTCGAGGGCAGGAAAGCAGTCGTGGATCCGGGCGGATTGACACTCCGAAGGCCCTGTGCTTGCATCTAGCCCGCTCAAACTGGCCGATACGACTCCATGAAGCGCACTTTTCAACCAAGTAAGATCCGCCGCGCGCGCACGCACGGTTTCCGCGCCCGCATGAGGACCAAGTCCGGACGCCGGGTGATCTCTCGCCGCCGCGCCAAGGGCCGCTCCCGGCTCACGCCCACCGTCACCAAGACGTAGCGAAAGTATCGATGCGCGAGCGCGCTGGCCCACTGCGGCGAAGCCTGCGCCGGCCGGACTATCAGCGCGCCACGGGGCGCGGGCAGAGGATCAACTCACGGCATTTTCTGGTTTTCAGTTTGGACCGCCGCGATGGCGGGCCGGCGCGATTGGGCATCACGGTCACCCGCAAGGTGGGCAACGCGGTTCGGCGCAATCGCATCAAGCGCCTGACGCGCGAGTGGTTTCGCGCGAGCGCGCTGGATCTGGGGTCGCTGGACCTGGTCCTGATCGCCAAGCGCGACATCCCCTCACGGCTGGGACTGCCCGAGCTGCGCACGGGGCTCGAGCCGGCGTTGAGAAAGCTCTCGGAAGCGGACTGACGCTGGCGATCCGCCTCTACCAGGTCGGCCTGTCGCCCATTCTGGGTCCCGGATGCCGGTTCTATCCTTCGTGCTCCGAGTACGCCCGGATCAGTCTGGCGCAGTACGGCCCGTGGCGGGGCTCCTGGTTGACGCTGCGCCGACTGGCGCGCTGCCATCCGCTGAGCCGCAGCGGCGGGCTCGACCTGCCTTAGGGAGCGGGCGATGGACCGCGTTCAGATCGGGCTGATCGCCGTGGCCGTGGCGCTGCTGGCGGTCTCGTTTCTGGTCCAGCCCGCTGCGCCGCCGCCCGACCGGGGCCCGGAAGCTGACCCCGGCCCGCAGTACGCGGAGCCGGAGGGACCGCCGCCGACCGCGGAGCCTCCCCCAGCCGCCCCCACCCCCATGACGCAGCAAGGAGTGCGTCATGGCGAGCCGGTGCGGGGAATTCCGGGTGCTGCCCGCACCGAGCGGGTGGTCGAACTTGGTAATGACGCAGTCGGCGTTCGCGTCAATTCGAGCGGCGTTCGCGTCAAGAACATCACTCTCAAGCGGTTCCAGAACCAAAAAGGCCAGAATTCTCTTCCAGTCGAGCTGGTTACGTGGCCGGAGCGCGGTACGCTCTTCACGTTTCTGGGAACGGGAACTCTGCGGGAGCTGGAAACCGCCGAATATGAGTTGGTCGATCATGACGCGCGTCATGCCGAATTCCGGGCCTCGCGTGCGGGGGTCTCGGTCACCCGCGTCATCGAACTCGACGAATCCGGTTACGGAGGGCGCCTGAGAATCAAGATCGAGAACGGCGCTGCGACGCCCGTCTCCAGTCAGGTGCATCTCATGTTCTATGCTCAGCAGTCGGCTGAGGCTTCGGACACGGGCTTCATCAACTACAGCACGCTGGTTCAGAGCGGCGACGACGTGGAGCGACGCGCCGTCGCCGGAATCGGTTCTCCCGGTTTCTTTTCGCGCTTTTTCGGTGGCGACGGTCCGAGCAGCGACAGCTACGCGAGTCCGGTCGAGTTCGGAGGCTCGGACAGTCAGTATTTCCTGCTCGCGGCGGTGGTGGAGGACGCGCAGACGGTCAGCGCCCGCTCGGAGCCTCTCGGGCGAGATCGCGGCCGGTTCGCGCTCAGCCACCCTCCAGTCGAGCTTCCGCCGGGGACGAGTCTGGACCGCGGCTACCGGCTCTACTTCGGTCCCAAGATGATCGACAGGGTGCACGCGGTCGATGCGCGCCTGGACCCTGCGCTCGACGTGGGATGGAGCTGGATCCGGCCGCTGGTCGACTTGTTCGCCGCCATGCTCAAGTGGACGTACCAGAACGTCGCCGCCAACTACGGCATCGCGATCATCCTGCTGACGATCCTGCTGCGGATCGCGGTCTTTCCCCTGACGCAGCGCTCGATGAAGTCGATGCGCAAGTTCAGCGTGCTGGCGCCCGAACTCAAGGTGATCCAGGAAAAGCACGCCGGCGACCGCCCGAAGCAGCAGGAAGCGATGATGAAGCTGTATCGGGAAAAGGGCATCAATCCGCTGACCGCGATGGGCGGCGGCTGCATCCCGATCCTGATCCAGATGCCCTTCATGATTTCGCTCTATTTCGCGCTGCAGTCGACGATCGAGCTGCGGCACGCGCCGTTCATGCTGTGGATCGACGACCTTTCGGCCCCCGAGGACCTGTTCTCGATCGGCCCGATCCCGATCCGCGTTCTGCCGCTGATGATGGGAGCGAGCATGCTCCTGCAGCAGCGCCTCACCCCAAACCCCACGGCGGACCCCCAGCAGCGTCAGATGATGACGGTCATGAGCCTGATGTTCATCGTGCTCTTCTACGCCTTCCCGTCGGGCCTGGTGCTGTACTGGTTCGTCAGCAATCTGCTGGGGATCGCGCAGCAGGCACTGGTCAACCGAGGGGCCACGCCGGCCACCACTAGCTGAGGAAAGTCCATGCACATCGATACGGTCAAAGAGTTCTTCGCGGAGACCCGCGAGGACGCGCTGGCCCTGGCTTCAACACACTACGGTGTAGATGAGGGCGAGCTCGAGGTCCACGAATTGCCGAAGTCGCTGGAGATCTCGGGTCTCGGGGAGCGCACGGTCTTCTTGATCGGGCAGCGCGGCGCCGAGCCGCCGAGGAGCGAGCCGCCGCGCGACGAGCGGCGAGGCCGCGGCCGGGACCGGGACAGGCCCAGGGACCGGGACCGGGATCGAGACCGGGACCGCGGACCACGCGCCGGGGCCGGTGGGCGCAGAGGATCGGGTGACGGCGGACGACGGCCGCGGCGACAAGGGCCGCGCGGGGACAGGCCCGAGGGTGTCGACGACGAGCGGCTCGAGAACCTGGCGCGCGAGGCCGCGGAGCGTGTTCGCAGGAGCGGCGAGGCCGAGATCCTGGAGTCCATGAGCTCCAAGGAGCGCTGGGTGGTGCACAACTTCCTGCGTGAAGAAGACGGAGTCGCTTCGGAGAGCGAGGGGGAAGGACCCGCTAAGCGCGTCAAGATCGTTCCGGCGTGAATCGCGACAGGCTGGCTCGCTACCTGGATGAGCTTCGCTCCTGGGCCAGGCGCACCAACCTCGTCGGATCGACCGAAGACCCGGCGCTGAGCCGTCACGTCGAGGACTCGCTGGCCGCTGCGCCCCATCTGCCCGAAGGGGCCCGGGTCGCGGATCTCGGAAGCGGGGCCGGATTCCCCGGGATTCCGCTGGCGGTGGCGCGCCCGGATCTTCAGCTGCTCCTGGTGGAGATCCGGGAAAGGCGGGCCCACTTCCTCCGGCACGTGGTGCGCACGCTGGACTTGCCGTGCGAAGTCGGCCGGCAGCGCATCGAGGACGCTCCGGACCGAGGCTTCGACTTCGCGCTGCTCCGGGCCGTCGCACCGCCCGAAGCCAGCCTGAAGCTCGCCGAACCCTGGGTGGAGCCGGGGGGAGAGATCTGGCTCTGGGCCGGCCCGCGGGCCGACGCCCCGGAACCAAAGGCCTTCATCCCGCTGGACTCGGGAGGCCGGATCCTGCGCTTCGCCCGCTGAGCGATTCCCGGGACTTCATCGCACGGACGGAACACGGCGAGTCGCCCTGGGGGTTCCACGTGGAACGCGCAGGGTGGAGTTCCACGTGGAACAGTTCTTCGAGAACGAATCCAACCGGAAGTCGTTTCCCGTGGAACGCATCGAGGGATTCGGAGTAGACTCGCGCCCGACGGTCCTGTGGGGGGAAGCATGGCGCGCGTCATTGCCGTCGCCAATCAGAAGGGCGGAGTCGGCAAGACGACCACCGCGGTGAATCTGGCGGCTTCGCTGGCCGCGGCCAATCTGCGAACGCTTCTGGTCGACTTCGACCCTCAGGCCAACGCGACCTCGAGCCTGGGATTGCTCCCCGGCGACGTCGAGGCAGGCGTCTATCAGGCTCTGGCCGAGGGACGCTCCCTGCAAGAGCTGACCGTGGAGACGCCACTCGAATTCCTGAAGCTGGTGCCCTCGACCAAAGCCCTGGTCGGGGCCGAAATCGAGTTGGCGACGGCGGAGCGCCGCGAGCGCCGGCTGCAGGAGGCGTTGCTGACCGTCGAAGGGCAGTACCAGGTGATTCTGCTGGACACCCCGCCCTCGCTCGGCCTGCTCACTCTCAATGCGCTGGTCGCCGCCGACGGCGTGATCGTCCCGCTGCAGTGCGAATACCTGGCCTTGGAAGGACTAGTCGAAATCCAGCGGACGATCGACCTGGTTCGGGCGGGGCTCAATCCACGGCTGCGCCTGGAAGGGCTTCTGCTCACCATGTACGACCCCCGCAACAGCCTGAGCCACCAGGTCGAACGCGAGGCCAGAGAGCACTTCGGCTCGACGGTGTTCCGCACCGTGGTGCCGCGGAACGTGCGGCTTTCCGAGGCCCCGAGCCACGGAAGGCCGGCGCTTCTCTACGACAGCAACTCGAAGGGCGCCGTCAGCTACCTGCATTTGGCGGCGGAGTTTTTGGAAAGGATCCAGGATGGCCAACCGTAACGCCCTGGGACGCGGCCTGTCCGCGCTGATCGAGCCTCCGAAGGAATTTCCGCCGCCGACGGACGAGGAGTCTCCTCCGACGCTTTCCACGGAGAGCGGGCCGCTCTTCGTCTCCGTGGACCGCATCTCGCCGAGTCCGGGCCAGCCGAGAAAGACTTTCAGGGACAAGGAGCTGGCGGAACTGGCCGAATCGATTCGCGAGCACGGCATCCTGCAGCCCCTGGTCGTGCGCCGACGCGGCGACGGCTACGAGCTGATCATCGGGGAAAGGCGGTGGCGCGCGGCCAAGCTCGCGAAACTCGGGGAGGTTCCCTGCGCGGTGCTCGACGCCACCGACAGGCAGGTCGTCGAGATGGCGCTGGTGGAAAACGTTCAGCGGGCCGACCTGAATCCGATCGAGATCGCCGAGGCTTTTCGCACGCTGGTACACGAGGAGGGCATGAGCCAGGAGGAAGCGGGGAACCGCGTGGGCCTGGACCGTTCAAGTGTGGGGAATCACCTACGGTTATTGGACCTAGGGACGGATCTCCAACAGGATTTGATCGACGGGCGGCTGAGCATGGGGCATGCCAAGGCCATCCTCCAGGCGCCGGAAGAAGCCCGCCGAAAGCTGCGCGACCGGATCGTTCGGGAACGCCTGACAGTCCGGGCCGCGGAAGACCTGAGCCGCCGCGCGGCGGCGGGTGGAGGAGCGAATCGATCCACCACGCGGCCCGGGCCCAGGCGCGATCCCCACATCACCGATCTCGAAGACCGGATCGGCAGACAGCTCCAGACCAAGGTGCGGATCGTGGGACGACCGGGGCGGGGCCGGGTCGAGCTGCACTACTTCGGTCCGGACGAGTTGGACCGACTCTCGGACCGGCTTCTCGACGGAGCCTGACTTCCGCGCCGGTGCAACCTTTTGCGTCGTTGACTTGGAGAGCCTCTTTGCGATACTGCCGCCCGCTACGGGCTCCGGCAGCGCTGAATGACCCTGCGCTCGCTCGCGATTGGGCGCGGGCTCGCAGGTCGGACTCCGCGAGCCGGTCCGTAAGGCGGACGGGCCCCGCGATTCGGCGAGCCCGCGAGCCGGTGATCGGAGCAGCGTAGGGAGACCCATCCGTGTGGCGCGTTGACTGGCGCTCATTCATCTGGCTCTGGCTCGGACTGGCCTTGTCCGCGCCCCTCAACGCCCACGCGGCGGAGAGCCTGAATCTGTCTCCGGACCCGCGCATCCTGCTGCCCAGTCTGATCGTGTTCAGCCTGTTGATCTACCCCGTCAACAAGCTGCTGGTCTCTCCGCTGGTGCGGATTCTCCAAGAGCGCGACGCGCGCATCTCCGGCGCCGCGGAGCGGGCTTCGGAACTCGCCGAAGAGTCGGCGATGGAGCGCGGCCGGCTGGACGAGCGGCTCGCGCAGGCGCGCGCGGCGGCGCAGGCGCGCCGCGGCGAGATCCTGGCCGAGGCCAAGCTCGAAGAGCAGCGACTGCTCGACGCGGCACGGGCGGACGCGGCGGGCGAGATCGCCTCCATGCGCGACTCGGTGGCGGGGGAACTCCAGGCGGCGCGCGAGGCCCTGGCCGGGGAAGCCCGGGCGCTGGCCGAGACGGTCGCCGCTCGCGTGCTGGGGCGGGCGCTGTGAGCGGGGCGATCCGCTTCGGGACCCTGCTCTTCGGCCTGCTGTGGGCCGGAACGGCGCTTGCCGCCGAAGAGGGCGGCGGGGGCGGGCTGGAGCTGCTCGCGTTCCAGGCGCTCAACCTGGCGATCCTGGTGTTCGTGATCACGCGCTTCGCCGGCCCGGCGGTCCGCGACTACCTGCGCACGCGCAGCCGCGACATCCGCGAGCGGATCGACGCCTCGCAGCGCGCGCTGGAGCAGGCCCAGGCCGAGATCGCCGAGCTGCGCGCGAGGCTGGCGCGTTCGGACGAGGAGTCCCGCGAGCTGGTCGAGCAGACCGCGCGGGCCGCCGAGTCGGAGAAACAGCGCTCGGTCGCCCGGGCCGAGGAGACTGCCGAGCGGATCCGCGGCGAGGCGCGCCGCGTCGCCGATCGGGAGATCGACCGGGCTCGGGGAGTGCTCCAGGCCGAAGCCTCGCAACTCGCCGTGGAGCTGGCGGAGCAGATTTTGCGCGAGCGGCTGACCGGCGACGACGACCAGCGCCTGGTCGAAGAGTTCGCGCAGCGGATCGGAGAGGCCCGATGATCGGCGGCGGCGCCATCGCGCAGCGCTATGCCCGGGCGGTCTTCGGCCTGGGAGAGGGCCGAGCCGAGCGAACCGCGGAACTGCTCCGGGAGTTCGACGCCCTGGTCGAGGAGATCGTCGAGAGCCCCGAGCTCTCGCGCTGCCTGCTGACGCCGCTGTTCCCGCGCGAGGAGCGGCGCGGCGTGGTCGGCGAGCTCTGCGACCGGCTGGAGCTGAGCCCCGAAACCCGCGCCACGGCCGTCATTCTGGTCAACGAAAACCGCATGCCGCTGCTGCCGGCCATCCGCGAGGAGCTGCGGCGGCTGGTCGATCAGGCCGCGGGCCGTCTCGAAGCCCGGGTCACGTCCGCGCGGCCCCTCGATTCGGAGCAGCAGGAGGCGATTCGGCAGGCGCTGTCCCGTCGCCTCGAAGCCGAGGTCAGCCTGGAACTCGAAGTCGACAGCGGGCTGATCGGCGGCGCGGTGGCGCGCGTGGGCGACCTGTTGCTGGACGGCAGCGTGCGGACGCGGCTCGAAAATCTCGGCGCCAACCTCAGAAAGGGATCGGCATGAAGCTCAAGGCAGCGGAGATCAGCGAAATCATCCGGCGCCAGATTCGCGATTTCGATCGCGAGATCGACGTGGCCGAGACCGGCACGGTGCTGTCGGTCGGCGACGGCATCGCCCGCATCTACGGGCTCGAACAGGCGATGGCCGGCGAGCTGGTCGAATTCGCGAACGGCGTGCGCGGCATGGTGCTCAATCTCGAGGCCGACAACGTCGGCATCGCGGTGATGGGCTCCGGCCACGAGATCCGCGAGGGCGACGTCGTCCGCCGCCTGGGCGAGATCGTCCAGGTCCCCGTCGGCGAAGCGCTGTGCGGGCGCATCGTCAACGCGCTCGGCGTGCCGATCGACGGCAAGGGGCCGATCGCCGGCAGCGAGTCGCGCCAGGTCGAGCTGAAGGCGCCCGGGATCGTGTACCGCCAGCCGGTCGAGGAGCCGCTCCAGACGGGCATCAAGTGCATCGACGCCATGACCCCGATCGGGCGCGGCCAGCGCGAGCTGATCATCGGCGACCGCCAGACCGGCAAGACCGCGATCGCGATCGACACCATCATCAACCAGAAGAACACCGACGTGTTCTGCATCTACGTCGCCATCGGCCAGAAGCAGTCGACCGTGGCGCAGGTGACCGAGAAGCTGCGCCAGCAGGGCGCCATGGACTACACCATCGTGGTCGCGGCCGGTGCCTCCGACCCCGCGCCGCTGCAGTTCCTGGCCGCCTACGCGGGCTGCGCCATGGGCGAGTGGTTCCGCGACAACGGCAAGCACGCCGTGATCGTCTACGACGACCTCTCCAAGCAGGCGACCGCCTACCGCCAGCTCGCCCTGCTGCTGCGCCGGCCTCCGGGCCGCCAGGCGTTCCCGGGAGACGTGTTCTACCTGCACTCGCGGCTGCTGGAGCGAGCCGCCAAGATGAGCGACGACCAGGGCGGAGGCAGCCTGACGGCGCTGCCGATCATCGAGACCCAGGCGGGCGACGTCTCGGACTACATCCCGACCAATGTCATCTCCATCACCGACGGGCAGATCTTCCTGGAGACGGATCTGTTCAACTCCGGCCAGCGCCCGGCGATGAACGCCGGCATCTCCGTGTCGCGCGTCGGCGGGGCGGCTCAGATCAAGGCGATGAAGGGCGTGGCCGGTTCGCTGCGCGTGTCGCTGGCCCAGTACGACGAAGTGGCCGCCTTCGCGCAGTTCGGCAGCGATCTCGACGCCGCGACGCAGGAGCAGCTGGCCAACGGCGAGCGCCTCAAGATGGTGCTGCGGCAGCCGCAGTACGCCCCGCTGGCGGTCGAGGACCAGGTGGTGCAGATCTTCGCGGCCATGCCGCGCTCGGACCGGCCCTCCTGGGTGCGCGAGATCCCTGCCGAAGACGTCCCGCGCTACGCCGACGAGCTGACGCAGTTCCTCAAGTCCAGCCATCCCGCGATCCTCGACGAGATTCGCGAGACCCGGCAGATCTCGGACGAGCTCGAGACCAAGCTGCGCGAGGCGCTCGACGCCTTCGCCCAGGTGTTCCAGCCGTCCTCGTCCAGGGCCGCCTAGTCTGCCGTGGCTACGCAGAAGGAAATCCGCACGCGCATCACCAGCGTGCAGAAGACGCAGAAGATCACCAGCGCGATGAAGGTGGTCTCCGCGGCCAAGCTGGCGCGCGCCCAGCAGGCCATCGCGGCGGCGCGGCCCTACGCCGAGAAGCTGCGCGAAGTGCTGGCCTCGGTGGGGTCCGGCGTGGAGGCCGACGCCCACCCCCTGCTCGTCCGCCGCGAGCCGGTGCGCAAGCTCGACGTCGTCCTGTTCAGCAGCGACCGCGGCCTTTGCGGCGGGTTCAACGCCAACGTGATCAAGTTCGCCGAGAGCCAGATCGCCGAGCGCGGCGACGCGTTGGCCGAAGCCCACGTGATCCCCGTGGGGCGCCGCGGCGGCGACTACTTCCGCCGGCGCGGGCACGATTTCGTCGCCCGGTACACGGGCCTGGCGACCCCGACTCCCGAGCACGCCGCCGAGATCGCCCGGCTGGCGATCGACCGCTACCGCACCGGCGAGACCGACGAGGTGATGCTGGTCTACTCGGAGTTCGGTTCCGCGGTGCGGCAGACGCCGCGCGCGGAGACCTTGCTGCCGTTCGCCGCCGGGAGTTCGGAGGCGTCCGCGGGAGGCGGCTACGAGATCGAGCCGGACGCCGAGACCCTGCTGGCGCTGCTGCTGCCGCGGGCGGTCGAGTTCGGGATCTTCCGCGCGCTGTTGGAGAGCGCCGCCAGCGAGCACGGCGCGCGCATGTCGGCGATGGACTCGGCCACCAACAACTGCCAGGAGTTGGTGGAGTCGTTGACTCTGGACATGAACAAGGCCCGGCAGGCGGCGATCACGCAGGAGCTGTCGGAGATCGTGGGCGGCGCAGAGGCGCTCTGAGCCCTCGCCCGAAGGAGAATCAAGTGGCAGAAGGCAAAGTGCTGCAGGTCATGGGACCCGTGGTGGACGTCGAGTTCCCGCCCGGCGAGCTGCCGGAAATCTACACCGCGCTGCTGGTGACCAACGCGGCGATCGACGAGCGCCCGGACAACCTGGTGATCGAAGTCGCCCAGCACCTGGGCGAGAACAGCGTGCGCTGCATCGCCATGGACGGCACCGACGGGCTCACCCGCGGCCAGACCGTCAAGAACACGGGCGAGCCGATCCGCATGCCGGTGGGCGAGAAGACCCTGGGCCGAATCGTGAACGTGGTCGGGGACCCGGTCGACGAGCGCGGCCCGGTCGAGGCCAGCGAGACGCGCCCGATCCACCGCGATCCGCCCCCGCTGGAGGAGCAGTCCACCACGATCGACCAGTTCGAGACCGGCCTCAAGGTGATCGACCTGCTGTGCCCGTTCCCGCTGGGCGGGAAGATCGGCCTGTTCGGCGGCGCGGGCGTCGGCAAGACCGTCCTGATGCAGGAGCTGATCCGCAACATCGCCACCGAGCACTCGGGCTACTCGGTCTTCGGCGGCGTGGGCGAGCGCACCCGCGAAGGCAACGATCTGTGGCTGGAGATGAGCGAGTCGGGCGTGATCGACAAGACCGCGCTGGTCTACGGCCAGATGAACGAGCCCCCCGGAGCGCGGGCCCGGGTGGGACTGTCCGCGCTGACCGTCGCCGAGTACTTCCGGGACGAGGAAAGCCGCGACGTGCTGCTTTTCATCGACAACATCTTCCGCTTCACCCAGGCCGGCTCCGAGGTCTCGGCGCTGCTGGGCCGGATCCCCAGCGCGGTCGGCTACCAGCCCACCCTGGGCACCGACATGGGCGAGCTGCAGGAGCGCATCACCTCGACCAGCAAGGGTTCGATCACGTCCGTGCAGGCGGTCTACGTGCCCGCCGACGACCTGACCGATCCGGCGCCGGCGACGACCTTCGCCCACCTGGACGCGACCATCACGCTTTCGCGGCGCATCGCCTCGCTGGGCATCTACCCCGCCGTCGACCCGCTCGACTCCACCAGCCGCATCCTCGACCCCCAGGTGGTGGGCGAGGAGCACTACAGCGTGGCGCGGGGCGTGCAGGAAGTGCTGCAGAAGTACAAGGAGCTGCAGGACATCATCGCCATTCTCGGCATGGACGAGCTCTCCGAGGACGACCGGCTCAGCGTGGCGCGCGCGCGCAAGATCGAGCGCTTCCTGTCGCAGCCGTTCTTCGTGGCGGAGCAGTTCACCGGCACCGAGGGCAAGTACGTCCGGATCGCCGACTCGATCGGCGGCTTCCAGGAGATCCTGGAAGGCCGCTGCGACGATCTCCCGGAGCAGGCGTTCTACATGGTCGGCGGCATCGACGAGGCGCGAGAGAAGGCCGACCAGATCCTGCGCGAGGCCGCCTGAGTTGGGACTCCGCCTGAGCATCGTGACGCCCGCGCGTCCGCTGGTCGAGACCGAGGTCGACGGCCTGGTCGCTCCCGGCCGCGAGGGCGAGTTCGGCGTGTTGCCCGGGCACGAGCGCTTCCTGGCGCCGCTGAGCGCGGGCGTCCTGCGCTATCGCGCGGGGGGCGAAGAGATCCGGGTCGCGGTCGCGGGCGGTTTCGCCGAGGTCTGCGAGGACCGGGTGACGATTCTGGCCTCCTCGGCCGCGCTGCCCGCGGACGTCGATGCGGCGCAGACGCGGGAAGAGCTGGCCCGGGCCGAGGCCGCGCTGGCCGAGCTGGGCAGCCTTTCCCCGCCCGACGAACTGGACCAGGCGCGCGAGCGCGTCGCGGCGGCCCAGGCCCGGCTCGCGCTGACCGGCTGAGACCCGCTTCCGGAACTGCTATCAGGAAGAGCGGCCGGAAGGCCATTCGGAGCGGGTCGTGCAGATTGGCTGAACATCCACCGATCCCGATGCTCGATCTGGTCGCGGAGCTCGACCAGATCGGGGACGAGATCTTCGAGGCCCTCGGCTCGGCCTTGCGCTCGGGCCGCTACATCCTGGGTCCGAACGTCGAAGCCTTCGAGCGGGAGGCCGCGGAGTTCCTGGGCGCGCGCTTCGCCGTGGGCTTGAACTCGGGCACGGACGCGCTGGTGATCGGGTTGCGCGCGCTGGGGATCCGGCCCGGCGACGAGGTCGTCACCACCGGCTTCAGCTTCTTCGCCACCGCCGAGGCGATCGCCAATGTCGGGGCGGTTCCGGCGTTCGCGGACATCGAGCCCGACACCTTCAACCTCGATCCCGAGGCCGTCGAGGCGCGCATCGGTCCCCGCACGCGCGCGATCCTGCCGGTGCACCTGTTCGGCCACCCCGCGGCGATGGACGAGATCGGGGCGATCGCGGAGCGCAACGGCCTGCCGCTGCTCGAGGACGCGGCCCAGGCGTTCGGCGCCCGCCTGGGGGGGCGGCCGGTCGGCTCGCTGGGCCGCGCGGCCGCGTTCTCGTTCTTCCCTTCCAAGAACCTCGGCGCCTTTGGCGACGGCGGCCTGCTGGTCACCAGCGACGAAGATCTGGCCCGACAGGCGCGTCGGCTCCGGGACCACGGCGCCGGCCGGGACCGCTACCGCAGCGAGTCGCTGGGCTACAACTCCCGACTCGACGAGCTCCAGGCCGCGATCCTGCGCGTCAAGCTGCGCCGGCTGGAGGCGTTCAACCGCAGCCGACGGCGGGTCGCCGATGCCTACGCCGAGCGCCTGCGGCGGAACGCGGAGATCGCAACGCCGATCGAGCGCCCGGGGGCCTGGCACGCCTTCCACCAGTACACGCTGCGGCTGCCCGACCGGCGCCGCGATCCGGTCCGGCGCAGGCTGGCGGAGGCGGGCATCGCTTCGGCGGTCTACTACCCGGGCACGCTGGCGCAGCAGGCCCCCTTCGCCCACCTCGAGGCCGAACTGCCCCGGGCCGAACAGGCGACCCGCGAGGTCCTGAGCCTGCCGATCGGCCCGACCCTGAGCGAGTCGCAGATTTCCCGCGTCTGCGACGAACTGGTCGCCGCCCTGAGCTGAGGCGGGCCCGGCTTCAGTCCGCGCCGCGGCCGGGCCGATCGAGCCCGTCCAGCCCGAGAGCGGCCGACAGACCGACCTGGCCCGGGGTCGCCGAAAACGACTCGGCGCCATGAGCCAGCTCGCCCAGAAAGGGCACCGGCAGGTTTTCGATCAGAAGCTCGAGGTTGCGGCGCCCGGCCGGGTCGAGGTCGGGAGTCGTGTGGCTGACCGCCACTCCCGCCACGCGCAGGCCGCGGGCGCGCGCGGCGTCCAGGGTGAGGAGCGTGTGGTTGATGGTGCCCAGGCTGGCGCGGGCCACGACCACCAGCGGCAGGCCGAGGCCGGAGGCCAGTTCCGCCATGTCCAGGCCCGGCGCGATGGGCACGAGCAGGCCCCCGGCGCCCTCGACCAGCACCCAGTCCGCCTGCTCGCGGGCCCGGGCGAACGCGGCCGCGATGCGCTCCGGCCGGATGCTCACGCCGGCTTCGCTCGCGGCCACCTCGGGCGCGGCGGCCAGCGGCAGGCGGTAGGGGCAAAGGCGGTCCAGGGGGGAGTCGTCAGCGGCCGCGGCGGCCAGCGCCCGCGCGTCCGCGGGCTGGAGTTCGCCGTCCGGCCCCGCTTCGCAACCCGTCTCGACCGGCTTCAGAATCCGGACCGTGCGCCCGGCCTCGCGCGCCCGGCGCGCCAGCGCGCAGCCGACGCGGGTTTTTCCACAGCCCGTGTCGGTTCCGGTGACGAAGACGCCCGGTGCCGCGCTCAACCGCCCGTCACCTCCACGATGCATCGGCTCAGGCTGTCGACCAGGTGGTCGAGCTCGACCGTCGTGCTCGAGAGCGGCGGCATGATCACCACCGTGTCGCCGAGCGGACGCAGGATCACCCCGTGGTGGCGCAGGGCGTTGCAGACCCAGTGGCCGACGCGCTCGGCGGGGTCGAACGGCACGCGCCCGCGACGGTCCCGAACCAGGTCGACCCCCGCGATCAGTCCGACTTGGCGGATCTCGCCCACGCTCGCGTGGCGCTCGAGTTCCGCCAGGCGCCCGCGCAGGTGGTCGCTGCTGAGGCGCACCCGGGCGAGCACGTCTTCGCGCTCGAAGATCTCCAGGTTGGCCAGCGCGGCGGCGCAGGCCAGCGCGTTGCCGGTGTAGGAGTGGCCGTGGGAGAAGTGGCGCCCGCTGCCGGACGGCGCCAGGAAGGACTCGAAGATCTCCTCGCGCGCCAGCGTGGCTCCCAGCGGCAGGTAGCCGGCGGTCAGGCTCTTGGCGATCGCCAGCAGGTCGGGCGTGACGTTCTCGTGTTCGCAGGCGAAGAACGTGCCGGTGCGGCCGAAACCTGTCGCGACCTCGTCCGCGATCAGCAGCGCTCCGCTCTCGTCGCACAGCTCGCGCACCCGCGCCAGCCAGCCGCTCGGAAACGTCAGCATGCCGCCGGCGGCCTGGACCAGGGGTTCGATGCAGACCGCCGCCACCTCGTCTCCGTGCTCCTCCAGGATCCGTTCCAGCGAGCGGATGTCGGTATTGCTGGCCCACAGCGCTTCGAAGCACAGCGGGCGGAAAGGGGCGTGAAAGGCGTCGATGCCGCCGACGGAGACGGCGCCCAGCGTATCTCCGTGGTAGGCCTGCTCGAAGGAGACGAAGCGCGTGCGCCGCGTCTGTCCGCTCTGCTGCCAGTGCTGAAAGGCGATCTTGAGCGCGACTTCCATCGCGGTCGAGCCGTTGTCGCTGAAGAACACGCGCGTCAGACCCGGCGGCGCCAACTCCACCAGCTTCTCCGCCAACTCGGTCGGGGGCACCGCCGCCAGACCCAGCAGGGTCGAGTGCGCGATCCGCTCGAGCTGCTCGTTCAGCCGCTGGCGCATCAGCGGGTGATCGTGGCCGTGCAGATTCACCCACAGCGACGAGACGCCGTCGAAGTAACGCGCCCCCTCCGAATCGACCAGGTAGTTGCCCTCGCCGCGCTCGATCACCAGCGGCCGGCCGTCCAGCCAGTCGCTCATCTGGGTGAACGGGTGCCAGAGGTTGCGCTGGTCGCGCTCGGCGATGCCCCCGCTCACGGCGAACGCAGTTCGGCGAAGGTCCGCACGGCGAACGCGATCTCGTCGGCCTTGTGCGCCGAGGTCGGGGTGAAGCGGATTCGCTCGGTGCCGCGCGGCACGGACGGGAAGCGGATGCCCTGCGCGTAGATGCCGCGCTCCAGCGCGGCCTCGCACAGCGCCATGACGCGCGCGTTGTCGCCGACGATCGCGGGCACGATGTGGGTGGTCGAAGCTCCGGTGTCGAAGCCCGCGTCGCGCAGCCCGGCGCGGAGCTGCTCCGCGCGCTCGTGCAGGGTCTTGCGCCGCTGAGGCTCGGCGCTGGCGATCTGCAGCGCGGCGCGCGCGGCGCCCGCCGCGGCCGGGGCGAGCCCGCAGGTGAAGATGAAGCTGCGCGCCGCGTTGATCAGCCAGCTGCGGACCGTCTCCGAACAGGCCACGTACGCCCCGAAGCTGCCCAGAGCCTTGCCCAGGTTGCCGACCGCGACGTCGACCTCGACGCCCTCCAGCTCCGCGGTCCCGCGTCCGCTCGGGCCCAGTGCGCCGAGTCCGTGGGCGTCGTCGAGCACCACGATCATGTCGTGGGCGCGGGCGACCGGCACCAGCTCCGCCAGCCGGGCGACGTCGCCGTCCATGCTGTACACCCCGTCCGTGACCAGGATGCGGCGGCGGAATCCCGCCAGGCCGCTCGCCACGCGCTCCAGGTCCCGCGGGTCGTTGTGCCGGAACACGCGCGTCTGCGCGCGGCTGAGGCGGCAGGCGTCGACGATGCTGGCGTGGTTGAGGCTGTCGCTGACGATCGCGTCGTCGGGCCCGGCGAGCGTCGCGAGCACGCCCAGATTGGCCATGTAGCCGGTGCTGAAAAGCAGCGCGGCCCGGTGACCGGCGAAGCGCGCCAGCTCGGCTTCGAGCTCCTCGTGGAGCGCCAGATTGCCGTTGATCAGGCGGGAGCCGCCCGCGGCGCCGCCGTATTCGTCCACCGCCGCGCGGGCGGCCGCCAGAACCCGCTCGTCCCCCGCCAGATCGAGGTAGTTCGAGCCCGCGAGCATCAGGACTTCGCGCCCGTCGACCCGCAGCCGTGGACCCGCGCGACCCTCGACGCGGCGCGTTCGGCGCTCCAGACCCTTCCGGCGCAGGGCCTCGAGCTCCTTCTCCGCCAGCCGGTCGAGACTGCCCCGGCCGGGCTGTGAATCTCCATTAACTGTTTGATTTGTCACAGTTTTTTCGACCTGCGCTTTTGACGGCGCGGCGCCGCTCGGCTAGAGTCGGCCGAGCGCGTCACGGAGACAAGCGAGTTGAGAGCCCCTCCCGATCTCACGCCCTGCGGACCCGCCGCGGATCTGGATTCCGTGCTGGAGTTCGTGCACGAGGACCTGCGGGCGGTTGAGAGCGCGCTGGTCGAGGGGGCGGACTCGATCACGACCCTCATTCCGCAGATCGCCGAGTATACCTTCGGGGGCGGCGGCAAGCGCGTGCGGCCCGCGCTGGTTCTGCTGGGGGCGAGGCTGTTCGGATACGCCGGCCCACGGGCGATCCGGATCGCGGCCTGCGCCGAGTGGCTGCACAGCGCCTCGCTGCTGCACGACGATGTGGTCGACCAGGCCAGCGTGCGCCGCGGGCGCCCGAGCGCGAACGCGCGCTTCGGGGCGCGCGAGGCCGTGCTCGCCGGCGATTTCATCTACTCCGTCCTGTGCCGCGCCCTGGTCGAGGACGGAAACCGCGAGATCCTGAGCCGCTTCGCCCAGACCATCGGCGAGATGGCCGAAGGAGAGGTGCTGCAGCTCGGGCGCAGCTTCGAGCTGGACATCGACGAGGACACCTACCTGCAGGTGATCGGGAGCAAGACTTCGAGCCTGCTCGCGACCGCGATCGAGTCGGGCGCGATCCTGGCAGAGGCCAAGCCCGACGAGCGCCGCGCCGCGCGCGAGTACGGTTGGCAGCTCGGGCTGGCCTTTCAGTTGGTCGACGACGCGCTCGACTACAGCGGCACGCGCGAAGAGCTGGGCAAGGCCCCACTGACCGATCTGGCCGAGGGCAAAGTCACGCTCCCGCTGCTGCTGGCGCTGCGCCGCGCGAGTCATGCCGCGCGCGCGGAGCTGGCGGCGCGCCTGGAGGAGCTGGCGGCCGAGGCCGGCGCGGGCCGCGAACCGAGTCCCCGGTCCATGGCCCAGGTCGCGGAGCGCGTCCGGCGTTACGGAGGAGTGGAAGCCACGCTCGAGCGCGCCCGCGCGCGCGTCGACGAAGCGATCGCCCAGCTCGAGGCTTTCGAGGACGGCCCCGCCCGGCGCGCGCTGGCGGGCCTGGCGCGCTTCGTGGTCGCCCGCCGCCGCTGAACCGAATCCCCGCCTCACCCATCAATCTGTGGAGGAAGCGCCAATGCTTCATTGGGTGCGAGGCGCCGCGCTATGCGCGGTTCTGATGGGTGCGTGGCTCGGGGCCGCGTGGAGCGCGTCGGCACAGGAGCCGGCGGAGGGCGACGCCAAGCTGGTCGGAGTCGTCAACGTCAACACCGCCACGCCCGAGCAGCTCGAGCTGCTGCCGGGCGTGGGGCCGAAGATCGCCGGCGCGATCATCGCGCACCGCGACCAGAACGGCGGGTTCGAAAGTCCGTCCGAGCTGACCGCGGTGCGGGGAATCGGCGAGCGGGCGCTGGCCCGGATGCGGCCCTTCGTCGCGGTCGACGGCGAAACGACCGCGCAACCGGTTCCCTAGGCCGGATCCGGCGGGGCGCGGCGCCGTCGGGCGTCGCGCCCCCATGCCGGGGCGCCGAGTCGCTATGATCGCCCGGCGATGAGCCGGATCGAAGCTCTGCGGGCGCGAGAGATCCTCGACTCGCGCGGGAATCCCACGCTGGAAGTCGAGCTCGTTCTCGATAGCGGGGAGCGCGGGCGCGCCGCGGTGCCCTCGGGCGCGTCGACCGGCAAGCGCGAAGCGCTGGAGTTGCGGGACGGCGGCCCGCGTTACCGGGGCAAGGGCGTGACGCGCGCCGTCGGCCACGTGAACGGCGAGCTGTCACGGGCCGTGGTCGGAGCGCCGCTCGGAGGACCCGCCGAGCAGGCCGCCCTCGACCGCAGGATGATCGAACTCGACGGCAGCGGCTCCAAGTCGAGGCTGGGAGCGAACGCTCTACTCGGGATCTCGCTCGCGGCCGCGCACGCCGCCGCCCTGCGGGCCGGGCAGGGTCTGTACCGCTGGATCGCCGGCGAGGGAGAGCCTGTTTTGCCCCTGCCGATGATGAACATCCTCAACGGCGGGGCGCACGCCGCCAACGCTGTCGATTTTCAGGAGTTCATGATCCAGCCGACCGGCGCCGAGAGTTTTCGCGAGTGCCTGCGCTGCGGCGCGGAGGTCTTCCACGGCCTGCGCGACGTGCTGCACGAGGCCGGGCACGCCACCGGCGTGGGCGACGAGGGCGGCTTCGCGCCCGATCTGTCGTCCAACGAAGAGGCGCTCCGAATGCTGCTGCGCGGCATCGAACGCGCCGGCTATCGGCCCGGCGAGGACGTGCACATCGCCCTGGACGTGGCCGCCAGCGAGTTGTACGCGGACGGGCGCTACCGGCTGGCCGGCGAGGGCGCCGAGCGCTCGACCGCAGAGATGGTCGAGCTGTACGAGAACTGGCTGGGGCGCTACCCCATCGTCTCGATCGAGGACGGGCTGGCCGAGGACGACTGGGACGGCTGGGAAGCGCTGACCGCGCGCCTGGGCGGGCGCGTGCAGCTGGTGGGCGACGATCTTTTCGTCACCGATCCCGAGCTTCTGCGCCGAGGGATCGAGCGCGGCGTGGCCAACTCGATCCTGATCAAGCCCAACCAGATCGGGACCCTGACCGAGACGCTGGACGCGCTGCGCGGCGCGCTGGCGGCCGGCTACACCGCGGTCGTCTCGCACCGCTCCGGGGAGACGGAGGACACCACCATCGCGGACCTGGCCGCGGGCACCGCCGCCGGACAGATCAAGACCGGCTCGATGTCGCGCTCGGACCGGGTCGCCAAGTACAACCAGCTCCTGCGCATCGAAGAGGAACTCGGGCCGGACGCGCGTTTCGCGGGCCGCTCCGCCCTGCGCTGGCTGAAGTGATCCCCCTCGTCCTCGCCGGTATCGGTTGGCTGGCCTGGTTCCTGCCCGGCGAGATCGCGGTCGAGGAGTGGGCCAAAAGACAGAAGTTCCCCGCGCCACTGGAAATCGGGGCCACTCTCGAGGGAATCGGAATCGACGGCTCCCGGCCCGTGTGGCTGGCGATCCACCCCCGGCGAGGGGTGCGGGTCGACGACGGCCGCGGCGGACGCTGGCTGCTGCGGGGCGACCGCGTGGTGGAAGGCACGCGCCTGCCGCCCCCGGTCTGGCTCCCCCGGCTCGAAGTTCTGACGCTTGCGGGCCGGCCCGCGATCGACCGGTACCTTCAGCGCCATTCCATCGAAGTGGAGCGCAACGAGCTGGCGCGCTGCGGGGAGTTCGACTGTTTCGTGATCGGGGGCCGCGACTCCACGGCCCAGCTCTGGATCGAAAGGGACGCGTTCTTCGTGCGCGCGCTGCAGCTTCCCGGTCTGCCGCGGATCGAACTGGGGTCGCCCCGGAGCTGGCCCGAAGCGGCGGGGGCGAGCTTCCCCGAGCGGATCGAAGTTTTCGACGGCCCCGGTTCCCAGCCTCTCGCGACGCTGACGGTGCAGAGCGTCCGCTCCGGTTCCGACGCGGCTGCCCCGGCCGGGGCGCCGCGAGATCCGTCCGCGCATGTGGAGCGGTGAGCGGGTCGGGTTCAGACCGCGGTCGCGCTGGCCGTGCGCGGCAGGTTCGCCGGAATCAGCGACATCGCGATCGCCACTCCCCAGGGCAGGGTGCCACCCGGATGAGAGGCTCCGTCCTGGCTGAAATGGATGCCCGTTTCGTCGAAGCTCACTTCGACGAGTTCCTGCCCGATCTGAAGCTGGATCAGGGCTCCCCCGCGGCTTCCGCCCTGCCTGCCGTGCCGTGTGGTGGCGGCTTGAACTTCGGCTGTCTCGATCCGCACACTCCCTCCCTCGGCGTCCTGGTCCATCGCGCTCTGTCGGGGGGATTGTGGTGTCGCGGGGGGAATGAATGCGTGACGCAGAAAAGCATGGAGCGAAGCCGGCGAGGATGCAAGCGGGAAAACGGAGTCGGATGAAGGCCGGACCTCCGCGCCCGGGCGCGCTGGCGCGCGGGGCGTTGCTGGTCGCGTTCCTGGCTGCCTGCGGCGCCGGGGACGTGGACGAGGCGGCCCCGGGCACGCCCCTGCCGGATTCGGAGACGGAACCCGTTCGCGGCGACTGGCTGGTGCTGCGCCTGGGCGCCGACCCGGAGAATCTCAATCCCCTGACGTCGAACGACAGCACTTCGAGCCGTGTGCTGCGATGGATCTTCCCGCCGCTCAACGTGATCGACGAGGACACCCTCGAACTCGAGCCGCTGCTGGCCCGCGAGCTGCCGGAGATCGCCCCGGACAGGCTTGGCTACGTCTACCGCCTGCGGAATGACGTGACCTTCTCGGACGGGGTGCCGTTCACCGCCCACGACGTGATCTTCACCCTCAAGGCGACGCTGCACCCGAAGGTCGCCGCCCCGCACTCGCGCAATTACTTCAACTCGATCGCCGCCGCGTCCGTCATCGACGAGCACGCGCTGAGCATCCGGCTGAAGGAAGTGTACTTCCGCAACGAGTACGTGCTGGGAAGCATCTCGCCGATCCCGCGCCACTACTACGACCCGGACGGACTGCTGGACGGAATATCGGTGGCCGAGCTGATCGCCTGGGACGAACTGGACGCGGACAAGCGGGAGCGGGCGTCGCTCTTCGCCGAGCGCTTCAACCGGGACTTCCAACGCCGCCCCCTGGGGCCCGGGGCCTACGCACTGGTCGACCCCGCGGCGGACTTCGTCACCGGGCAGAGGATCGTGCTGCGCCGGCGCCCGGACTTCTGGGCCCCCGGGAACATCGATCTGGAAGACGGCTGGGTCGATCGGGTCGTCTTCCGGATCGTGAACGACAACGAGGCCGCGCTGGTGGCGCTCAAGCGCGGCGACCTGGACCACATGGGCCTGAACCCGATCCAGCACCTGCGGGCGACCGGCACGCCGGGCTTCGCCCGGCGCTTCGACAAGTTCGTTCACCAGCGCGGCTTCTACAGCTACATCGGCTGGAACCAGAAGCGCCGCCTTTTCCGCGACCGCCGGGTGCGCCAGGCCCTTTCCCACCTGGTCGACAAGCGCAACATCGTCGACAAAGTCCTGTTCGGGCTGGGCGAGCCGGTGGAGTCGCCGGTCTCCAGCCTGCGCCCCGAGCACAACGCCGCGCTCGCCCCCTGGCCCTTCGACCCGGAGAGGGCGAGCAAGCTGCTGGCCGAGGCGGGCTGGAGAGACACGGACGGCGACGGGGTTCTGGACAAGCGGATCGGCGGCGAGAGCGTGCCCCTGGAGTTCGAAATCATCTCCAACGCCGGCAACGAACAGCGCAGGAAAGTCGCGTTGACGGCCCTGGACGCGTTCGGCCGGGTAGGCGTCCGCGCGACCTTCCGCTCCCTGGACTGGTCGATCATGCTCGACCGGGTCCGGAACTACGACTTCGACGCGGTCGTGCTCGGCTGGGTCGGCGGGATCCTGATCCCCCCGGACCTGTACCAGATCTGGCACTCCTCCCAGGCGGTCGAGGGGGGCTCGAACTACGTCGGCTTCCGCAACGAAGAAGCCGACCGGATCCTGGAGGCGTACCGGGTCGAGTTCGACCCCGCCGAGCGCAAGCGCCTGTACGATCGCCTCCAGGAGATCCTCTACGCCGAGCAGCCCTACACTTTCCTGTACACGCCCAAGACGATCGAGGCCTGGGACCGGCGCTTCGAGGGGGTGCGCTGGATCCCGGGGGTGGGAAGCGATTTGCACGAGTGGTGGGTGCCGGTGTCGCGGCAGCGCCACTAGGATCGGGCGGCACTGAGCGATGCTCGCCTACACGCTCCGGCGCGTCCTGCTGCTGATTCCGACCTTCGTCGGGATCACGTTCATCGGATTCTCGATCATGCTGCTGGCGCCGGGAGACCCCGTCGAGCTGTTCTTCGCCGGCGGGCTCGCCGCCGGGACCGAAGGCGTCGATCCCGAGAAGCTGGAGGAAGCGGCAAAGGCCAAGCAGGAGCTGCGGCGCGAACTCGGCCTGGACCGGCCGATCCCGGTCCAATACGGGCTCTGGCTGGGGCGGCTGCTGAGCGCCGACCTGGGCCAGAGCCTCAAGGACCGCCAGCCCGTCTGGGACAAGATCAAGGCGCGTCTGCCGGTGACGGTCACCTTGAACGTTCTGGCGATCCTGATCACCTACGCGGTGGCGATCCCGCTGGGGATCTATTCGTCGGTCCGCACGGGCAGTCCCTTCGACAAGATCTCGACCGTGGCCGTGTTCATGCTGTATTCGCTGCCGACCTTCTGGATCGGCACGCTGCTGATCATCTTCTTCTGCGGCGGGGACTACTTCGACTGGTTCCCCCCCGCCGGCCTGCAATCGCTCGACTACGACCCCGGCTGGCCGCTGTGGAGGCGCGCGGCCGACTACCTCCACCACCTGGCGCTGCCGCTGCTGTGCACGACCTACGCCAGCTTCGCCGCGCTCTCGCGCTTCATGCGCTCGTCGATGCTCGAGAACGCGCGCCAGGACTACGTCCGCACGGCGCGGGCCAAGGGCTTGAGCGAGCCCGTGGTGATCCTCAAGCACATGCTGCGCAACTCGCTGATCCCGATCATCACGATCTTCGCCGGGATCCTGCCGGCGCTGATCGGGGGCTCGGTGATCATCGAGACCATCTTCTCCGTGCCGGGACTCGGCCAGCTCGGATACCAGGCGGTGCTGCAGCGAGACTACGTCATCGTCCAGGCGCTCTTCGCCGCCGGCTCGCTGCTCACGCTGGTCGGCATCCTGCTGGCGGATCTGGCGCTGGCCATGGTCGACCCGCGAATCAGCTTCCAGAAGGCCGCGGCGTGAGCGAAGCCGGCGGACAGAGTTACTGGCGCCGCGTCGCGGGCGAGTTTCGGCGGCGCCGGAGCGCCCTCTGGGGGCTGCGGACGGTGCTCGCCCTGGTCGCGCTGGCCCTGCTGGCCGACCTGCTGGCCAGCGACAAGCCCTACTACATGCGGGTCGACGGCCGTAGCTACGCGCCCGTGGTCCGCGATTACGGGGTCTGGCTCGGCCTGGTCGAGTGGCCCGAGCCGCTGCGCAACGCGGACTTCAAGCGACTGGCGGAGCGCGCGGAGGCGGTCTGGTGGTCGCCGATTCCGTACTCGCCGACGCGCGTCGACATCACCGGAGAGGTGTTCGAGCCGCCCTCGGGCGACCACTGGCTGGGCACCGATTCGCTGGGCCGCGACGTGGCCGCCGGCCTGATCCACGGGGTGCGGATCTCCCTGACCATCGGCCTGGTGGTGGTGGCCATCCAGGCGGCGGTCGGACTGCTGCTCGGGGGCCTGGCGGGCTACTACGGGGGCTGGGTCGACCTGGTTCTGTCGCGGCTCTTCGAGCTGATGCTGGGCATCCCCACGTTCTTCCTGATCCTGACCGTGGCGGCGGTCTTCCCGCCCTCGATCTACACCCTGATG